>SVFG01000080.1 GCA_015056975.1 Lachnospiraceae bacterium | reverse complement strand
ATTCGTTGTAATATCGTAACCATTTCAAAGGGTACATCATCCTCAGAAATGGTTACGATATTACAACGAATGGCAATATCTGTATCCTTCATTGGAACACCGATGCTCAGCGCCTCCAAGGGGGAACGTCCCGAATAATAAATCTTGGGGTCATAACCGATTACCGACAAATTAGCGGTATCGGAACCGGGGCTCATGCCGTCCGGAATGGTATGTACCATACCCACCTCAGAAAGCTTGCTTAACTTATCCATGTTGGGAGTGTCGGCATATGCAAGTACAGTCTTGCCGCCAAGCTCGGCAATGGGCTCGTCCGCCATGCCGTCACCTAATACAACAATATATTTCATAATCTCCTCATTTCCGCAGGTCTATACTTATGCATATCCTGCCATCAATCTATCTGTGCAGGTTACGCTTCTACGCGCATCTTGCTCAAAATCACATCACCCAAAGCCTCACACTTTGCAGCAAAATCCTTTTCCTGCAATACCTTTGTAAAGTAACCGAAGTCCTCGCTTCTTCCTTCTAAGGTAACAATTTCTCCATCGGGAAATGCTGCTTTAACTGCCTCAAGGGCCTCAGCTTTTGCTCTCACATAGAAAGCTCTCTGTGTATCTGCCACGGAAACCAGCTGCGCCTCGTCCTTATCCCAGAAGCACACAATGTTCTCGCCCAAAAACTTTGCACACTCTATTACATCTCCAACTACTGCACTTGCGGTGGGAAGCTTTCCTGCCCCGCGTCCGTAGTACATGGAATCACCCAGCATATTGCCTGTTACAAACACGCCATTGAATACATCATTTACCATAGCAAGAGGATGCTCTCTGGAAATCATGGCAGGTGCTACCATTGCAAGCACCTCATCTTCGCTTACTGCCTTGCTCATAGCAAGAAGCTTAATGGTCTTTCCGGCCTTCTTTGCATAATCAAAATCAGTTGCGGTAATCTTGGTGATACCCTCTGTGTAAATCTTTTCATAATCCACATTCTTGCCCATCATCAGGGAAGAAAGAATGGCTATCTTGCGGCATGCATCATAGCCCTCTACATCAGCCTCAGGATTGCGCTCTGCATAGCCCTTCTCCTGTGCTTCCTTGAGTACGGCAGCAAAATCCGCGCCCTCTTTATCCATCTTACTTAATATGTAATTGGTTGTACCGTTTAAGATACCGACAACACCTTCAATTTTTTCAGCAGTCAGGCACTCATTGATGGGTCTGATAATTGGAATACCGCCGCCCACACTTGCTTCAAATAAGTAACTGCAATTGTTTTCCTTGGCAATGGCAAGCAATTCTGCACCATGCTTAGCAACCACTGCCTTGTTGGATGTACATACGCTCTTACCCTTCTCCAAAGCCGCCTTTGTATACTGATAAGCCGGATCCACTCCTCCCATTGTCTCGCAGATAATATGCACACTATCGTCCTCAATAATCGTATCAAAGGAATGAATCACCTTATTCTCATATGGGTCACCGGGGAAATCTCTCAAATCAAGAATATATTTCACCTCAAGCTCCTGTCCGGACTTCTTGTTTACAATACTCTTGTTTGTTTCGATTACCTCAACAACACCGCTTCCTACTACTCCGTATCCTAATACTGCTACGTTTACCATATTATCCTCCAATCTTATTCCTTAGCTAAAATCTTGACATGATGAACACCCTGCTTCTGCTCCACCTGCCCCAACATCTTGGAAACATCCCCCGTAGTCTGAAGTACCTGAATACTGAGACTTAAGGATGCTATCCCATTGATGGGAATACTCTGATGGATGGTCAGAATGTTCGCATGGTATTCTGCAATAATCTTCAGTACATCTGACAGGATACCCGGCTCATCATCCATCTGAAAAGTCAGGGTAAGTGTAGTTCCCTGTGAATTGTCATGAAACTGAAAAATATCATCCTTATACTTATAGAAGGAGCTACGACTGATACCAACCGCATCTACCGCGTCCTGAATGGTCATCACCTTTTCCGATTCCAACAGGCGCTTCGCTTCCACTACCTTTAACAATACCTCCGGCACCGCCTTCTTGCGTACCACGAAATACTGCGTTGTTTCTCCCATAGACATTTTCTTCCCTCTTTTCTCCCATTTTCACAATGGGCAACGGCTAAATGTTTTTGTGGAAAAGACACTTGTTTGTCAACGAAAGATATATTAGCACAGTAAAGCGAGAAAGACAATACCCAATTTTGTATTTTTTTGTGTACAAAAGGGAAAAAAGGGCTGTGGAATTTGTGCTACAGTATTTGTTATGTCGTCCCGAGAGTGGGAGGGGTGTTTTGTGTTCGTGGTGAAGGATGGCTGCATTTTCAAGCATTGCGTTATGCTATTCAGGGAAAATCGCTCATGGATGAGCGATTTAAGCGTGCTCGTGCATGGATGCATCGTGCGCGCTGACCTGGCAGATAAAAAAAACATGTCGCAATGCTTAGAAAATACCCATCCGTAGCCTGGAATCATCAAAACACCCCTCCCACTCCCGGGACGACATAACGAATGCCTGCGGAAGAATCCTTCCACAGGCATTTACGATATTTCTTAATTATTAAATCAAAGGATACTTGTCTGTCAAAGTCTGTACAATTGCACGAGCTTCGGGAACCTTGTCCTCGCCGCCCTTGATAACCATGGCAATTGCCTCAGCAATCTTGTCCATATCCTCTGTGTTCATACCTCTGGAGGTAACTGCAGGAGTTCCGAGACGAACACCACTTGTTACGAAAGGAGACTGAGGGTCATTAGGGATGGTATTCTTGTTACAGGTAATGTGTGCTGCATCAAGAAGCTTCTCAACAGCCTTACCGGTGAGACCAAAGTTGGTCAAATCAACCAGCATAAGGTGATTGTCCGTACCACCGGAAACAATCTTAATACCTCTGTCCATAAGTCCCTTGCAAAGTGCCTGTGCGTTGTCTGCAATGTTCTTCTGGTAGGTCTTAAACTCATCGCTAAGTGCCTCCTTGAAGCAAACAGCCTTCGCTGCAATAACATGCATTAAAGGACCGCCCTGAATTCCGGGGAAGATAGCCTTATTGAAGTTGTACTTCTCGTTTGCTTCCTTGCTTGCCAGAATCAGACCGCCTCTGGGTCCGCGAAGGGTCTTATGAGTTGTGGTAGTAACCACATCTGCATAAGGAACGGGATTGGGATGAAGGCCTGCTGCCACAAGACCTGCAATATGTGCCATATCAACCATAAGTACTGCACCAACCTCGTCAGCAACCTCACGGAACTTCTTGAAATCAATGGTACGCGCATATGCAGATGCACCTGCGATAATCAGCTTGGGCTTTGCTTCAAGTGCAATTCTGCGAAGTTCATCATAATCAATAAAACCGTCATCATTTACACCGTAAGGTACAATATTAAAGTACTTACCGGACATATTAACCGGGCTTCCGTGTGTCAAATGTCCGCCGTGGTCTAAGTTCATACCCATGATGGTATCACCTGGCTTACATACCGCAAACTGAACTGCCATGTTCGCCTGTGCACCGGAGTGAGGCTGAACGTTGGCATACTCACAGCCAAACAGCTCCTTTGCTCTCTCGATAGCAAGGTTCTCAACCACGTCAACGCAGTCACAACCGCCGTAATATCTCTTTCCCGGATAACCTTCCGCATATTTATTGGTAAGAGGGCTTCCCATAGCTGCCATAACAGCCTTGCTCACCCAGTTCTCAGAAGCAATCAGCTCAATGTGACTGTTCTGTCTTGCCTGCTCGTCCACAATCGCCTGAGCGACTTCGGGGTCTACAGCTTTTACTTCATCTAAAGTATACATGTTACATCCTCCTGTTTCACGCTCTACTGTAATAAAACTCAATTAAGATTATAGCATACTCTTCCTTAAAAGCAAAGAAAAATTACATACCAAAAAACAGTTATTGAAAACCATGCCCTAATCACATAAAATGACAGTATAAGATACTTATAAAGCCAAACGAAAGACGAGGAATATCCATGTATCATATCATAATCAATCCTGCTTCCCGCTCCGGAAAAGGCAGGAAAATATGGGAGCAGCAGGTAGCACCGATATTGGAACAGGAACAAATCCCCTACAAACCATACTTTTCACAAAAAGCCGGAGATATTTCAAAGCTAGTAGCAGAAATACTCGCCCAAAATACAGATTGTCCCCTCAAATTAATTATTCTCGGCGGAGACGGCACCGTAAATGAAGCTCTGCAGGGCATGCCGGATTCCACCGGAGTCATTTTAGGATATATCCCCACCGGCTCCAGCAACGACCTTGCAAGAGACCTGGGCATTCCAAAGGACCCTTCTGCAGCACTTAAGCTTATCCTCCACACAGGCCATGCACGTCCTATGGACCTTGCAGCAATTTCTTACGGCGACAACACTCTGCATCGCTTTGCCGTAAGCTGCGGCATCGGATATGATGCGGCAGTGTGCGAGGAGGTCGCACGCTCCAAGCTTAAGAAAGCATTCAACAAAATCGGCTTGGGTAAGCTTACCTATCTTGGAATTGCCTTAAAACAGCTGTTTGCCACCAAGCGGGTAACCGGACAGCTTACTCTGGATGATAGCGAGCCTATTATTATAGAAAAAATGCTCTTTATCACAGGCATGATTCACCGCTATGAAGGTGGCGGCTTTATGTTCTGTCCCAAGGCAGATGACCATGACGGCACGCTGGATTTGTGTGTGGCGGGAAATATTCCCAAACTACTTATCCTGTTTGCACTTCCCACTGCATTCAAAGGTAAGCATTACCGCTTCAAGGGAATCACTGCTTATCAGGCAAAACAGTTTTGCATAAAGACCTCCTCTCCTATGTGGATACACACAGACGGCGAAGTAATAAATTGCGGTACTACCCTCTCTGTCACCTGCCTTCCGGATGCCATACAGATTATGGTTCCCCCTTCTAAGAAACCATAAAGGTTTTCTTAAGATTCCTTAAGGCTTATAAAAAAGTGTTGCATTTTTGAAATTTCACGCTATACTTAAATTGTCTTGGACATACCAAGGCACAAGATGTTGTGTTGTAGGTTCTATGGAGGCAATATATGAGTAAACTGAAAACATTTTATTTAAAATACAGACATGGCATTCCTTTAATAATTTATGCCGCTCTCTATTTAACATGGTTTGTTTATCTGGAGAAAACCGTTACCAAGGGATATCAGATTATATATATGAAGCTTGATGATTACATTCCCTTTTGCGAATTGTTTGTCATCCCTTACTTTTTATGGTTTCTTTATATTGTAGTCGTCATCTGTTATCTTTTGTTTAAAGACAAGACAGAATACTATAGGGCATTTATATTTTTGACTACCGGAATGACTATATTTTTGGTTGTATCCACGCTCTGGCCCAACGGTCATCACTTAAGACCGCTTGTAATGCCCAGGGACAACATCCTTACCGCTTGGGTTTCTAACCTGTACGGCACGGATACTGCCACCAACTTATGGCCCAGCATCCACGTTTACAATTCCATTGGTGCACATATCGCCGTTATGAAGTGTAAACGCTTAGAAAAGTACAAAGCCATCCGCATCGGCTCAGGTATTTTGGCAACATTAATTGTACTTTCTACAGTATTTATCAAGCAACATTCTGTATTCGATGTACTGACAGCGTTTATTATGGCTGCAGCAATGTATGTAGTTGTATATAAATTAGATATTGTATGTACAATACGGACGATACGTTCCAGAAAAAGGCCCCGCCCTTTGGTAGAATAAAAGAAAGGACAGAAGCACTTAAGTGCCGCTGTCCTTTCTTCATATCACTTTCTAGTTAAATCCAAATATCTTCTGACAAATCATGTATGCCTTGACAGATAATTTACGACCACCCTTTCCAGGAAGATTCATGGTGCTTCCCATAATACCTCTTCGCATCCAATGATACAACACCAAATCCTTTTCCTTTAAATAATTCCAGAGCTCTTTCTTTTTCTCCAGATGCTCATCCGTATCCGCACGGATTAACAGTGCTGAAGAAGCCGTCATAATGATTTCCAGATAATTCTTCATGTACTGATACAGTCTTTTATTTTTCTTTATCTCCGCCTGATTCTCTACCAAATAGTCAATCATCAGTTTATTGACCTTAAGCTGCTGGTCAATTCTGGATATCATTACCGATTCATTGACTGACTGGTCTGCCCGTCCTATGTAATACCGATAAAAATTCACGTCAAGATAATACATATTTCTAACATAAGGAAGAGGCTCAAATACATACAGATTATCTACATAGAATGTATGCTCCGGAAGCTTAATACCGCAGTCCTGCAATAATTTCGTTCTGAAGATAACTGAGTGCATCAGGATGTAATGAGCCTTTTTGAAATGATGACAGTCACTCCATGTAAACATTTTATCCTGAGGTAATATGTGTTTGTAGCTCATTACCTTCTTGCGCTTTTCGCCTTCCTTTTCATATACGAAGTTACTGATTAACATGTCAAGGGTTTCACTTCCGCCTGCCAATTCCCGAAGTTTTGCAAGAATCTGCATATAAGCTTCCTTTTTTACCCAGTCATCACTGTCAACAACTTTAAAATATAGTCCGGTAGCATTTGCAATACCTGTATTTACAGCAGAACCATGTCCGCCGTTCTCTTTATGTATGGCTTTAATAATGGAAGGATATTTCGCAGCATAGGCATCGGCAATCTCTGCGGTCCTATCCTTTGTGGAACCATCATCCACAATGATAATCTCCACATCCTCTCCTCCCACCAAAAGGGACTCAATACACTTCTCCATATAACTCTCTGAATTATAGCAGGGTATTGCAATTGATAATAGTTTCATTTTAAAGCTCCTCTCTGTATCTTTCATTCCCTAATTTTATACTTAAGTATTTGGTATATGCCGCAAAAGCTGACGGAATCGGATAGCTTTCCTCTACCCTGTCAGGCTCCATATAAAGCCAATCGCGGCTATCATCCTTGGGATTATTAGGTTCCAGCTCATCTACCCGTACCATATATCCCTTCATATGCCATTCCTTATGGGTAAATACGTGTTTTGCATCCTCAAGGGGTGTAACACGGATTATCTTGAGCCCCTTTTCTGCCAAATAGGTTGTAACCTCCTTCGCAGACAAGTGACCTTCCACCCATGGAAATTCATACATACCCGCAAGCAAACCATTTTTCGGACGTTTGCGAATAGCTGCTTTCTCTCCGTCCCGTATTACAAGCACAGTCTTTTCTTCCGCTCTACGCGCCTTTGCCTTATCCTTTCTGGGATATTGAAGTTCTGTACCGTGCTGATGGGCCATGCACAACTCAGCCAACGGGCATGCCTCGCAATGAGGTGCACCGTTCGGAATACAGATACACGCACCAAGCTCCATCATAGCCTGATTAAAATCTCCCGGTCTGTCCTTAGGCATAACCGCACGCACATCCTGTTCTACAGACGCCTTAACCTTTGCCTCCGAAATACTTCTGTCATCTTTTCTGAGGCGGGCAATCACCCGCAGCACATTACCGTCCACTGCCGGTTGAACCCGATTAAAAGCGATGGATGAAACAGCTCCCGCCGTATAACTGCCAATCCCCTTTAAAGAAAGCAGTTTTTCATACTCCGCCGGCATACTTCCGCCATACTCTTCCATAATTTGTATTGCAGCTTTTTGCAGATTACGGACACGGTTATAATAACCCAATCCCTCCCAAAGCTTCAAAAGTTCCTCCTCTTTTGCATAAGCTAAGGAGCAAATATCCGGAAGTGACTTCATAAAACGTTCAAAATAAGGCTTCACCGCTTCCACTCTTGTCTGCTGTAACATAATCTCAGAAACCCACACTCTGTAGGGAGTTGGTTCTTCTCTCCAAGGCAATACGCGCTTATTACTATCATACCACTTTAAAAGAGGTTTGGGAATGTCTGAAAGCTCTCCTATTCTTAAATTTGTTTTAATTTTTGATAAATAAACCGGTATTTTCTCCTTAATTGTCAACTCATCCGGCTCTACATGACAATCATATGCCAAAATCTCTACTCCGGCTTCCTGCGCCTTGCGCAGCGCCTCTCCAAAGGCTGCATGCGTATCATCATTGGGCGTAAAGTAATTCACGCCCTCCATCTGCACCACAAAGAGGACAAAGACACGATAGCCATCCTGCTTTGCCTGAATTAATTCCTCCACATGCTTCACTGCCCTTTCGGAGGGGGCATCCGGAAACCTTACCACGCCTTCCTCCTCAAGAGTTACACCTTTTACCTCTATAAAAATCTTCTCTTTGGAAGTTTCCACATAAAAATCAAATCTGGAATTACCGTAAGTGGTCTCCGGTCTAACCAACTGTAAATCAGGAAAGAGTGCCTTTGTATAAAGCCACTCTTCCACTACCTTATTAGGTGCCTGAGAATCCATATTGATAAGGCGTTCTCCTTTATTTACCGCCACCAAGTCATAAGCGGTGGAACGGTTCGGATTGTCACTCTTCTCAAGATAAACTGTAACTCCCTTTTGTAAAAGCTCCCTGCACCTTCCTGTATTTTTCACATGTACCTTTTCCCGCCTGCCAAGGATATTAACGTAGGCGATAAAACGGTTGGGCCTTTCAATAAACTCACCCTGTACAATATGTTTGTAGTTCATTGTGTAATTCTTCTCTCTTTCTAACCCTGCGATAGGGCACTCTGGCTGCCGGTACCTGCTTCGATGCACTGAGTGTATGTACCGACTGGTCGTCAAAAAAGATTTGTGCTCCAAACGCTGAAAGCACGTCCTTCTTTTCAATGCCACCCAGAAAAAACGCTTCATCCACCCGTACATTCCATGCCCTTAATGTGCGAATCACCCGTTCATGGGCCGGTGCACTTCTGGACGTGACAAGTGCCGTGCGTATGGGACTACCATCTAATCCAAGTTCACTCTGCAAATCTGACAATTTTCTTAAGAAGCTTGCAAAAGGTCCCTCTTCCAGTGGCTGTAAAGCATGGATTCTTTCATTCTCCTCAAAAGCCCGCAATCCCTTTTCTTGAAATATCTGCTCCGATTCATCCGTAAACAGCACAGCGTCACCATCAAAGGCAATGCGAATCTGACTGTGTGTTCCCGGAAAGCTTTTCACGTTCTCCGGGCTGTCATATACGGCACTATTTCCTTCTGTACAAATAATACCTGCTGCAATTCCGCTGTCAATAGCATATTGCACATCATCCTCATAAGCTGACAAAAACAAATCCGTATGAAAAGCCTTTAGGTATGGCGCCAATGCCGCACCGCTTACCAACACGGAACGTGTAATACCCAGTCCGTAATGCTTAATGGCATTAAATACCCGAAGAGATGTGTCCGGACTGTTGCGTGACATAATAATGACCTCTACCAGTTCTTTTTCCGGCTTACATTCATTTAACTTCAACAATGCCTTGATCAGGCCGAATCCGGGACCCGGTTTTAATATATCCTGTTCATGCTCAATCTGATATTTACAGTAGGCTTCCACTCCCTGAGATTCAAATATTTCATTTTCTATGGTAAGATCAAACAGTGCTCTGGACGAAACACCGATGACCATCTTTTTATCCAACTGATACGACATAGACGGCTCCTGTTCCAAGGGAACCTATCAGATTATCGCAGGCGGTTACATTCATACTTATCCAGTGTAATCAGACAACTCTTTAATTCACTGAAACGCTCCTCCAACGGGCCGTCCTTCACCTCTACATCACAGGCGATTGCCATGGTGGTAATCATATCATCCGTGATGCGATAATGTAAGCCCGCCAAAATATTCAGGCGCTGTTCATAGGTATCTGCATCCAAAAACTCCATTACCATGGGGTCTAATGCAGGCTCTGCTTCATGCGAAACCTCCGGCTTGATAACTGCTTCAGAGATTTCTACTGCATTCTCCGGTTCGCAGGTATTCACAGTCTCATGTATTTGAATCGCTTTCTGCTGTCTGTCATCTGCCCCCTGTAACTCAAAACGGAACTCTTGAGCAGCTTCAGGATACTTCTCCTTATCTACAGGACCGGTAAACATGGTAAGCTCTCTGGCATAAATTTTGAAATCACCATACAATGCCTGATAAATTACAAGCTGTTCACCGGTCTCCGTATGTTCTGCAACTGCCACTATCTGGTATAAATTCCCTTTAAAATGCTTATAAATTTCATGTGGTTTCGGAATAAATGACATTTGTTGGACTCCTTTATCTGTTTTCTACATAAAGTATACCCCTAAACGTTCAAAATGTCATGTTTTTTATATCATCCATTTACAAGAAATGTATGGCAAAAACTACAATTTTCTTCCTCGAAAACCAGCTCTTGCAAAGCCACTCTTAAAGTTTCTCTTGCATCCTCCTGTAAATTACTGATTTTCCTATGGTGAACCGTAATGGTATACTCTCTGTTTCCTTCCTCGTCAACTACCCTTGTCAAAGTCACTCCACTGTTTGTAAATCCCTCCCTGCTCAAATACGCCCTGGTATCCGCTAGCATTTCCTGCTCCTTTTCCCTATAATAGTTTTCCACCGCCACTTCTTCAACATTACTCTGGCTTTTCACAGTCATTACAACACAAAAAGCAGTAACCAACACCAATCCCAATGTGACTGCCATAAACCCGATTGTTCCTTTTACTTTTCTTTTCATAATAAACTCCTTTCCGTGCTCCATGCGATATATCTTGCTGCTTCTGTTTTTGCTTAAATGAAAAACTTACTGCAAAGTCAAAAGGTTTTCCAATACATTAATTATTGTATTTTCTGTTTTTCTGGTATTTTATGTGATATAATTCGATTGAAACTGTTGAATAAGGC
>SVFG01000079.1 GCA_015056975.1 Lachnospiraceae bacterium | reverse complement strand
TTGGGTTTGCAGGGTTAAGATTATTATATAAGGAGTATGAGGGCATGTGCAAGAAGATTACTCCTTCTTTTACAATGTTCTTAACATGTCTAATTACCATTTTTACAAATACTTGTTCACCAATTGTTCTATTTTGCCGGTACTTAAAATCGTCTGTTCCGTTTCATATGTAAGTATTAATCTTTCCCCTTGAAATATCCCGTTATTTTCATATGCGTTTATCTTTCTCACCATATTCCTCGAATAAGAGGTGTCATCACATTTTCCACAGTGCTCCCAGTATATTTCCTGACCTGTCTTCTTTGATAAAAATGTGAAATCCGGATAAATAATCCCCATTCCCTTCAAATATAGAGGACACTCATATTTATATTCAATTCCTTTCCCATAAAAATAATCAGCCATGATTTTTTCAGATTTTGACCGGACACGCTCTCCTCTTTCTGTCAGAATAACAGGCATATCTTCATTAAACTCTTTTCCGTCATATTCTTTTGATATCCATTCGTTCATCCTTTGCTCCCAGGTTGGTTCCACCGGTTCAATAAATTTCTGTCGTTCAGGATGTTCCTTAAAATAAATACTTTCCAGTTCATCATCTGTATAGTCTTTCACCAATTTCTTAATCTGAGAATATCTCTTTTCAGCCAACTGCAAAATTCTCTCGTCATATGATTTTTGTGCTAATTGCTGCACCAATGTTTCATTCCCCTTAGGGATATAATCTCCAGACCTTTTGCCATCAACACACCAATAATATTGGACATAATCATGGCTTTTCGCCAAACGCAGTCTGCCTCTTGGAGCATTTTTTAATCTGTTTTTTGTATCTTTAATAATGGTTTGTAATCTAAATTGCTCTTTTAGCAACAAGTCTCTTAGTCCTTTCATATTGTCAGTACCTCCTCAATTGAAAATTTTATGATTTTGAACGTACAAAATACCTGATTGTTACGTTCAAATTAGTTGTTTCAAGTTATTAGTACGTAAAAAAATTATGAGATTACGTTTAGATAGAAAGAATTCCTTATACGAACGTAACATACTTCCATTTATTACGTTTGTTTTTCTACATATTGCTTTTTCAAACGTAAAATGCGTATTTTATTACGTTCCATATATATACTTCCTCTTATTTGAACGTAACTTAAGATTTTACTAATTTTTGCGGATAAATGATTGATGAATTCAGAGGCGAATTGCCTGGGAAATATATATTTGATCAAAGGGATTTTAGTTTTGAATAACGTATGTAAATTTGTATTCAAGAATGATTTGCTGATAATAACAATTTTAAAGAAAATCCCGGGAACAATGTCCCGGGATTGATAAATTTTCCAAAACGGATAATTATCTCTTGCTGAACTGAGGAGCACGACGAGCTGCCTTCAAGCCGTACTTCTTTCTTTCCTTCATACGAGGGTCTCTGGTTAAGAAGCCAGCCTTCTTAAGTACGGGTCTGTAATCAGCATCAACGGTGAGCAATGCTCTTGCGATACCGTGTCTGATAGCACCTGCCTGACCGGTGTATCCGCCACCGTGTACGTTTACGATAACGTCAAACTTCTCAGCGGTCTCAGTTGCTGCCAGAGGCTGACGAACGATAACCTTTAAGGTCTCAAGACCAAAGTACTCGTCCATGCTTCTTTTATTGATGGTTACATCGCCCTTACCGGGTACTAAATATACTCTAGCGATGGATTTCTTTCTTCTACCTGTTCCGTAGTATCTTTCTGTTTTAGCCATGATTTATTTTCCTCCTGTCCCTTAGAATGTCAATACTTCAGGCTTCTGAGCTGCATGATTGTGCTCAGGTCCTGCGTATACATGTAATTTGGTATACATCTGTCTTCCTAAAGGTCCCTTGGGAAGCATGCCCTTAACTGCAAGCTCGATAACCTGCTCAGGCTTCTTGTTTAACTTCTCTCTCAAGGTGGTCTCCTTCATACCGCCAACATAGTCGGAATGATGATAGTAAACCTTCTGATCCAGCTTCTTACCGGTTACTTTAATCTTCTCTGCGTTGATTACGATTACATAATCACCTGTGTCAATGTGAGGAGTGAAAATAGCCTTGTTCTTTCCTCTTAAAACCTTAGCAACTTCAGAAGCCAAACGTCCTAAAGTCATATCAGTAGCGTCTACTACATACCACTTTCTATCGATTGTAGCGGGACTAGCCATAAATGTTTTCATTATGTTACCTCCGTATGATTTATCCATGGATTCTATCCAGTAGATCAATTTGTCCCATCCCCATCCCAAACTGCAGATGTCCGGCTACAGTTTAAAACGCTCCGGGACTGTTCTCAACTATATCTCAAATGCTTCGTCGGGGCTTTGACTAAGCATTTCGAAACACTGTCACAGTTGTATATTATATGATAGGAACCATTTTCTGTCAATAGGTATTTTACATTTTTGCGTCTTTTATGGTTACTCCTGCCAGCTTTCCCTGTTCCCTGATGTAGGCTGCCGTCTGCTTATAGGTTTCAAAGTCAGGAAGATGCTCTATAAAGAAGGGAATATCGGCTCCCAGCTTCTCCACCATGGGCAGAATTTTCACATAATCCAGAGTACCGTCTCCGGGCTTTACCTCATGAATTAAGGTGGTATAGGCTCTGTCCATAACCGTATCCTTACCATGAATACTCTTGATGTAAGGCCCCAGCAATTCAAAGCAGTGTCTGATAAACTCCGTGCTCTGCACATACCGCTTAGGGCAGTTAATCATATTCACATAATCCAAATGTACGCCAAAGGCATCTCTGTCAATGTCCTTAATCAGCTCCAAATACTGCTCGGGAGAATCCGGCACCATCCAGGGCATAGGTTCTATTGTATAAAAGGTATTCTTAGGCTTTACGGCATCAATGATTTCCCTGACACTATCCACCGCCAGCTCATAAATATAAGGCTCATAATTCTCTGCATCAAAGCCGTCCCAAATTTCATTGCGGCTTCCGATAATATTTACACAACAGCAGGCTCCGAGCTCGTCCGCCAATTCGAGCTGTGCTTTGGCATACTCCATGGCAGCCTTTCTTTCAGCATCATCCTTGGAAAGACAGTTTCTCCACACGCCAACCTCGCCTATCACCAGGTCATTCGCCTTTGCGCAGGCAAGATAATCTTTTCTGGTGCTGCTGTCAGCCCGACAGTCTATAGGGGACAACACTGCACTGTAACCCAGTTCTTTTACCAATGCCAACCATTCCTCCGGGTTGCTATAATTTCTTTCGATTCCGCCACCAAGTCTCATACACTTTCTCCTATTTCATGCATGCGTCTAAAAATCACGCTTTCTGATTACACCACTGTCAATGGCGCTGATTTTACCAAAGCCGGTGCGCGCCATCACACCCTTCAACTCCTTCTGCATACGAAGGAAGGTATCTCTCACGCCCTCTGCACCATTGTCCTTTAACGGTCCCATAATCGCTCTGCCCACGCAAACCGCATCCGCACCCAGGGCAAGCGCCTTAAAGGTATCCATACCGCTTTCCATACAACAATCCACAAAGATAGGGATTCTGCCGTTAATTACTTTTGCAATTTCCGGCAGTACCATAAGAGGCGGTACCGCATAATCCATGATACCGTGATGATGGGACACAATAATACCTGCCGCACCAACTTCCAAAGCCTTTCTGGCATCCTGCACGCTCAATACGCCTTTGATAATAAAGGGCAACTTGGTCGCCTGTATAAAACTGCGAAGTTCTTCTGCTGATTTGGGCTTCATGGGAAGTCCTACTACCACGTCATAATCTCCCTGTCCGCTAAAGGCATGGTCGATATCCATTCCAACGCCAAAAGCTCCGTCTTCCTCCGCCTGTCTGATTTTTTCAAACACTGTGGCATTGTCCGCATGGGGTTTTATAATCTTAATCACCTTTGCGCCGGTTTTGCACATATCTGCCAGCTCTTCGCGCTCTCCCATACCCGAAAAGCAAAGAGCTCCGGCCAAAGCCGCTCCCTTCGCCATCTTAGCCATACCGTTTTCGCTGGTACCGTTTAAGTGGGAAAGTGCTGCAGTTGCAATGGGCATGGAAAAACGTTCCCCAAAAAGCTTTACTCCCGTATCCGGCATCACATTGTCAATGTGACGCATCTCCAAAAGGAGATTATCAAAATATTCACGGGTAATCTGATTGGAATCCCTCTTTTGTGTATATTCCATTTGTATATTGCCTCCTTATCACATAAGTATAGTCTGCTCTACCATTCCCTATTTTACGTTGTTGCAATCTTAAACTACAACTACAGAAATTCATATTTCATTAACATAAGTCCATGGGCCGGTGCGGTAGGTCCTGCTGCCGCCCTGTCTAACGCCTGTAAAACCCGTTCCATATCTGTAGGGGCTTTCTTTCCCTGCCCAACTTCCATCAAAGTTCCCGCAATAATTCTCACCATATTATAGAGAAATCCGTTGCCACAGACCCGAATCACCAAATCTGACCCCTGCTCCTCGATTTCCAGCGAAAGGATTGTGCGAACCGTAGACTCCACCTGAGCACCGGTCTGGCAAAAGCTTTTAAAATCATGCTCTCCTACTAGATATCGGGCTGCCTGTCGCATCCGTTCTACATCCAACGCCGCATAGGTAAACAACGAATACAGACGCTTTACCGGCATGGGGAATTCCCCTCTGTAAATCCGGTACTCATAAGTCTTACGGCTCTCACAGTGGCGGGGATGCCAGTCCGGCTCCACCTCCTCTGAGCGTTGGATGCGGATATCCTCCGGCAACCTTTGATTCAATGCATAGGAAATCTTTTCGGCAGGCATACGGTTTACTGTGTCAAACACTGCCACATTCCCCAGCGCGTGCACACCGGAGTCCGTTCTGCTGGCACCGATAACCGCAATCTCTTCACCCAAAAGTGCCGTTAGACATCTGTTTAACTCACTCTCTATGGTTATTCCGTTTTTTTGCAGCTGCCAGCCGTGATAATTTGTTCCGTCGTATGCCACAATCAGGCGCACGCGTTTCCGTCTCTCCTGTGTCACATCAGCTGCCTTTACCATGCATTCTTCCATACTTTGTTCCATCATATCCATCCTGCTCTTTCTATGCGCTGTCTAAAACATCCTAAAAAGATAGCCTGCCCACAAAGATACTTCCCACCATGTATACTAAAATGCAAAGATATGCAATGTAATCTCTCTTCTTATACTTAAGGGGCTTCATCTTGGTGCGTCCCTCTCCGCCTCTGTAGCATCTTGCCTCCATCGCCATGGCAAGGTCATTGGCACGGCGGAAAGCAGATATAAACAATGGCACCAGAAGGGGTACAAGCGCTTTCGCTCTCTTAAAGATATTTCCACTCTCAAAATCCGCACCTCTTGCAATCTGAGCCTTCATGATTTTGTCCGTCTCCTCCAATAAAATAGGGATAAAGCGAAGGGCAATGGACATCATCATGGCAACCTCATGCACCGGCACCTTGATTATACGCAAAGGACGAAGCATTTTCTCCATACCGTCCGTCAGATTGTTGGGAGTGGTGGTCAGTGTCATCAGGGATGAACCGATAATCAAAAGCGTCAAACGGATTGCCATAGACGCAGCCAGCTTGGCACCCTCTATGGTAATGGTCAGCTTCCAAAAGCTTACAAGCGGTGTACCGGGCGTCAAAAACAAATTGAATACCACTGTTATCATCAGCAACAGTATAATGGTCTTCATGCCTCGTACCATAAACTTAAACGGTACCCCCGACAGCTTGATGACAACTGCAAGAAACAGTGCTGCAATGGCATATCCCAAAAAGTTTTTAAAGAAAAACAGGGATATGATAAATAACAACGTTCCTCCCAGCTTAACGCGGGGGTCCATCCTATGAATGACGGATTCCGTCTGATAATATTGTCCTAATGTTATGTCTCTTAACATATAAATCTCCAAAACTCTTGGTCTGCTTTTACAGACTGATTATTTTCACAGAGCAATTACCGCTTGGCACTTCTACCTCAATGCCCGCAAAATTTCCTCTGTGGCCTCCTCAATGGTAGTAGCTCCTGCATCTACCGGCAAGCCTTTTTCCCTAAGCTTATGCATAATGTAGGTGACCTGCGGTGCTGCAAGCCCTACCTCTTCCAACTCCCTGTAATGGGCAAAAACATTGGCCGGCGTATCATCATACATAATACTTCCCCTATTCATCACAATGATGCGGTCCACATATTCTGCCACATCTTCCATGCTGTGTGAAACAAGCAGAATGGTCATGCCCGTCTCCTGCTGCAGTTTCTTAATCTGTCCCAGTATCTCGTCCCTGCCCTTGGGATCAAGTCCTGCCGTAGGCTCATCCAGTATCAGGATATCCGGCTTCATGGCAAGTACACCTGCGATTGCCGCACGCCGCTTTTGTCCGCCGGAAAGCTCAAAGGGTGACTGATAAAACAGATTCTCCGGAAAGCCCACCTTGCGCAGTGCATCAAAAGCCCGAAGCTCCGTCTCCCTTTTATCCAATCCCAGGTTCTTGGGTCCAAAGCATACATCCGAAAAGACATCAACCTCAAAAAGCTGATGCTCCGGATATTGAAATACCAGCCCCACCTTGGAACGAAGCTTCTTCATGTCGTAATCATCATCGTAGATATCTTCACCATTAAAATAGATATGTCCCTCCGTTGCACGGATTAACCCGTTCAAATGCTGCATCAGAGTAGATTTACCGGAGCCGGTGTGCCCGATAATCCCCACAAACTGTCCGTCCGGTATCTGCAGACAGATATCGGATAAGGCTTTCCTCGCATGAGGCGTACCTGGCTCATATATATAATTTACATGGTCTATAATCATGGACATGGTGTATAACCTGTACCTTTCTGTTTTCTCTTACACTTGCCGCCTGCCGTCTCTTCCACAGCACAGATGCTTCCTTTTCCGGCTTCTTACAGTCCCAGCGCCGCCACCAGTTCCTCCGTGGTCAGAATACCGTTTGGCAGTCTTACGCCGCGCTTTTTTAGCTCATGGGCAAGCAGCGTTACCTGAGGCACATCCAGACGAAGCTCCTTCAAACGCTCCACCTGTGAAAAAATCTCTCTGGGCGTCCCCTCCATGGCAATCTTGCCGTTATCCATGACAAACACCTTGTCCGCATGAATAATCTCTTCCATATAATGAGTAATCAAAATAACTGTGACACCCTCCACCTGATTTAAGCCTCTGATGGCACGAATGACTTCCTTACGCCCGTTGGGGTCCAGCATGGCAGTGGGCTCATCCAAAACAATACACTTCGGATGCATGGCAAGCACACCCGCTATGGATACTCGTTGCTTTTGTCCACCGGAAAGCTTGTTGGGAGAATACTTACGAAACTCATACATACCTACGGCGCGAAGACTCTCCTCCACACGCTCCCAAATTTCTTTGGTGGGCACACCCATATTCTCCGGTCCAAATCCGACATCCTCTTCAACCACCTGTCCGATAATCTGATTATCCGGATTTTGAAACACCATACCTGCAGTCTGGCGGATATCCCAAAGCGATTTTTCCTCTGTGGTATCCATCCCATCCACCCAGATAGTACCCTCAGTGGGATACAAAATTGCATTCATGTGCTTGGCAAGAGTAGACTTTCCGGAGCCGTTGTGTCCCAGTATGGCAATAAACTGCCCCTGCTTTATATCCAGGGAAACCGCATCCACCGCCGTGGTGATACCTTCCACATTGCCCTCTTCATCACGTCTGATATATTCAAATGTTAAATCTTCGGTTTTTATAATACCCATAACGCTACACGCTCTTTCTATTACTGACACGGATACATTGACTTCACAATCCGTGTTCTACACATCTATCTACATGCCCTTCTATTTTACTAAATCAATTGCAGAATTACAAGTAGGGAATAACACCTGCAGAATTTACAAAAAATACTTTCCGTGCTATGCTATTAACAGTTGATTGTTACATTGAAAGGATACTCACATGAATCTTGATAAACAAAAGCTGATAAAAATGTTCGCCCTGCTAATCGGCATCGTAATCGTAGTTTGGGCACTGACTCAAATTTTTAAGAACGGTTCCAAAAGCCTCTCCGATTATGCTTTAGAGAATCCGGAGTTACAAAATCAAGAGACTCTAGTTGCTTCGGAAGAAACAACAGATGTGCCATCCACAAACGGTGATATCACTACAAAGGATGCAACGTCAGAAAGCCATGATATCTCCGGCAATCCCGATACCGATGAAATATCTGTCGAATCTACGCAGGAAAACTTGCAAAATGTAGATGAAGAAACTGGTACTTTACTCCCAATCGGTGGCACATTGAACGGTGACAGCCAGATAGATGAACGCGTTTCTTATACTGAATCATTTTATTATGAACCGTTATCCGATAACCTGAGGCGATACATTACAGGTGTTTCGTTTCCCGAATTATCAGAAAACAGCGAAAACTCGGACATTTCCTATGAGGAGCTGCGTTACGTCCATATTTTACATTATGATTTTGATGGAAAACTTGCAGAAGGCGAATTGATTTGCAATATGGCAATCGCCCAAGACCTGGTAGAAATATTTCATGAATTATATCGCAATGAATACAGAATCGAAAAAGTAAAGCTGATTGATGAATATGATGGGGATGATAACCTCTCTATGGCAGATAATAATACCTCCTGCTTCAATTACCGCAATGTACCGGAAAGTACTTCTCTTTCCAAGCATGCATTGGGCAGAGCTATTGATATCAATCCGTTGTACAACCCCTACATTACCTACAATAAGGATGGCTGCGAGAATATACTGCCGGAGAATGCTACGGATTATGCCGACCGCACCAAAAAGTTCCCTTACAAGATTGATGAGAACGATTTATGCTACAAGCTATTTACGGAGCATGGATTTGTATGGGGTGGAAACTGGAACTCCTGTAAGGATTATCAGCATTTTCAGAAAGTAAACTAAGTATCCGAGTCAGTGAACGGCAGAATATCATTGACCTGCTTGTGCAATGGTATTCCGCCATCCTCAGACTCTGCATACATTCACAGATTATTCTCCTATTCCCGCATAGGGAATTGATTCAATCAGGCACTGTGCCGCATCTTCAATATCTTCGTAATCTACTTCTTCTCCTTCGCGCTTACAGCACTCAAATTCATCAATAATATTTTCAATTAGTACTATATCAATAAATAGAGGTAATTGTTCTAACAATTCATCCGAAACATCCGTCTCGGTTTTATATCCTTGAAGTATGGTATCAAAATAATGCTTCATAAACTCCATACGTTTTACACCATCTTCCTCAAAGCGACACCATCCTTCCCCATGTGTCCATAGATTTGCCAAATCAAACAGATACCAGCAATACATACAATTATCAAAATCAAATGCGGTTATAGCTCCTGTATTCATATCAATATGATAGTTGCCGTCACTGAAATCAAAGTGCACCAGTCCATAACTGTTTTTATCCTTCGGAAGCATTTGAACTGCAGCCAGTCTTTTGGAAATAGCCTCCTTAAGCTCCGCATAAATATCCGGTATCAAACCATTGATATAATCCATATTGTATTTATCAAAGTATTCCTGACGATGATAGATAGGCTCAAATTGTTTGGACAGTCTGTGGATTGCCCCCAACGCTTTACCTGTATTATAAAAATACTCTTCAAGGGGAGCCCCCTCCCGATAGCAATACCCGTTATCACAAATTAACATTCCTTTTGCATAAACAAACAGGCTGACATAATACTTCTCTTCACCGCATTCCACCCACTCAAGCAGCCTGTCATGAACAGAGGGAATTACATCTGCCACCGGCGCACCATTCTCCGCCAGAAAACGTACAAATTCCGTTTCTGCCAAATAATCTTCCTCCGTTCTGTCACCCAACCCGGACATACGAAGAACATATTGATTCTCACCATTCAGACTACACACATAAACCAGATTACGACCACCTTCATGTCCCGCCACCTGACTGCATTCATACTGTTTAAGTCCATATAAACTCTTTGCTTTCTCTAAAATATTACTCAATCACCGTACCTCCATCTTATTTTTTAACAACAATCCATTTCTTATCTTCAATTACATACTGGAATTCGCTTAACCTATCATCCAGCATCACATCAAGCAAATCCATAAAATCATTGACCAAATTAACTTTATCCAAATCTTCCTTCTTTACCCAATGCATTCGACCTTCATCAGAAGAGCAGAGCTCTCCCTCATACTGCGTTGCTTCAAAAAGAAAAACAATATAGCGACCTCCCTCTATAGGAAAATGTTTTACACCGCATAATTTCGGGTTTATTATGATCAATCCTGTTTCTTCTTTCATTTCACGAACAATTGCATCTACAATGGACTCGCCCGGTTCCACGTGCCCTCCGGGCAATGTGAAGCCTTGCCAATCCTTCTTTACTCTATCCTGCAACAAATATTCTCCATCCTTATGTAATAAACATAATGCCGTTAATTCCACGTTCTCCGTACGAGACATCTCATATACCTCCTTAAGACTCACCTTTTCTATAACTCCCATAAATCTTGGACAAATCGATGATTTTATTATACTCCTTCCACTCCGTTTCTTCTATCTCATTTTCTCTTTTCCATTTCTCACAATAGCACATTTTACGCATTTTATTTTAGGCTCGTGGGCACCAGATTGTCACTTCGCCTCCCCAGACCCTCCGTTTTCCTCATACGAGGGTCTGAGACAGTTTTTCTCCTATAGAGACCCACAGTGCATGTTTTTCGACCCATTTTAGAGCAAAAATGGGAGTTTTGTGGGTCTGGAGGTGACTTTTTCCCTGTATAGACCCAATCCGATCACTTCCTCTAATTTCCGGAATGCAGATGTCGCAAGTTCGGTATGTATTATGCAACGAGGGCAGATGGGTACCATGACACAAGCAGCGCAATGTGAGCACGCCGGCCCTTAGCGAGGTATAAGACGCAGCATTGCGTCTTCGAGCTTAGTGCCGCTGCGCTGCGAACTTTAGCGGAAGCGTGCCTGCGGTGTCATGGTACCCGACTCGTCCTCGGTGCCTCACACAGAGACGAGATACGTTTT
>SVFG01000078.1 GCA_015056975.1 Lachnospiraceae bacterium | reverse complement strand
CGTTTGGCTTTCCGGCAAGCGCATACGCGAGAACAATATGCAAATCGGTGACACGTTGGAAATCAAAATCGAGGATGTTTCCGTCACCTTGAAAATTGCAGGAAGCTTTAAGGATGCCGTTCTGGGCTCTGATATGATGGGTATGACCCGCTTTATTGTAAACAGCAAGGACTATGATAAATTGATTGCCAGTGAAATGGTAGCCGGATTATACACAGGTGATCTTTTCTACATCAACTCATCTGATATCAAGAGCGTAGAAAAAGCACTGAGTTTGGTTGACGGCGGTATTATCTTTATGGGCGAAAAAGACATGCTTAAAATGACCTATGTCATGGATATGATTATCGCCGGCATTCTGCTCATCGTTAGTATCTGTCTGATTGCAATCGCTTTTGTTGTACTTAAATTTACCATCAACTTTACCCTGACAGAGGAATTCCGTGAAATCGGTGTGATGAAAGCAATTGGTATTCAAAACACAAAAATCCGGGGCCTATATCTGGTAAAATACTTTGTACTTTCTGTAGTGGGTGTACTTATCGGATTTTTTGTCAGTATTCCCTTTGGAAATATGCTGTTAAACAGTGTTTCCGAGACAACCCTTATCGGTGCTGCGGGAAATTATATGATTAATATGATTTGCTCTGTAGTGGTCGTTATCATCATTATGCTTTTTGGCTTCGGCTGTACCAAAAAAGTAAAGAGCTATACCCCTGTGGATGCCATCCGAAGCGGTTCCACCGGAGAACGCTTTCACAAAAAGAGTTTTCTTCGCCTTAACAGAAGCCACATGAAAACCCCTGAATTTCTGGCAGTCAATGACGTACTCAGCAATCCAAAGCGCTTCGGTACCATTATTCTTGCCTTTTCACTGTGCCTGATGCTGGTATTGATTCTTGCAAACAGCGTAAATACATTGAAAAGTGATAAGCTTGTTACTGCCTTTGCCATGATACAAAGTGATGCCTATTATTCCAATGAAGACAGACAGATGAAATGCATGGGCGAAAATGGTGAGGAGCTGTTACAGGAGTACTTTGAAGAAATAGAAACCACGCTTTTAAAGAACGGTATGCCGGCAAAATGCTGCAACGAAGTAATGTTAAAGCTGACACTCACCAATGGGGATAATGTAGTCAAATCACAGGTAATGAAGGGAAACCGCACTAAAATCGAAGATTATGCGTACATGGAAGGCACCGCACCTCAGAACACGGAAGAGATTGCCATTACCAAAATGACTGCCGAAAAATTAGGTGTAAATATCGGTGACACCATAACCATCACTCATATGGGCGGTGATCATGAGTATTTGATTACGGCACTGTTCCAGTCCATGAACAACATGGGTGAGGGTGTCAGATTCCATGAGGACACACCTATTGATTATCGACAAACCGCCGGCTTCTTTGCCATCCAAATTGATTTTACGGATAACCCTGACAAAAAAGAAATTGAAAACCGCGTTGAAAAAATGAAGGAAATCTTTGATACGGACAAGATATGGACGGCAGGTGATTATGTTGCCACCATGGTCGGCGTTGCAGATATACTGGATAGTGTAAAATACCTTATCCTAGCGGTAACCTTTGTAATTATCATCCTGATTACCGTATTGATGGAGCGCTCTTTCATTGCAAGGGAGCGGGGAGAAATTGCCATTATGAAGGCTATCGGCTTTTCCAACAATGCCATTGTTCGGTATCACACCGTGAGACTCGGCATTGCAGCACTGCTCTCCACATTAGTAGCAGTTGCTTTATCCACACCGCTGACAGAGCTTTTGATTACTCCTATTTTTAAGATGATGGGAGCAGGTTACGGCGTGGAATATGACATCAAGCCCCTGGAGGTATTTGTAATTTATCCACTGCTTGTTCTTGTAACAACAATGTTATCCGCATTTTTAACAGCTCAATACACAAGAACCATTTCCTCCTCAGAGAGCTCTAACATTGAATAATCATCTATGAACGAAAGGAATCTATCATGAAAAATATATTAGAAGTTAAGGACTTATGTAAAACCTATATTGTAAATAAACGCCAGAACAATGTACTGCGCAATGTAAATTTCACCGTGTCTGAGGGCGAAATGGTAGCCATCATGGGACCCTCCGGCTCCGGTAAATCCACCCTCCTCTATACCGTTTCCGGTATGGACAGCACCACTGCGGGAACCGTTCTTTTTCAGGAAAAGGATATTACAAAATTAAGTGCAAAGGAACTGGCAGACCTGCGCCTCAATGAAATGGGCTTTATTTTCCAGCAGATGTATATGTTGAAAAATCTCACGGTGCTGGACAATATTCTCCTTCCCGCTTTTCAGTCGGAAGAAAACACTGCTACCCGCAAGGAAAAGACCGCGTACGGTCAGGAGCTGATGCGTAAGCTTGGCATCATTGAAATTGCAGACAATGACATCACGGAGGTTTCCGGCGGTCAGCTGCAGCGCGCCTGCATTTGCCGCAGCATGATCAATCATCCCAAGATGATTTTTGCGGATGAGCCTACCGGTGCTCTAAACCGCACCTCCTCCGACGAGGTTATGCAGGAATTGATGAAACTGAACGACGAAGGAACCACAATTATGCTGGTAACCCATGATGTAAAGGTAGCCGCAAAATGCACCAGAGTTATGTATATTGTTGACGGAAACATCAAAGGAGAGTATAAATTAGATAAAGTACAAAACACCGGTGACCTCCGCGACAGAGAGCGGGCACTGAATAACTGGTTACTTGAGATGGGATGGTAAAAGATGACAGACATACTCATTGTGGAGGATAACAGAGAAATTGCAGAACTGCTCCGGGATTTCCTAAGAGCTGAGAATTATACGGTCTCCCTGGCGGAGACCGGAGAGAAAGCCTTGTCGCTGTATGAAAAATACGGCGCAAGGCTTGTTGTACTTGACATTATGCTGCCGGGCATTGACGGCTTTGAGGTGTGCAGGAAAATCCGGGAACAGGAAAACACTCCCATCCTGATTGTCAGTGCCAAGGATTCCAAGGAAGATAAGTTAAACGGTCTTATCCTGGGCGCAGATGACTATATTGAAAAGCCCTATGACATTGACATTCTCCTGGCAAAAATCAGCGGTATCTTTAAACGCAGATATCAGAGTGATACAGTGGTAAGCGGTGACCTCATACTGGATAAAATAAACAGACAGGTTACCAAAAGCGGAACCCCTCTGCAGATGACTGCCAAGGAATTTGATTTACTTCTGTATCTGGTCGAGAATAAAGGGCAAGCTCTCTCCAAGGAACTTTTATTTAACAAGATTTGGGGCTTTGACAGCTTTTCCGAGCAGCAAACCCTCACCGTACACATTAAATGGTTGCGTGAAAAGATTGAAGAGGATACCAAGAATCCCAAACACATCCTTACCGTATGGGGTGTGGGATACCGATATGAGGAGTAATTATGAAAACCTTTAATAAAATCATTTTGATAACTCTTTCGGCAATTATATTGATTATAGGTCTTGCCAATTTCGCACTGGCAAGACAGAGCAAAACAATGGGCCGGGAATATAGGGTGCAGATAGAACGCTTATGCAGGGAGCTTTCAGAGGGCACAGATAAACATCCCGAGCAGGCACCATCTGAGAACGAGCATCCTGAGAACATAGACTTTGATTATGAAATATACCCCCTCATTCAGGCAGTGATAAAGTCCGATTCCCCCGACGCAGATTTTTTGCAGGGCGGTAACGCTGACTATGTCATCCGTAAAATTGGCGAAACCTTTTACCGGATTGAATATGTGAGTGAGCAGACAGATAACTCTGCATATTTGTGGGCTACCAACATTTCTCTGGGCGTCATGGCAGTCTTTATCCTTGCTCTTTTACTCTACCTGCGCAAGCACCTTATCAGGAGATTTGAACTGTTAAGAGATGTTCCTTATCAGCTTTCCAAGGGAAATCTTACCGTGCCTTTACAGGAAAATAGAAGCCGCTTCTTTGGCCGTTTTGTGTGGGGAATGGATTTGCTGAGGGAAAAGCTGGAGCAGCAAAAGATTGAGGAATTGCAGCTGCAAAAGGAAAAGAAAACCCTGATTCTCTCACTGTCCCACGATATCAAAACGCCTCTCTCCGCCATCAAGCTATACGCGAAGGCTTTGTCCAAGGGCTTGTATGAGGATAAGGAGAAGCAGTTGGAAATAGCGGAGAACATCAATGTAAAGACCAATGAAATTGAGAATTATATTTCACAAATCATGAAGGCATCCAAAGAAGACTTTTTGTCTTTGGAAGTAAATAACAGGGAATTCTATTTGTCTGAGGTTATCAATGAAATCGAAGCCTATTACGCTGACAAGCTGAAGCTTCTTTCTATTGATTTTACTCTTTCTGATTATACCAACTGCCTGCTTGCGGGTGATAAGGAGCGCATGGTAGAGGTGTTACAGAATGTGCTTGAAAATGCCGTAAAATACGGTGATGGCAGGTTTATTAAAATAAATTTTTCCGATGAGGAGAATTGTCGCCTGATTACCATAAGCAACAGTGGATGCACTCTTTCTGACAACGAGCTTCCTCATATTTTTGACAGCTTTTGGCGCGGTTCCAATACCGGTAACAACAGCGGCAGCGGACTTGGTCTTTATATCTGTAGACAGCTGATGAACAAGATGAACGGCGATATTTTTGCCCGCTGTGAAAATGAAATTATGATGGTTACCGTTGTATGTAAAAAAGCTTAGTGCGCAAAAAATGAATAATACTAAACAAGAATAAACCTATTAAAATTCTGCATTGTATATTACCATATTCATGATGACTTTAAATCATATGGAGGGTACAGACATGCAGAATTTTACTTTTTACAGTCCTACCTATTTTGCATTCGGTAAGGACCAGGAAAATAATACAGGAAAATATGTAAAACGCTTTGGCGGAAGCAAGGTTCTCTTACATTACGGCGGAGGCAGTGTTATCCGCTCAGGCCTTTTGGACAGAGTAAAAAAATCTTTGGATGCGGAAGGCATTTCTTATGTGGAGCTTGGCGGTGTAATGCCTAATCCCAGAAGCGGACTTGTTTATGAGGGTATCGAGCTTTGCCGCAAGGAAGGTGTTGACTTTGTGGTTGCAGTGGGCGGCGGAAGTACTATTGATTCCGTAAAGGCAATTGCAGCCGGTGCTGTTTATGACGGAGATTTCTGGGACTTTTATCAGGGTAAGCCCATTGATAAAGCATTGCCCATCGGTACGGTTCTCACCATTGCTGCTGCCGGCAGCGAAGGTTCACCGGACTCCGTTATCACCAATGAAAACGGTATGTACAAGCGCGGTGCCTCCGGCGAGGGAATCCGCCCTACCTTTTCTATTTTGAATCCCGCACTGACACAGACACTTCCGGCTTATCAGACAGCCTGCGGTATTACTGATATTTGTGCACACTTGTTTGAGCGCTACTTTACCACTACCAAGGAGGTAGAGGTAACCGACCGCATGATTGAAGCACTGCTTCTTACCATGATACATGAATCTCCCCGTGTTATTGCAGATCCTGACAACTACGAAGCGAGAGCAAATATTATGTGGGCAGGTATGATGGCACACAATAATTCCTGCGGTGTGGGCCGTTCCCAGGATTGGGCAAGCCACGATATTGAACATGAGCTATCGGCTGTTTACGACTGTGCCCATGGCGCCGGTCTGGCAGTGGTATTCCCTGCGTGGATGACTTATGTTTACAAGAAGGATGTAATGCGCTTTGCACAGCTGGCTACCCGCGTGTGGGGCTGTCAAATGGATTTTGCAAATCCTGAGAAAACTGCCCTTGAGGGTATCGAGGCACTGCGCCGCTTCTTAAAGTCTATTGGCATGCCTTCTAATTTTGCAGAGCTTGGCGCCAAGAAGGAAGACATCCCCCACATGGCACACACTGCCTGCTACGGCGATGGCCGCAGTGGTAAAATCGGAGGCTTTGTGGCTTTAGATGAGCAGGATGTAACAAAGATATATGAGTTGATGGTATAAAGAATCAAGCATTATTCCAACATATCCTAGTATTTGGCATATATAACACCTTATTTTCACTGATATATATGCTGGAAAATCAGGTAAAAAAATTTTTGAGCAGATAGATTCCGCTTTTTGGGCTTTTCTATCTGCTCATTTTTGGATAGAATGAGGTAAAATTATTATTTTTAAATGATTAAAAAGAGATTTTAGCATATAGATTTTACTATTTTGAAGAATCTATATGCCGGCAGTCTTAGTTTTTACTGAAATGCGACATCCGATTTTGTTATTTTGGGACTTTCTATCTGCCATAAAAATTTTATGAAGAATTGAAAGCAGATATATATTAGCTTTTTCGTAATCACGGATGCCCAAAATCAATAAACTATAAAATTCCCCGAACCTTTTTATCCTTTTACAGACTTATTAAGCGTAAATCGATTTGCAAGAGGTAAAGCATATGAATGATTTTATTACAAATGAGCTGATGGAAGCTACTTATCTTTTCTGCATAAAACGTATTTCTGATACAGAAGCGGCAAAGGACTTAGCGCAGGATATTCTGTATGAAGCCCTGCGGGCAATCGCAAGCGGAAAAGAATTTGTAAGCTTTCATTCCTGGTACTGGAGAATGGCGCGAAATAAATATGCGAATTACATATCCCATAAGCAGAATCATACTCTGCCCATAGAAACGGCAGGCGGTATGGCTGCCGAGCTTCTACAACCCATTGAAAGCATCATCGCTTCGGAGGATATTTCCACACTGAACTATTCTCTTTCAAGGCTTGCTGCAATTTACCGCGAAATCATTGTACGCTTTTATCTCAAAGAACAATCCGTCAACCAAATCGCCAATGACCTTTGCATTCCGGTGGGAACTGTGAAACGGCGTTTGTTTGATGCCAAGAAAAGTCTGAAAGAGAGGTTTGATAATATGAACAACATAGGAAAAACAGCATATGCACCTGTTGATGTAAGTTGGTTTTGGGGTTACTCCGCACAGAAGGCTTCCCTCCTTATGGAAGGTTCCAAAATCTGTCCGCAGGTTATGGTTATCTGTCGTAACGAGGCCAAAAACGTAAATGAAATCGCTGACGAGATGGGAGTTGCACCCGTATATCTAGAAGAAATTCTTGAAAAGATGGAAAAGGAGCAGCTACTTATTTCTCCTGCTAAAGGAAAGTATTTGGCAAACTGTTGTATCTTCCCCAGAGAAAAATACATGCAGGCGGAGCTTTTTGCCTGTGACATATTCCACGATAATCACTTTGGAGAGAGAATTACTGATAAGCTATTGGGTATCAAAGACAAGATTACATCACTTGATTTTTACGGCAATCATTTTGATTACAGCTATTTAATGTGGTTATTGTATGTTCAGGCCGGCTATATCATCTGTGATATCGGAGAAAAATATTATGAAAGTAAAAACGGAAATAAGTTTCCGAAAGAGGCCGACAGAAACTATAATGTTACCATGCATTATGTTTTGCCTGATGAGATTTTTAACGATTCCATTTATGATAAACTGCGTGAAAAATCATGGTCATGCCTTGGGCAGAGCTTTATAACCGCTGATTATGGAAAAGTACTGTTCCGAAATGATTATGAAATAGATCCTTTTCCCTGTGAACAGGTTGATGATAATAACTGGAGATTAGGAAGGGATACATGGGTGGACGGCAACAATATTTCCCTGCTTATCAGTCTCTCTGAAAATCCGGAAAGAAAACTGTCCGTACATGAAGAAGCTATGGCAGCAGAATTTTTGAAAAACGGACTTCTGAAAAAGGAAGATAATCGTTTGTCAGTCCAGCTTCCGATTTTCAATCAGGAAACGCATCAGAAAATTCAAGACATTTTGAGAGAGGAGCTGAAGGAAATTGCAGAGGAATACGTTGAACTTATAAGCGAAGGTATTAAAGAAATTCTTTTACCCTACGTCCGCAAGGATTTGATGAGTTGCTTTGTTAATTGGGATATGCACTGCTTCTTTGAGCCCAAACGTGCACTCTTCTACTACGGCTGGAATGATTTTCTCGCGCAGCCTGAGGATTACTCTACTTCTGCTGCGGGATTATATATTATAAAATAAATTGAATGACCGCCGCATCTTACGATGCGGCGGCCTATATTTTATCCTAAAATATTACTCTTTAACATCTCTGTTATTCAAATGTATTTTTTGCTTAATTTAGAAATTGAAACTACTTTACAAGTGCCTGATGTAACGTTTGAAGTGCTGTTATATCCAGAGTCGGGGATTTATATAAAAAAATTTATGCTTCTTCCGTATTCTTATCCTTCGCATACAACACCTTCAAAATAATCGGTGTAGAAATACTGGATACGATAATCAACAAAATAACTGCTGTAAAATACTTGGGCTCAAGAAGTCCCACGGACAAGCCCTTCTGGGCTACAATCAGTGCCACTTCGCCACGGGTCATCATACCTACACCAATTTTTAAAGAATCTGCCATGCGGAATCTGCAAAGCTTTGCCATCAGACCGCAGCCGATAATTTTGGTAATTAAGGCAACCAATACAAAACCTACAGAGAAAATAAGTAAAGCGGAATCTACACTGTCAATACTGGTCTTTAATCCGATACTTGCAAAGAAAACGGGGCCAAACAGCATATAGGAATTGATATCCATCTTTTCTGCTATGTACTCGGAATCCCGGATGGAGCAAAGAATAATTCCCGCAACGTAAGCACCTGTAATATCTGCAATACCAAACCATTTTTCAGCCAAAAATGCCAGTGCAAAGCAAAGTGCCAGACCCAGGATAGGGATTCTTCTGGTGTGAGGATATCTGTTGTCAATCTTCTTAAATATTTGAAACAGAATAAATCCAACTACAATAGCAAATACAAAGAACAATATAGTAGAAATCACTACCTTACCGGGGTTGGAATCCGGATTCTTAAAGCCTATAACGAAGGTCAATACAATAATACCGATAACGTCATCAATGATTGCTGCACTGAGAATAGTGGTACCGATTTTACCCTTTAATTTTCCAAGCTCCTTAAGTGCTTCCACAGTGATGCTGACGCTGGTAGCAGTCATTATAACACCGATAAATACTGCTTTATAAAATGCATCGGAGCCCCAGGGAGAAGTTCCGTAAAAGCCCATATACAATAAGCTTCCGCCAATGAGTGGAACAAATACACCGGCACAGGCAATCAAAAATGCCTTGGGTCCAGTCTTTAACAAATCCTTCAGGTTGGTTTCCAGACCTGCTGAAAACATCAGAAGTACCACACCGATTTCTGCCATCTGTACCAGAAAATCTGTCTGCTCCACGAGTCCTAAAATACTGGGACCTATAAGCAGACCGGCTATAATTTCACCAACTACCTGCGGTGCCTTACATTTTCTCGCAATAATAGCAAATACCTTTGCAAAAATAATGATTATGGCAAGATCTCTGAATATGTCATATGCTTCCATTAAAAACGCCTCTTTTCTATGTATTTTACCGTAAAACGAGACGAGAAACATGAAACCGTTTCATGTTCCCGTCCCTGACCACATCAAATTCTAGCACAATCAAAATATATTATCTAGTTAAAATACTACACATTTTATTCAAAAATAAACTGTTTTTTTAGAAAAAAGTGCCAACTGCACTAAACAGTCGGCACTTCATATCTTAAATTATTCCTCTTCTTCCTTTGGTAAGGTTACTTCTTCTGCCTCTTCCTCAGGAATATCCTCTAAAGCATCATCCACGTTGTCAAATTCCTGGTCTCCGTTAGAAACCTTTTCTCTGACCTTTGCAATCTGAGCTACCTTGATACCGTCGTCAAGATTAATCATCTTTACACCGGAGGTAATTCTGCCGAGTGTGGAGATATCTTGCATACGAAGCTGGATAATGATACCTTCCGTGGTAATCATCATAATCTCATTATCGTCGGTAACGGCCTTCACACCGATGACATCGCCTGTCTTCTCGGTAATCTTGTAGCACTTAACACCCTTACCGCCACGCTTTTGTACGGTAAACTCTTCAAGGTAAGTACGTTTACCCATACCGTTTTCAGAGACAATCAACAGGGAATCACCCTGAGTCTGGAGCTGCATACCGATGATTTCATCACCATCGGATAGGTTCATACCTATAACACCCATGGAGGTACGACCCGTTGCACGGACATCCGTCTCCTTGAAGCGGATACACATACCCTGTTTCGTTACAAGGAAAATTTCACTTTCAGGTTTGGTTGTCTTAACCTCTATCAGCTCATCATCATCTCTCAAATTGATGGCAGCCAATCCGTTCTTGCGGACATTGGCAAACTCACTGAGAGCAGTCTTCTTTACAATACCCTTCTTGGTAACCATGAAGAGATTCTTCTGGTCATCATATTCCTTAATCGGAATCATAGCTGAAATCTTTTCACCGGGAGCAAGCTGCAGTAAGTTAATGATAGCAGTACCTCTCGCTGTTCTGCCGGCTTCGGGAATCTCATAAGCCTTCAATCTATAAACACGACCAAAATTGGTAAAGAAATTCAAGTAGTGATGATTGGTGGTCATCAATAAATCTTCGATATAGTCGTCCTCGATGGTCTGCATTCCCTTAATACCCTTGCCGCCACGGTTCTGCGCCTTGAAGTTGTCCACTGTCATACGCTTTATGTAGCCTAAGCTTGTCATGGCGATTACGGTATTTTCTCTGGGAATCAAATCCTCCATGGTAATGTCAAATTCATCAAAACCAATCTTACTTCTTCTGTCATCACCGTATTTTAATGCTGTGATGGAAATCTCTTCCTTAATAACACCAAGGAGCAGCTTTTCATCTGCAAGAATTGCCTTTAACTCATTGATACGGATTTCCAGCTCTTTATGTTCATTCTCAAGCTTCTCTCTTTCCAAGCCGGTGAGAGCTCTAAGACGCATATCTACAATTGCCTGAGCCTGAGCATCGGAAAGCTCAAAACGCTCAATCAATCTTTCCTTCGCAATCTGTGTATTCTGACTGCTGCGGATAATGGAAATAACTTCATCAATAAAATCCAAAGCCTTCAACAGACCCTGCAAAATATGATCTCTTTCCTCAGCCTTGTTCAAATCGTATTTGGTTCTTCTGGTAACAACATCCTCCTGATGCTTCAGGTAATAGGTGAGCATCTGAAGAAGATTCATAACCTTGGGCTCGTTGTTTACCAGCGCAAGCATAATCACACCAAAGGTATCCTGAAGCTGGGTA
>SVFG01000077.1 GCA_015056975.1 Lachnospiraceae bacterium | reverse complement strand
GGCTCTTCATGACAGAGACGTTAAGAGATACTTCGCAACAGGTGTTGCAGGTCTTTCCATCGTAGCTGACTCCCTGTCCGCTATCAAGTATGCTAAGGTAGAAGTTATCCGTGATGAGGACGGCGTAATCGTTGACTTCAAGACCACCGGCGACTTCCCTAAGTATGGTAACGATGATGACCGTGTTGATGAAATCGCTCAGGACATTGTACACAAGTTCATGACCGCTATCAGAAGACATCACACCTACAGAAATGGTATTCCTACCACCTCCATTCTGACCATTACCTCTAACGTTACCTACGGTAAGGCTACCGGTAATACCCCTGATGGACGTAAGAAGGGCCAGCCTTTCGCTCCCGGTGCTAACCCTATGCACGGACGCGATACTCATGGTGCTGTAGCTTCCCTCGCATCTGTAGCTAAGCTTCCTTTCAGAGATGCTCAGGACGGTATCTCCAATACCTTCACCATCATTCCCGGTGCTCTTGGTAAGGAAGATAAGATTTTCGCTGGCGACATCGAATTAGAGTTAAACTAAACAGATTTCTTTTGAATAAGAGAAAGGAGACACTATGGACGACAAGAAAATGATTGAAGACCTTGTAAAGATGCTGGATTCCGGCATGGAAAACGGTGTAGGACACATTAATGTGGAATACAATGAACAGGCTCCCCAGTCTAAAGACGTTCAGACAATGGGCTGCACGGATTGTTCCAGGACACCGTTAGCCTGCAGTGTACCCACTCTCGAACAGGGCTTGGACGACTTCAAGTAATCCACCCCGAACTGATTTAACTTTCGGCGGGCGGCAAGCCGCCCCCGAATCATCAAAATTAAGGAGGACAAGAAAATGGCAGCAGTTAATACCGCACAGGTTGATAACCTTGTAAACTTGTTGGATGGCTACGTTGAAAAAGGTGGCTTCCATCTTAACGTAAACGTATTGAACAGAGAAACATTGTTAGATGCTCAGCAGCATCCTGAAAACTATCCTCAGCTCACCATCCGTGTATCCGGATACGCAGTTAACTTCATCAAGTTGACTCCCGAGCAGCAGGCAGACGTTATCTCTCGTACTTTCCACGAGACCGTTTAATCAACGATGCGAAACCCACTCGAGCAATCGGGTGGGTTTTTTATAAGGAGATTATTATGCAAGGCAGAATCCATTCTTTAGAAAGCTTCGGCACCGTAGATGGCCCCGGCACACGATTTGTAGTTTTCACCCAGGGATGTCCCATGCGTTGTGCTTATTGCCACAATCCTGACACCTGGAGCACCGTCGGCGGCACGCTAATGGAGCCTTCCTATATAATAGAGCAATATGAAAAAAACAGTCCTTTCTACCGCAATGGCGGAGGCATCACCGTTACAGGCGGAGAGCCCCTGCTTCAGGTTGATTTCCTAATCGAACTGTTCACCCTTGCAAAGGAAAGGAATATCCACACCTGTATTGACACCTCCGGTATCACCTTTAACCGTACCAATACAGCCTATATAGAAAAGCTGGATTACCTCATGACTATGACAGATCTGGTAATGTTGGATATCAAGCATATTAATGATGAAAAACATTTTGAGCTCACCGCTCAGCACAACACCAACATTCTGGACTTCGCTGCTTATCTGAATGAAAAACAGGTTGATATGTGGATTCGTCACGTGGTAGTACCCGGTATCACCGATGACGAAACCTATCTCTACGAGTTGGGCTACTTTATCGGACAATTCACTAATTTAAAGGCCCTTGACGTACTTCCCTACCATACCATGGGTGAAGTAAAATATAAGAAGCTTGGCATGGAGTACAAGCTAAAGGGTGTTCCTGCCATGGACAAGGAAAAGCTTCTCGACAAGAAGCAGGCTGTCCTAAACGGTGTCAGAAAACGTCGCAGTGAAATACACTAAATACTATATTGTCAGTTAGTTGTGTCTAACTTTTGTTTTTTATCAAATAATACTTGTATTTGATAAACATTTATATTACAATGAATATGATGATGAGATTGTCTGTCGGATCTTTCGACAGAATGCATAAGGAGGAATGTGATATGGCATATGTAATTGGTGATGCTTGTGTAGCTTGTGGTGCTTGTGAAGCACAGTGCCCCGTTGGTGCTATCAGCATGGGCGATGGCAAGTTTGAAATCGACGCTGAGAAGTGCATCGATTGTGGTGCTTGCGCAGGTCAGTGCCCCGTTGGTACTATCGAGCAGGAATAATACGAAAGGCATTTCAGAAAATGAAATGCCTTTTCTTTTTTTCTTCTTTTGCCGCAACAGGCTTATTTTTTTTGCGCAAAAGTTCATCTATCCTCTGATAATGCTTCTCATTGCGAGCTTCCTCACGTTCTTCCTGCGCGCGGAATTGGTAATCCATTTCTTTGATAATACTCTCCTTCATTTCACGGCAAAGCTCCTGATTGTTTTCTCTCAGAGTCTCTCTGATAAGCTGCTGAAGAAGCCACTGCAATCTCTTGGCCTTTTCCTCCCGTCCCTCTTCGGACACGGCAACCTCTGTTTTTCTTTCAGAAGTATCAATAATATCAATCGCCATCTTCGGTTCCTCCGGAAGCACGTCCAACTTACCATCCTTTAAAATCATTTTAATCGCTTTCAACTGCAGTCCCCTCTCTTTCATGCTTTTAATCTGCTTAAAACGTTCTACATCCTCATCCGTATAATACCTGTGTCCCAGCTCATTGCGCTTAATGGGAAGACGAAGTTCTTCCTCCCAGTACCGAAGCACATGGCTCTCCACGTTTACCTCTTTTGCAGCATCTGAAATTAATAAATAGTTCATCATGAAATTCCCCTTTCTGATTACTTTATAATAAAAAGAGAACTAGCGGGGCCTCCCGTTTGTTCTCTTTTGTAAGTGTATGTATATTCTGTTAATCCTGGCTTCTGGGTCTCTCCAGGTTGGCAAACTTAGTGTACTCAGGCAACCATGCCAAATTCACGGTACCGATGGGGCCGTTTCTCTGCTTGGCAATAATAATCTCAGAAACACCCTTTTTGTCCGTATCATGGTTATAATAATCATCTCGATAAATAAACATTACCACGTCAGCATCCTGCTCTATAGCTCCGGACTCACGCAGGTCAGAAAGCATAGGTCTGTGGTCAGGTCTCTGCTCTACCGCTCGGCTCAGCTGGGAAAGTGCGATTACCGGCACACTCAGCTCTCTCGCCACCGCCTTTAGCGAACGCGAAATATCTGAAATTTCCTGCTGTCTGGAATCCGAACGTCCGCTGCCTGTCATCAACTGTAGATAGTCAATCATAATCATGGACAGATTCTGATCCATCTTATACTTTCTGCACTTGGAACGCAGCTCTGAAATACTGATACCCGGGGTATCATCAATAATCAAATTGGACTTGCCGATAACTCCTGCACTCTCAATCAAACGCTCCCACTCCTGGTCATTTAAATTACCGGTTCGAAGCTTCTGGGCATCCACATTAGATTCCAGTGAAAACATACGGTTTACCAGCTGCTCCTTACTCATTTCCAAGCTGAATATAGCTACCGTCTGGTGCAGTTTAAAAGCCACATGCTGGGCTATATTCAGTGCAAATGCCGTCTTACCCATGGAAGGACGCGCTGCTATCAATATCAAATCAGAAGGCTGCATACCTGCAGTACGATAATCCAAATCCGTAAAGCCTGTTGCAATACCTGTTACACTACCCTTGTTCTTTGCCGCCTTCTCAATCTTGTCCATGGCGTTCATAACTACCTGACGGATGGGTACAAACTCACCGCCGGAACGGTTTTGTGTCAGTTGGAACACTCTCTTTTCGGTATCCTCTAATATAAACTCCAGACTCTCCTTGCCTGCATAACAGGTATTGGCAATGTCCTCATTCATTCGTATCATCTTGCGGAGCAGACTTCTCTGACACAATGGTGGCATAATATTTGATGTTTGCGGAGGTAGGAACCGCTGTAATCAAATCTCTTACAAATTCCAAGCTGCTCACCTCAGGAGGGACATCCTTCTCCTTCAACCGATTCTGCAAGGTCACCAAATCTACCGGGCTTCCCTCATCATTGAGTTCAATCATGGTCTCAAACAATACACCGTACTGTTTGTTGTAGAAATCCTCACCTGTAAGGATTTCAGACGCCGCCACAATGGCTTCCCTATCCATAATCATGGAACCGATAACAGACTGCTCTGCTTCCACACTATGGGGCAATATTCTCTTTAATACATTTTCATCCATAGCCGGCATAATCTGCTATCCTTCCTTATGCTTCCGTTACCTTTACAGTGAGCTTACCTGTTACCTGAGGGTGGAGCTTAACGGCAACCTCATACGCGCCAAAGCTCTTGATGCTCTCGGGCAGCACAATCTTCTTTTTGTCAATCTCTACGCCATGCTGCTCCTTGAAGGCAGCTGCAATTTCCTTGGTAGAAACGGAGCCGAAGGTTCTTCCGCCCTCTCCTGCTTTAATCTTAACCACTACCTGTTTGGTCTCAAGGTCGGCAGCCATTGCCTTTGCAGCCTCCAGTTGCTCCTTTGCGACCTTTTCATCATTTGCTTTCTGCAGCTTCAAATCGTTCATATTCTTGGCATTGGCTTCTACACCAATCTTCTTGGGCAAAATATAATTTCTTGCATAGCCCTCACTAGCCTCAATAATATCGCCCTTTTTACCAAGTTTCTTTTCATCCTGCAACAAAATAATTTTCATATGTAAATCTCCTATCTCAAACTAAATCTCATGATTCTCCAACATACTGTCAATGGTACTCTTCAGCACACCGATTGCCTCTGCCAGACCAATACCCTCCATTTGACATGCAGCGGTATTCAGGTGTCCGCCACCACCCATACGCTCCATAATAATCTGTACATTCACCTCGTCAATGGAGCGTGCACTGACATAAATCTTACCCTGGAAATCTGTCAGCACAAAGCTTGCCTTCATACCTTTAATATTCAAAAGTTCATTTGCCGCCTGGGCACCGATAATAGTGGGATTAGGTAAATCATCTGCCGTACATACACTAATCGCAAAATCCTGTCTGTAAATCTCCGCCTGGCTGACGGCATCTGCCTTAGCCTTATATTCTAACGCATCTGCTCTAAACAGCTTACGTACACGGGTAACATCCGCACCGCTGCGACGCAAGAATGCAGCCGCCTCAAAGGTTCTTACACCCGTCTTCGTCATAAAATTATTTGTATCTACCATGATTCCGGAATACATGCAATCCGCTTCTTCCGGGCGTATTTTTATATTATCATAGGTGTACTGCAAAATTTCAGAAACCATCTCACAGGAGGAGGATGCATAGGGCTCCACATAAGAGAGTGTGGCATTTTCAACTGTTTCCGTTCCCTGTCTGTGATGGTCCAGCACTACAACCGATTTACAAAATCTGAGCAAATCCGGACATTCCGTAATGGAAGGCTTATTCACATCCACTACTACAAGCACCACATTACTGCCGGACAATTCTATCGCCTGTTGATTGTTTACAATCATATCATCTTCATATTCACCATTTCCCTTGAACAAATCCACAAGAGGCTGAATAGCACTGGTAGTCTCATTCAAAACAATGTGGGCTTTTCTTCCAAGGGTTTGCGCAATCCTGAAAATACCTACTGCCGCACCAAAGCTGTCCACATCCGGCATACGGTGTCCCATTACCAATACTCTGTCCTTTGCCGTAATAATTTCTCTCAGCGCATGCGCCTTTACACGAGCCTTCACACGTGTATTCTTCTCTATCTGCTGACTCTTACCGCCATAATAAGTCACCGCATCCGGTGTCTTCACCACCGCCTGGTCACCGCCACGTCCCAGCGCCAAATCAATAGCATTTCTGGCAAACTCATAATTCTGCGCATAAGATAAACCATCCAAACCTACACCTATACTGATGGTCACCGCCATCTCATTACCGATATTAACTGTCTTAACATCCTCAAGCAGGTCAAATCTGGTCTCCTGCAGCTGCGCTATCGCTTTCTTACGCATAATCACCAGATACTTGTCCTTCTCAAGCTTCTTGCTGATACCGTCCAACGCCGAAATATATTTATTTACCTTTCGGTCAATCAACGCTATCAAAAGGGAACGGCGCACCTCTTCCACACTGTCAAGTGCTTCCTCGTAATTATCCAGATAAATCATGCCCACTGCAAGGCTCTGGTCATCCAACTCCTGTAAGGCTATATGCAAAGCCGTCTCATCAAAAAGATAGGTCGCTATCAGATATCCATTGTAATCGCCTGCGTCAATCATATCACTGTTCTGAGCCATCTCACGCAGGGAAATCTTACGGAATTTTACTACATATTCCGCTCCCTCAAATTGCAACTCATACTGTGCCTCATCCACACCGTTATCGTCCGGCAGACGATCCCTCGTAATGGTGGGGAACAGTGCAGTTATAGACTTATTGTATCCCTTGGGCTGATGAACCACATTCTCAAAAGCAACATTGGTCCAAATCACCTTGCCGCTGTCATCCAAAAGCGCGTACGGGATCTCTAAATCACGCAACAGTTTGCGTTGAATCTGTCCATATTCTGTAGCGAAACTGATAAGCTCATTGATAATAATGGGCTTATTGTAAAAATACAATACCAGTGTCACCAGAAAATAAAACATGGTATAAGCAAGCAGCAAAAATCCTGCACGGTAATCCACCATGAACATAGCCACATCCACAGCCACCAACAATACCCCCAGGTAGATAGAAAACTGCAAATAGGTCTTAATTTTTCCTTTTAACTTAATCCGTTTCTTCATACTCTTTCCTCAAATAGAATAACCTTCCCAATGCCCTCGGGCAGAGGCCCTGTAACGCTTCGCGTCACAGGGCTCGCTTCGCTTGCCCTTATCGTACATTATACCAAAAAACAAAACACTATGCCACAATTTAATTTGTAAAAGGCTGAAATCTTCTGTAGAAAATTGATGAGTTTTTTTGGTGAGAAGTACAAAAAAGACCGGGTCCCAATTGACCCGGCCCCAAAAAATCATCAAACTATGCTCTTACGGCCACACGCCCGGTCTGGGCTTATGCACGGAAATCACGTGGCTCTGCTCCAGATTATAGATAAGGCAAAGTCTTCCCTCATCACGATACTCCGGCTTCAGCATCCAATAAGTATAGCTGTCAATCAAAGAGAAGATGTTAGCCGTTCTACCCTCCAGCTTAAAGTTCTGGAAGCCCATGGGAACATAGGTCTCCCAAATGGCATCCGGAGATACAAACTGCTTGTTATTACGGATGGTGTAAAGATTATTCTTGTCACCTGCTTCGCAGTACCAGCCCGGGATAGGCTTTCTCTTCTCCGGAGGAAGCTTTCTGTTTTCCAATACAATACGCTGCTGAGTATCAATAATACGGTAATGACCTGTACGGCGTGCACAATCCGGTGCACAGCAGGCATTCACCAGAATCTCTACCTTCTCCTTGTTCTTAATCTGATTGATGAACTCAAAATCCCTGTTCATGTTCTGGTCCAGCACAACCATATAATAATCCTTCTCAAGCTCTGCATTCAGCGTATCAATGTCCTTAATCTCCTTGCAGGTAGAGCTGTTAACCTTAAAGCTCGGGTAGGTCTTGCGGATGTACTCTTCCAAAATAGGAGAAACCACAATAACCTCATTCATACCGTTATCCGCCACCTGCATGCAGAAGTTACAGTAAGGATCATCCAAATCCTTCTCGGTAATGCAGGGATTAGAATAGGTAAAACGTACAGGCACGCCCTGGGCATTGATATTCTTGATAACCTGGCGGATAAACTTTTCATCACACTGGTCACCATTACTGAATCTTCCGCCATTCCACAGTGAAGTGGGGAACTCGCCAAAAAAGGACGCAATCTCCACACCTTCGCGAAAATAATGGGGGAATGTCTTTTGCAGACTCAAAAACATCATATTCAAAGGATAATTATATCGTAAACCGGGTAAATGAAAACGTACTTTCATCGCACTCTCCTTGCTGTAAACACATTGTAAACTACAGTTTTAAATGTACCATGCAGACATAATTATGTCAAGTACGCGCCAATCCCTATTGGTCCCACACTCAATCAGTTAAACGGAATATAATCCGAGTAGTTCTCCAGGTATTCCTTGCGTATTGCAGGCACATACACCAGAGCGTAGCTGTTAAGTCCTTCTGCCATGGTAACACCCTCTATCTCCGGCTGTAGTATATAAAAGCAGTAATATGGCAGGTACTGCCGGCAGGCAGGGGAATTACGATATATAAGCTCTACCTTTGCAATGTCCTTCTTGCGGATTCCTCCTTCCGGCAAATCCTCCTCCCAGACGTTTGTTATATATTCGCCTGCAAGCAGAGCCTTGCGTGCCTCTTTTACGGTAATTGCAGGATAATCTCCCAGCTTCTTTGCCGACATCATACCATTATGCATTCCGATACCCGATAAATTCTTATCATCAAACGAAAAGTATACACATTCAAAATTATAATTCAAAATACTTTGTAGCATATCCTCATCCCGGTCATACACGTCATTAGACAATCGACAGTCGCCCGAAAACGAATAACTTCCATACACATCAGCTTCCGGATTCTTAAGCTGTAACAGCTTATCATACTCCTTCACAAGCTGTAATATGCCTTCCTCGGAATGTATAAAATCCTCCGGCAGAGGCACTTCCTGTCGGAAGACTATATTAATACCTCCATCTCCGTGAATTCGGATTTCCGTATTGGGTGTATGTGCAGTATATGTGCAAGCTTCCTCCCCCGTAAAGCCCTCCGGTGCATCTGTATAATCCTTCAGTCTTTCAAGCTCTATCTCTGTAATTTCCTCGCCAAGCCGTGCTGCCACATCCTCCGCCAGCGCTTTCATCTCCTCCTCAGAAAGATAGATAGGCAATCCGCCAACATCTTCCACATAAGCCAGATTTTCATACACCGGCAAAGTCTCGAGCACTACATCCTCATTCCAGGGGTTCAAGTCACCGTCCTCTGAAATATCATATAGCATTACCGCGGAATACCCCATACCTCCCTCTCCGCTCTCAATGCGAAGCATCGGCAGACTCGGGTCAAGCTCAAACGAAGCTTCCTTTCCTGACCTTGTAGCAAATATACCTGCGCACACGATAAGAGCCAGACAGGCTGCCGTCACGCACCATTTCATCCATGTACCTCTTACCATACTTTTGGCAGGTACATACTGTAACGCTTCTTCTATGTAGTTATCCCCTACTTCCCCCATGGCTTCCATAAATCTTCTTCCGCTCATTACAGCATCCCCCTTTCTGCCAGATATTCCTTCAACTGTCTGCGAAGACGCACAAGACGCACAGATACCGTTTTCTCCGCAAGCTTTGTAAGCTTTGCAATGTCGCTATAGGAGTCCGCAAACCAATAACGCCTCATAAATACCACCCGGTTTTCCTCACTGAGAGTATCCAAAAACGCCTCAATCACCCGGGCAAGCTCCTTTGCCTCCAGCTCCTCTTCCACGCTCTTCCCGCTGGAGAGGCAATGCTCCATCTCCTCCAACGCCACATCATAGCTGCTGTTTCGCTTTGCCGCCGTATTGGCATGATACCGCTTCAAGGAAAGATTGCGCACAATCCTGCACAGATAAGTACACAGCGGATTGGGCCTACTCGGCGGCACCGTGTTCCACACTCCCAGATACGCATCACTGACACACTCCTCCACATCCGGCTCATTGTGCAAAATCTGATAGGACACCTTGTGACAGATACCACCATACTTTTTTTGCAGCTCTGCAATAGCCTGTTCTGCCCTGGCAAAAAACAATTCGATAATTGCATGATCCTCCATAGATAACCACCTCCCGCATATTTCAATCATATGTCTCTATCTATATACTACGGATTTACACTAAAATACTACAACAAAATGCAAAAAAATACCACAATCTCACATAATAAGATTGTGGTACTTCTGCTTATTTCTGCTCGTCCAGATACAGCTGCACCCTATTATCTATGATTTCTGCCGCACGCTCGGCAGAATACTGGTCATTCAGGTATTCCAACAGGATATCTCGAATGATTCGCTGTATTTGGGTGGCGGAATAGGGACTGGGCTCACATCTGTTAAGGAACTCGATATATTCCTCCACATAAGTGGTGTTGTCCTCCTTTAACACCAAGGTTTGCACCTCATTCCCTTCCTTGGATTGTTCGCCAATTATTTCACCATCCGGCATTGTAAAAAAACGTATGGTATTCCTTATGACATCTGCCCGTACACTGCAGTCAAAGGTGGTCTTCTGGGCTTCCTCACTCAGAAGATACTCAAACAGCTTTCCAACGGCTTCCCCATGGGGGGTCTTACTGTTTACCACCAGAAACTCATGGTTAGACCATACTCCCGCATCTGAGTCATTGCCCGGCAGTCCCACGAGATGGCAGGAATAAGCCTCACAATCTGCCATGGTTCTGGAAAAAACACTCAGCTTACGAACTCCGGCTTTAGCAACCAGTAGCTCCCTGTTTTTCAGTAATTCACATGCATTTGTTGTATGCTCCCACTCCTTATCCCCAAATTCCTTTATGTATTCCAGCAGCCGTATAAAAGCCTCCCCCTCAAAATAACTCTCTCCCGCATCCATGTCCAAAAAGGGACATCTCCGGATATTTTCCGTAAACAGGTTTAAGGTGTATTCCCGCATTGCCCCGTAAATGTCACCCACTTCCTTATGCTCCTCCAACAGACTGCAGATGTCCTCCACAGTCCATGTATTCCCGCTCCAGATTTCGTCGGAAACCATAAAGCTCTTAGGACATCCGTCAAAAAACAGGCCGTACAGTGTTCCGTCCACGGTGCCCGATGCCAGGACTCCCGGAAAAATCTGCTCCAGGGTCTCCTTGGATATCAGCAGCTCCAGGTCCATCAGTATCCCCTTTTCCTGCAGAACCTCCATATCCTCCATGGTTACCCACATCAGGTCCGGACCCTTTCCCGCTGCCAGTTCCGCCATGATGCGGTCACGGAACGCTGCTTCATCGTTCCCCCCCTTCTCAATGATAACGGGGGTGTCCGGATGCTTATGGGAAAAGACGGTTGCCCGTGTTTCTTCATAAACGGCATCATAGGAGGTCAGGTTGGCGAATCTTATGGTGTTTTCATCCGTTTCCTGTACTTCATCCGACAGTCTGTATACCTGCCAGGTATCCTCTGCATACAGATACAGATAAACTTCCCCCTCTGCGGTAACACCGATTTCTTTCACAGCAC
>SVFG01000076.1 GCA_015056975.1 Lachnospiraceae bacterium | reverse complement strand
TGACGAATAAAATTCAAAGCTGTTTTTCTTTACTGCATACACGATATCGTGAAATGCTTTTTCCCGCTCCTGAGGGGTCTCAAGCTGTGGCAGATTGGTGTGAAACAGTGCTGCTGCCTCACTCTGTTTATCCTCATCCTCAAACATGCTGATGATGCCTGCAGGATTAAACTGTCCCTGCTCCAAATCCGCAAAAAGTCTTTCCGCAACCAGCTTGTACAATTCCTCTGTAAAGTCCGCCGCGGAAATAAATGATTTTATCTTTTGGTAGACCGCCGGCTCGTCCGTAATCCAGGTAAGCAAAAGTCTTTGTGCCTTCTTAGCGCTTTCCTGAGGACTGTTCTTTGACTGAATCCCTGACTTAGGTCTCTCTATGGGCTTTGCAAGCCCCGTCTGCGAAGCGTATTGAAGCACCAGCTTTCGCAGATTTTCAATACCGATAAAGTATTTCTCTGCGATTGCCTGTAAATAATTATCCCGCTCCACTTCCTCTTGAAATTCACAGAGCTTTCTTGCAATTTCTCTGTGAAATTTGGTCTTCTGCTCCGGGTCTTTTACATCAAACTGCTCCTGAAGCACCCGCACCTCGAAGAAAAAGCTGTTCTCCGCCTGACGGATTCTCTCCTCAAAAGCTTCCTTGCCCAGATTTTTCATAAACTCATCCGGATCCTTGTAGGGGCGCATATTGATGACCTTGCCGGTAAGCCCCGCTTCTCTCAGTATCCCGATGGAACGCAGGGCCGCCTTCACACCTGCACCGTCACTGTCATAAGCAAGCAGCACATTATCAGTATATCTGCGAAGCAAATTAGCCTGCTCTGCCGTAAATGCTGTACCGAGGGATGCCACCGCCTGTGAAAAGCCCGCCTGATGCATGGCAATTACATCCATGTAACCCTCGCATAGAATAATATTACCGCTTCTTGCCGTACGGGCAAAATTCAGTCCGTACAAATTTCTTCTTTTATCAAACACTGGGGTCTCCGGAGAGTTTAAATATTTCGGCTCACCATCTCCCATGACACGTCCACCAAAGCCGATGACTCTATGGTTAATATCCTGTATGGGAAACATCACTCTGTTCCAAAACTGACTGATAAGACCGCTCTTTTCAGAATAATTGGCAAGTCCTGCCTCCTTAATCAGTGCATCCTCAAACCCTTTTTGTCTGAGGTATTGCACAAGACCGGTACCGCTCTTTCCCGCATAGCCAAGTCCGAATTTATGCATGGTTTCATCGGACAATTCTCTTCTTTTCAGATAATTATATCCGATTTCTCCGTGAGGGTCGCGAAGCTGATAATAAAAGAACTTGGCAGCTTCCTTGTTGACCTCCAAAAGTCTGGCCCTCTTGCCTGCCTTCTTCTTGGCTTCCTCGGAATACTCCACCTCCGGCAGATTCACGCCGGCTCTGTCCGCAAGCATCTTCACCGCTTCGGGGAAGGAATAATTCTCATACTGCATCACAAAGGTGTATACATTACCGCTGACTCCGCAACCGAAGCAATGATACATCTGCTTTGGTCCCGACACGGAAAAAGAAGGAGTCTTTTCATTATGAAAGGGACAGCACCCCCAATGGTTACTGCCCTTTTTTTGCAGTCTGACATATCCGGACACCACATCCACTATGTCGTTCTTCATTCGAATTTCTTCTACTAATTCTTCCGTGTAAAACATCTGACGGCTCCTTAAATCTGCCATGATTTGGGTATATAAATCTCCTCATATACCGAAATCGCAAAACGGTCACTCATGGCGCCCACGTAATCGCAGACTACGCGCTCTCTGGGCTCTCCCTCTGAAATTAAATTCAAAAATTCCTCCGGCAAATCATCAAGGTGCTTTAAGTAATGATGATACAGTGTCTCCATAAGCACCTCAGCCTTACTCTCCTCGCTCTTTGCCTCCGGATTCTGATATACTCTGTCAAACATAAACTGACGCAGCTTCTTCATGGCATCTGCCACAGGGTCTGACATCAGGATGTCATTCTTGTCCATGCTGTTCATCACAATATCATGAATAAAACGGTTCAATCGCTCTCCGGGTGTTGAACCTAACACATCACGGATTTCCGCAGGAACATCCGTCTCCTTCAAAATTCCTGCACGCACCGCATCATCCATATCGTGATGAATATAAGCAATTTTATCCGAGAAACGGACAATCTTACCCTCCAGGGTGTGAGGTTTACCGATGGTCTGATGATTCAGTATACCGTCCCGCACCTCAAATGTCAGATTCAGTCCCTGTCCGTCCTTTTCCAGTCTGTCCACAGTCCGCACACTCTGCTCACTGTGCTCAAAGCCCATGGGACATACGCGGTTTAACGCTCTCTCCCCCGCATGTCCAAAAGGGGTATGTCCCAAATCATGCCCAAGAGAAATTGCCTCCACCAGCTCCTCATTCAGCTTCAGTGCCTTGGCTATGGTGCGGGCATTCTGGGACACCTCCAAGGTATGCGTCAGTCTGGTACGATAATGGTCACCCTCCGGTGTCAGAAACACCTGCGTCTTATCCTTCAGACGTCTGAATGCCTTGCAATGAATAATTCTGTCCCTGTCTCGTTGAAATACAGGTCTGATGTCACACTGTTCCTCCGGTTTTAATCTTCCCTGAGAATTCATGCTCAAGGATGCATACGGACTTAAATAGTCCTTTTCCCATTGTTCTAAGCGTTCTCTGATTGTCATGTCTGCTCCTATCCGACTCTTCGTCTTAAGTAAGACCTCTCCTGTACACAAAATCACCCTACTTTATTATTCTGCACACTTTCCAAAAATCCTTTTATTTTCTTAACGCAAACCTGTAATTTCGTATATAAATGCTGCATTTTTGTCCATTGCCTCATTGGCAGTTTTAAAAGGCGACATCTGGAACACATGCCACATTCCGGGATATTTATCTACTTTGACAGGCACATCCGCCTTCCTCATCGCCTTATACAGCCTAAGAGCATCATCCAACAATATCTCATGCTCCCCCACCTGAATATATGTGGGCGGAAAACCTTTGAAGTCACCAAACAGCGGTGAAATCAGGGGATTTCTGGTATCCTCCTTCCCCGCATAGGCTTCTATCATCTGATATATGTAGGCAGGACTAAGTACCGGGTCCTCCTGTGCCTTTTCCAAAAAGCTGTTCCCTGAGGAGGTCAAATCGGTCCATGGCGACATAAGTACCAGTCCACCCGGAAGCATACGTCCTTCCTCCTTTAATTTGTGAACAAGCGCAAGAGCAAGATTGGCTCCGGCAGAATCTCCTGTTACAATCACCTGCTTTGCACCCAGTCCCCTAAGCATCAAACAATCCCATACCTTAAGAGCATCCTCAAGGGCAGACGGATAGGGATGCTCCGGTGCCAGCCGATAATCAAAACAAAGCACCTCCATATGAGTAGACAACGCCAGCTTTGATGTAAGTGTTCTGGCATACAGGCTGCTTCCCGTGGAATAGCCGCCTCCATGGCAATGCAATATCACATATTTTTCTATGTGAAGTCTGTCCGGGCGAACCCACTCTGCATGGATTCCCTCTATATCAACCTCCTGATAGACAAGCTCCTTCGACTTGCCAAACAAGCTTCCCACATAATCCTGAGATTGCCTGTGCTTCTCAATATCCGTATTTTCAAACAGACCGTGCATCCGCTTAATAATCTGTAACATGTATATTCCTCTCTTGTATTAGATGATTTACCCATAACTGACGGCTTACGTTATCCGTCAAAAATGCAGTCTACGCCTTACCGCATTGCGCAGCCTCCGCATGGAAAGCATGGCAATAATGGTAATATCAATAATTATGCAAACCGTAAGCACTACCGCTGACCACAACAAACTGATTGCATCATGCACATACAAATCAATCATAATCTCCAAGCCCACACATACAATTCCAAGCGCCGTAAAGGAATAGAGTCCAATAGTCAGAAAAGATTTCGGTAGCTTTTTCACGCAAAAGATAAACACTTCCGTTATCACCGTAAGCATTGCAACGATGGGGAAACCCAGCTGCCAAAACCACTTGAAGGAATCCACCATATAGGCAAGCATATACAGATAGATGCTGACCGCCAATCCGTCATACAATACCGACACATAAACAGGCTGCTTGGTATAAATCACTGCCGGAATAAAAATAACCCATAATATAACACAGACACCGATAACTGCCAAGGACCATGCCGTTGCCTTAAATACCAGCAAATTTAACAGACCACAAGTAATTGCTGTAGCAAGTACCACAATGGACAATAAGATTCCCATATCTTTTCTTTTAACAGTTTCCACCTGCCCCTTTTCCTTCGGGAAGGGAGAGACACCTTGCCCCTGCCCCGGGTTCTTGGGATTAATAACAGGCGTATTACACAAAGGACATTCCTTTGCCGAAGCACAAAGCTCCACACCACAATTCACACAATATGACATACGCTTCTCCTACTCCGTAATCATCTCACGGTTGCTTTCTATTTTTACATGAATACCGTCACGCACAAGCTTGCGGAAGAAAATTCTCTCCACGTCGGCCTCTATGATACTGCTGGCAAAATTAATGGTAAGAATATCCTCAAAACTGATGATGGCACAATTGGTTCTGCGGGAAAAGGGCTGCCCCATACAGATATCAAACCGCTCGATATAAGGCTTCATGCCCTCCGGCACTTTCATTGCTCCCATATTGGTAAGACCAGCAGAAGAATTCCTGTCTTGTACCTTGGAATAAAACTGCTTTACCACAAAATCCTTTAAAAACAAAGGCACCAGACGAATCAGCGGATGACTCTGGGTAGCCGCATTGGTGGTAATGTCTCCCCGTAAAAACTTTTCATTAATATAATAACGCATATAGCCACGCACATGCGCCACAATTTCCTCAAAGGTATATTCACCTAATCTCGGGTCAATTCCCGGATAAATCATAGTGATAAAGTTGCGGAGAGTATCCGAGGGGAAGAAACGCCGTAGATTCACCGGCATGGCTATCTTCACCGGGCGTAGTCTAAAATGCCACTCTTCCTCCTGTTTGGTCATAAGCGCATACAAAAGCACTGCATTCAAATATTCCGTAATGGTTGCATTGTACCGCTTCGCCACCTCCATCACCTGGGGAACTGACATAATACCGTCAATAATATTTAACGTATAAAAAGGCTCCTTTGTTCCCCGCACCCTATAAGTTTTTTCTCCGGGTCTTGGCGGGCAAACCTTGGCATTGGCATATTTCATATATGCATCTTCCAGCTCTCCCGCTGTAGGCTTCTTGTTAATATCAAGCACAAATCCGTCATTTTCAATCACGGCCTCGTTATGCAGTCTGAGATATTCTGCTGTCACCGTCATCAGCACGCACATGCCCCCGGTTCCGTCACCCAGACTGTGATGAGCCTCAAGGGATATTCTGTTTTGATAGTAATAAAACCGGATTAAGTACCTGTTGTTTGCATTAAAGTACATGGGCTGACAAGGATTTTTCACATCCGGCTGTACAAAAGGCCCCGGTCTGTTGTTGGGCTCTAAGTACCTCCAGAACAACCCTTTGCGGATTGCCGACTTATAGGTCGGGAAACGGGGCATCACCCTGTCCACCGCCTGCTGCAACACCTCGGGATTAATCTCTTCCTTCAACAGCACCGAAAGTCTGTAAACCGAAGAAAAATCCCTTCTTTGCAGGGTGGGATATACGATGGCAGATAAGTCCAACTGATACCATTCTTTATGTTCTGCCTTCTCTTTCATCCGTACCCCTTTCCCGGTTACATAACCGCTTTTCTTTATATCATTTATTTTACGTTGTTTACCGAGAAAATACAACTAAAAACTGACTCAACCCACCACCCTCTGTTCCCAAAACATAAAACAACCCACAGACTCTTTACTAATCTGTGGGTTCCCTTAATCTATGCAGGAAAAGAGACTTGAACTCTCATGGTATTGCTACCACACGGACCTGAACCGTGCGCGTCTGCCAATTCCGCCATTCCTGCGAACAAGTCATATTGTATCTGCTTTCCTGCCAAATGTCAATAGAATTTTGAATTTTTACAAAAATTTGTTTTTATGGCGATATTGCAATTGTTTGCGATGCCTAAGTAATAATTTCTCCTCTATCACTTCTCCCTCAGAAAGGTTGCGTAGCCAGAAAACCGCCTGCCTTAAGCAGACCGGTATCAGTACCAAAAATGCCACAAAACAAAAGCCTCCGCACACATCCGTTTCCTTCCATTCGGACAAATATATCATCCCCTCATACCTTCGTACATACACAAACAAAATCGGAAGAGAAAACAACATCACCAGAAAACAATTCCTCACGATACCCAACGTATCATTCAGCCGGCACTCTGCGGTCAGTACAGCCTCTTCGCTCAATTTCTTTTTCCGCAACAATGCAAGTCCTGACGGCGTAGCCAACACAAAGAGAAACGCTAACAGAAGATACACTAACACGAGAATACCGTTTCGCAAGGTAAAAAACGGCTGAAACTTATACCCGTAAAGCACGAAGCTGACCACAGTACCGCAGATTGCAAAAATGGCATCTATACACCACATGGAGCAAAAACCGGTTTTTACATTTCCCTGCCGCATATGTCGGTGCATTCTTTTGTGAAAAAATACAATCACCAGCACCCATACCGAAAAAATTAAACTGTTCATGCTGTCTTTTTCCTCCTATCACAAATTCTGTTTTCATTGATTTCTGTATTTAGCCAAAATACAAAACGTGCCCGCAACAATAACAAATCACCTTCTTCACTCTCCGGCTTAAATATACTTTCTGAAACCACCTTTGCCAGATTCACCTGACACAACAATGCTACAAGCGGATAATAATCCCTTACCTTTTGAAGCTTTGCGCACATAATATACCCGTCACACTCCGTCTCAGGACTTGGTTCAAACAGCTTTAAGAAATCTGTCAACACCTGCACTGCCTCCTGTTCTTTTGGCAAAGAGGCATAAATCTGCGGTATATAATCCTCCATTCTTGTAAACACAAGGCTCCTTCGTTTCCACAAGGGCTTTCTCTTTCGCAATGACACTGCAAACAACAATGACAAAGCATCAATAAGCGTTGCCACGAAAAGGCAAAAAAATGCCGTCATACGTGTCCCTGTATCCTGCAACGCCTTCACCGGCACCAGATACAAATCTGTAATCTGATAACGCTCATCTCCTGCCGGAAGTTTTATTTTCAATAGTGCAGATAAAATCTCTGCATCCATGGAGGATTTCAAACTCATGGTATTGGAAGCAGTCACCCTGCCTCCCTCCAAAGCAGCCACCAGCTCGGAATAGTTTTTCATCAATGGTTCTCTCGCAACATCAGCAACCCGGCTGACTGCCTTCATAATATCTGCATACGATATTTTATCGTAACCACATAACCTTGCCGCCTGCATTAAAGTATTCAAATTCTCAAGCTCTGTACTGCCAAACGCTACTCCCAACATGGCATTATCAGCCGCGACAGACAACTTAGTATAGAGCTCCGCAACCCTACCCTGAACCGTCACTTCCTCCTGTTCTTCTGTCATACCCAGAGCAGCCTTAAGTGTACTCATCTCCGCAGTGTTTTCTGCCTCCGCCGTCTGCAGACCTGCCATATCCGCAAACCCGTAGTTCTCCAAAATTCCCTTTCTGACGGTTTCTTTTTCTGCATTACTTCCTTCTGCCCTGCCAGACACGTAGGCATTATAGGCCGCCACATAGTCCTCATAATTCTCGTAATCCGATTGTTTGGGGGCTTTCATTCCGCCCACATAGGATTTGCCTTCCTCTGCCAATGCCTCCCTGCACGCATCTATATTTTCACGCTCTTTATTCAAACGGATGTTATTTGCCGTAATCTGCGTTGACGCATCACTGAGCGCCTCTCTTATGACACCCATAAGTTCCTCTGATTCTGCGTCATACTTTCCTGTCAAATCTCTTTCAATCTGCACATATCTCTCCTGCAAAAATCTTTCCGGTGAATTCACAGAATTATAGATACCGATATAAGAATAATATGTTGAGCAACACAATGCTACCAGCATGGCAGTCACCTTCAAAGCACTGACTTTATTGCGCAAGGAATTGCTGAAAAAGTATGCCGTGGCCTGAATTGAGGTAGCAAAAAGGAGGGAGGCATATGGAAATACTCCCTCCAGGTAAACCCGTGAACCGCTCCACGTAGTGGCAAACGAAATCGCCTGCAGCAACAGCGTGACAATTGAAACCAAAATCGTCAGAACGGTTTCCGAAAAGAATTCAATTTTTCTATTCGTTTTCAATCTTTTCTCCTTCTATTGTCTGTCCCTCGGACAACGGAAAACTTACCCGTGCCGTAAACATATCCGCATCAGTCTCCACTTTGAAATCACCGCCGCATGCCTCTACAAAGCTCTGCACGATAGATAACCCCAATCCGCTTCCCTCTGTGGTACGGGAGGAATCTGCACGGACAAAACGCTCTACAATCTCCGTAGTATCAAAATCAAGCTCCATACGGGAGGTATTTTTCACTACTGCGACCGCAAATCCATTCTCTTCCGCAAGCCGGATATGCACTCTGGAATGATCCAGAGAATACTGCAGTGCATTGACAAAAAGATTCTGAAATACGCGATACAGTTTTTCTCCATCAGCTTCAATAAATAGCGGTTCCGTGGCAATATTCAACTTAAATGTCAGGTTGCTCTCTTGAATTCGCTCATCCATATCCGCCAATGTCTGCTTAATCAGCTTTACTAAATCTATAGTGACTGCCTCCACATTTAAGTTTCCACTGGTAGCCTTTGACAAATCAAACACATCCTGTACCATATTCTTTAATCGGTATGCCTTCCCCTGAAGTGCTTTAGCATATTCTGCGGATACATCCGGCAATTCTTCCTCGCAAAGCAAATCTGCATAATTGATGATGGATGTCAACGGAGTTTTTAAATCATGAGACACATTGGTAATAAGCTCTACCCTCATCCTGTTGGAACGGTTCTGCTCCTCCACTGCCCGTTCAATTCCCTTTTCCAAATCATTTAAGTTTTCAGCAGTAGCTTCCAACAATGATTTCTGCGACAATACAAGCGGTTCACCCATATGCCCGTTCTTTACTTCTTCCAGCTTATCTGCTATGGCCGCCATATCCATTACCAGTTTTTTCTGTTTCGGTCTGCCAAACAACAGGATACAACCCGTCGCAATCAGCAGTACTCCCAAAATAATGGTGGGAACTGCCCAGTCGGAATACCTGTAATAATACCTTGGTTCATATTGAAGGCTCATAACCACCATCACAAGTCCGGTTACCAACGTAATAACTCCACCGGCAGTAAATCCTATGTTATACCAAAGCGCTCTTCTGCACCATGGCTTTTGTCCCATCAGTTCTGCAATATTACGTATCAGCAATCCCGGAATGGATTTTCCCAAAATATTTTGCCTGTTCTTCTTTATATCAACACAAAGGAGATACCATATACAACCGATTGGGAAATACATCCATAGATGTTGGTACGCTTTCAACCGGTATGCAAACTCATATTCAAAAGCAAGCAGATTAAAATACCATGCAACAAAGGCAGATAATGCAATCATAATCAGCTTAAATTCCACAAATACTCTGCCGGATGCTTTTGCATACTCCTCTTTTCCTACCTTCCCTGCTTTTCGCATAGACAAACTACACAATGAAAAAATCAGCCATATGCTTATGTAGATCGTAAAGAAAACAAGTACTTGCTGATACTTTTTGGCTGATAACTCCATGCTGTTTAATTCTGGAGATGTACAATCCTTTTTTACAGCCAACATAAAATTTATTTTTTTAGCCGCGTTTCTATTGGGCTGATAATATGTGTCATAGTATTTCTTTACCGGATTATACTCATAAACAAGCTCATAATTTTTTTCAAACAATTCCAATTTCTCTTCGCTTCCGTTCCAATAACAGCAAAGCATCACATCATCCGGAAGCAATAAATGTCCATCATATTCTGAAAATACGGGATAACTCGTGTTACTCTTCTCTATATGGTCGCTGCTTTTCCCCTGCCATTCTCGAATATAGTAAACGATATCTCCGCTGGTAATAGTTATATTTCTCAAAAATTCAGCCCATGCTTCACGTGCATATTTTTGTGCCCGCTGATCTGTCATAGGATAACCATTATCATCACCTGTTCCCGCAAACCCTACCATGGCTTTGTTGTATAATTCGCTTGCAAACTCTCGAAATTCAGGGTAATCATACAATCTACCCGAAAACACCTGCGGCCCGTACTTTACAAAATCTACTATAGCTTCTCTTCCCAAAATTCCTGTTCCAATCGCTCCAAGAAGGGCAGCTGTCGCAATCACTTTGCATATTAACGCTCTTATCACTTTACTTTTTTTCAAATTTGTATCCAATACCCCACACCACCTTTAAATATTCCGGTTCACTCGGATTAATTTCTATTTTTTCTCTTATTCTTCTGATATGTACCATTACCGTATTTTCACCGCTGAAAGCAGATGACTCATTCCAGACATTGTAGTAAATCTCTTCTGCCGAGAAGATACGTCCGGGATTCCTCATAAAGAGCTCCATAATTTTTGTTTCCGTAGATGTCAATTTTACGTGCTCGCCATCCACCTTTAACATATGAGCTTCAAAATTGTAACTGAGTCTCCCGACATGAAGTTCATTTGCCACTGTTGTATGTACTCCGCCCAGCTTCATATATCGTCGTAACTGGCTTCTGATTCGGGCAATCACTTCTTTGTAATTAAACGGTTTCGTTACATAATCATCCGCACCGATGGACAGCCCCAAAATTTTGTCGGAATCCTCTGATTTGGCAGACATTACCAAAATCGGTATGTTTCTATTCTCACGGATTTTCATAATGGCTGAAAATCCATCCATCTTCGGCATCATAATATCAAGAAGTATCAGATGTACTTCCTGTGTCTCCAGGATATCCAACGCTTCCTGACCATCATACGCACAAAGTACTTCAAAGTCTTCCTTTTCCAATTGGATTTTTAATGTGGCAACAATATCTCTGTCATCATCTACCACTAAAATTCTTTCGTTTCCCATGGTTGTCTTCCTTTACTTTAGTATAAGTATATTATAACGCATAATTCTTACAAAAAAAGTATCAAAATTCTTACAAATTTCTTACAAAATAAAAAACGCTTCCACGCAAGGCTAAAGCCGGGAGACCTCGATTCCGCCAGCGGCTTTCAGCCGCGGCTCCGTCTCGGTCACGGGCTGCGCCCTATAAAACACGAAAAGAATAGCCGGACAATCAAGCGAGCTTGATGT
>SVFG01000075.1 GCA_015056975.1 Lachnospiraceae bacterium | reverse complement strand
AACTGAGCGTCAGAGTGCATACGTCCCATGGTATCAGTCATACCGTAGGAAGCAGGACCTGCAGCCATGTTATCGGGATGAAGGGTACGTCCTGTACCACCACCGGATGCTACGGAGAAGTACTTCTTACCCTGCTCGATACACTCTTTCTTGTAAGTACCTGCAACGGGATGCTGGAATCTGGTAGGGTTGGTAGAGTTACCGGTAATGGAAACGTCTACAGCCTCCTTGTGCATGATTGCAACACCTTCGCAAACATCGTTGGAACCGTAGCAGTTAACCTTTGCACGAAGTCCCTCGGAGTAAGCCTTGCGGTATACTTCCTTAACTGTGTTGGTGTAAGGATCATACTCGGTTTCAACGAAGGTAAAGCCGTTGATACGTGCGATAATCTGAGCAGCGTCCTTACCAAGACCATTTAAGATTACACGTAAGGGCTTCTGACGAACCTTGTTTGCCTTCTCAGCGATACCGATAGCACCCTCTGCTGCTGCAAAGGACTCATGACCTGCTAAGAAGCAGAAACACTCGGTTTCTTCCTCAAGAAGCATCTTACCAAGGTTACCATGTCCAAGACCAACCTTACGGGTATCAGCAACGGAACCGGGAATACAGAAAGCCTGAAGACCTTCACCGATTGCAGCTGCTGCATCTGCTGCTCTTCTGCAGCCCTTCTTGATAGCGATTGCAGCACCTACAATGTAAGCCCAGCAAGCGTTCTCAAAACAGATGGGCTGAATGCCTTTAATCTGATTGTAAACATCAAGACCTGCGTCTTTTGTGATTTTCTCAGCTTCTTCGATAGAAGCGATGCCATAGCTATTTAATACGTCATTGATTTTGTCAATACGTCTTTCATATGATTCAAATAATGCCATTTTTACGTCCTCCTATCTTATTCGTGTCTGGGGTCGATAATCTTAACTGCATCAGCAACACGGCCATACTGACCCTTTGCCTTCTCCCATGCGGTGTTAGGATCATCACCCTTCTTGATGAAGTCAGTCATCTTGCCAAGGCTTACGAACTGATAGCCGATAATCTGATCATCAGCATCAAGAGCAATACCGGTTACATAACCTTCAGCCATTTCAAGGTAACGGGGACCTTTCTTCAAGGTACCATACATAGTACCAACCTGGCTTCTAAGACCTTTACCAAGATCCTCAAGACCTGCACCAACAGGCAGACCATCCTCAGAGAATGCACTCTGGGAACGACCGTAAACAATCTGTAAGAACAGCTCTCTCATTGCAGTATTGATAGCATCACATACAAGGTCAGTATTCAATGCTTCCATAACGGTTCTGCCGGGCAAAATTTCAGCTGCCATTGCTGCGGAATGAGTCATGCCGGAACAACCGATAGTCTCAACCAATGCCTCCTGAATGATACCCTCTTTAACATTAAGAGTAAGCTTACATGCACCCTGCTGAGGAGCACACCAGCCCACACCATGTGTCAAACCGGAAATGTCTTTAACTTCTTTCACTTTTACCCATTTAGCTTCCTCCGGAATAGGAGCACAGCCATGAGAAACGCCTTGTGCTACTGGACACATTTCTTCAACTTCTTTTGAATAAATCATGAGAAATCTCCTTTCAAAATTATTACATAATAATCGTATACATTCTCTCACATTTAATGAAAAAAATCTAGTGTTGTTTTGTATTTTTTTGTAATTTCATGTAAAAATAATTTATGCACTTTTACTCATTTTTGGAAACAACCATTCCCGGAGCCTTAAAAATGCTGTTTGCAGGGATAACTCCTCTAACGCATGAGGTGGGATAAACATTGGACCATCTTCCTATTACAGTTCCCGGATTTAACACAGAATTGCATCCTACTTCCACATTATCTCCCAGCATAGCGCCCATCTTTTTAAGACCGGTTTCATATTTCGTATCAGCGTCCTTTACAACCACCAATGTCTTATCGCTCTTTACATTGGAGGTAATGGAACCGGCGCCCATATGAGACTTAAAGCCAAGCACACTGTCACCCACATAATTGTAATGAGGCACCTGAACCTTATTGAATAAGACAACATTCTTAAGCTCTGTGGAGTTACCCACAACTGCGCCCTTACCTACGATTGCATTTCCGCGCACAAACGCACAATGACGCACCTCAGCCTCCTCATCAATAATAAGGGGACCGTTTAAGCAAGCAGTAGGTGCTACCTTTGCATTCTTTGCAACCCAGATATCCTCACCTTTCTTTTCATAAATATCCTCCGGCAGGCTCTTCCCAAGTTCCAAAATAAAATCGTGAATCTTAGGCAATACCTCCCACGGATAAGTTGCACCATCAAACAGCTTTGAAGCGATGGTTTCCTTCAAATCATAGAGATTTCCAATTGTAATATTTTCCATATTCTCCTCTTTCCGCCACATATATGGCTTTTATTTTTGATTATCTTCAAAATCAAATACAATTTTATCTTCTGAAAGCTTTAGATAACTTTCAAAAGCATTTCCGCTTTTGGACATAAATCCTGTGATTTTTTCTTTTGTTCTTCCCTCTGTCAGAAGCTCTTTTATGGTATCTTCTCCCAGTTCCACCTTTGCAACAGTGTGCTGCAGTTTGTAGCCGCACTCGCACTCATAATTCCACTGGGCCTTCTTAAGCATTTTACTGCATTTCGGACATGCAATATCCGTATCTACCGGCTTAGGCTTCTCCGGGAAATCGAAGGAAACATGTCCCTCCTCATCCAGCTTTAACGGAGCATCAAACTTCATTCCCGTTTTAGCCACAAATCCACTTATCACATCTGTCTTTTTGTTGGTAAGCAGTTGTCTTAATTGGGCTTCTGTCAGATGCACGCTGGCGATATTTCCCACAATAAACTTACAGCCTTCACCTTCATCTTTAGCATAGTCGCGACATTTATAGCCAAATTTAGTAACTACCACATCCTTGCCGCACAACGGACAGATACAATCCTTTACCTTCTTGTCCTCTAAATCATCAAAGTCAAATTTACAGCCTGTTACCTTGCCCTCATCATCCTTTGCAAGTGCAATTCTTGCATCAAACTTTTTGTTACTCTTGGACTTAAAGCCGTAAATCGTGGATGTTCTTCCGTTTGTCAGAAGTTCTTTCAGCTGTGCCTCAGTCAGTTCTTTTCCACCCATGGTGCCTATGGAAAATTTACAGCCGTCTTCCCTGTTCCTATCATAATTGGCACATCTGAATCCGTATGTGGATTTTACCACCTCACCGTTACAGCAGGGACAATTCACATTTTTGATAACCTTAGCTTCCACATCCTCAAAATTGAACTGTACTCTATGCTTTCCTTCTTCATCCTTTGCAAGGAATAGGCAGGCATCAAATTTTGTACCTTTTTGTGATTTAAAGCCTCTTATGGTACCGGTTTTCCCTTGAGTCAATAGTTCCTTTAACTGTTCTTCACTGATTTCCTTGCCGGCAATTTTACCTACTGCAAACTTACACCCTTCACCGGTCTCTTGGTTATAATTGGAACAACCAAAGCCAAATGCTTTCACCAAAATGTCCCCACCGCAATCAGGACAGGTTACTCCTTCAACCTTTTCAGGTTCATTTTGAGAAAAATCAAAATCAATATGGTACTTACCCTCTTCATCTTTATGCATCAATAGTGCTGCTGAGAATTTCTTTTTCTTTTTTGACACAAAACCGGTCAGCACATTTGTACGTCCCTCAGTGACTAACGCAAGAAATTCTTCTTCCGACAAATCTCTGTCAGCGATTTTACCCACATTAAACTTACAGTTAATATCCGGATTGCTGTAATTACTACATCCGAATCCAAAGCTTGTTGTGGTTAGCTCTCCGCCACATATCGGGCAGGGATGTCCCAACTTCCTTCTGGTAGCAAGTCCCTTGGAATCCTTTCCTGTAAATTGATTGATTCTGCCGGCGATTTCCTCCTTCTTATCCGAATTTGCCATGGATAAGGTTTCCGTTCGGATATAGTCCTCCAGCTTACTGCGGTATGCCACAACATCAACGGTACCGTTTGTAATGCCCTCCAGCCCCTTTTCCCAGGACGCAGACATCTTTGGATTAAGTAGAGACGGAACCGTGAGATTTACCACCTCATAAATCATTTCTCCTAAGTTTTCAGGAGAAAGCACCTGAGTTTTTTTGTTTAAATTAATATAACCGATATTGATTAACTTTTTAATAATTTCTGCTCTGGTTGCAGAAGTTCCGATACCGGTATTTTTTATCTGTGCGCGAAGTTCTTCATCTTCAATCAGATTTCCGGCATTTTCCATGGCAAGCACCATGGTTCCAGAGGTATATCGCTTTGGTGGTGAGGTCTTACCTTCTTTTACCTCAAAGGAATCTACCGCAATCTCATCTCCCACCTTCACACTGCCTGCAAGCGTAAGAAGCTTTTGTCCCTGGGCAGCCTCCTGATTCTCTTCCTCTGAATTCTCCGCACTTTTGGGTAAGCCTGCTATCTCCAGATAACCGGGGCTTTTAAGCACCTTTCCCGAAGCATAAAGCATCTCATTGCCAATCTCAAAAGTGATTTTTACAGAATTGTACTCTGCAGGAGGATAAAAAATGCTCAAAAATCTGCGAGTAATCAATTCATATACCTTTTGATGAAGACTTGATAATGAATTTAGTTCATTGAATTGACCCGTGGGAATAATGGCATAATGGTCGGTAACCTTAGAATCATCCGTATAAGCCGTTTTTTCAATCCCAAGATACAGTCTCTTATTTAATATTTCTTCTACAAACTTTGCAGTAGGTCCATATCCTGCAAGCTTCCGCAGATTCTTTGTAATCTCCTTTGCAACAGCTGTCGTTAACACCCTGGCATCGGTTCTGGGATAAGTGGTAAGCTTCCTTTCGTATAAATCCTGTACCACCTGCAGAGTTTCATCAGGACTGATTTTAAAGAGTTTGGAACATTCGGCCTGCAATTCAGCCAGATTAAATAAAAGCGGTGCACGTTTTCTTGTAATATTATTTTCAAGCGCACCAATAGTAGCCTTCCTTCCGGAAAGCTCCTCAATCAGCTGATTTGCACTCTCAAGCTTTTTAAAACCGTTTTCTTTATACAGAAGCGGTGAATCCAAATATTTGGATTTTTCCTGCGTTTTCCATTCAGCAGTTATTTTGTCATCCGTAAAGCAACCGATAACCCTGTAAAAAGGTGTCTCCACAAAGTTACGGATCTCGCGCTCCCTGATAACCACCATACCAAGGACGCAGGTCATTACACGTCCTACAGCTATGGCTGTGTAGGATTTGGTCGCCGCAGCATCATTGATCAGTCTGCCGTATTTTACGGATAAGGCTCTGGAAAAATTAATTCCCAGCGCATAATCCTCTATGGTACGCATAATACCGGAGCTTCCAAGAAGTGCATATTCAGACATAGGCTTTGCCTCATTGATACCGCGTCTGATTTCTTCATCGGTCTGAGAGTCAATCCAGACTCTTAGCTCCGTCATACCATCTCTCACGCCGCCAAAATTACGGATGTTTTCCTCAATGGTCTGACCTTCTTTTCCGGAGTCTCCTGCCCAATAAACAACATCAATATCTTTTCGATGCAACTGGTTGTGAACAATTTCATACTGCTGTTTCACGTTTTCAATCACACCATATTTATATTGCTCCGGTAAAAAGGGCAAATCCTCAAGCATCCATTTTTTATACTTAATATCATAATCCTCGGGATAAAGCATTTCCACCAAATGTCCGACACACCAGGTTATGACGAACTCATTGTTCTCAATCAATCCGTTCCCACGTCCCGAAACATTCAAAACCCTTGCAAAATCTCTTGCAACAGAGGGCTTCTCAGTTATGATTAATTTTTTACCCATTCAGTACTTCTCCCCTTAATAGTTTCACTGTACCTTTTAAGGCTTCCTTTTGCAGATTTTCATCAAAGCCGGCCTCTCCGAACAGTATTATTTTGCTCGGATTTATTTTTGCCTGCTTCAATTGGAACAGAAGCCATTCGTAATCTTCATATTTCATCTTTCTTGCATAAGAACAGGCAGCAACGATGTAACTGTCATCATGATCCTTTGCAACAATATCAATATTGCCTGTCTTTCCAACCCATTCACCCAATATGGAGTACTTTGACGCAAGCTGCTCCACACAAATTTTTCTGTAGGCTTCTTCCACAAAATCAGGATAATAATCCGCTATGATACGGCTATTAAACTCCTCTGCAGATACTTCATCAAGCAAACTCTGATTGGGAAAGAGAAACCTGAAATAAAACCGCACATAAGGATTTGAAATACGATAAATACCCTTCATCGCATTCGCATAGCCTTCCGTTTCAGGCGAAAACACCTTTTCAACCAAATCAAGTTCCATAAGATTTTTTAGATAAACACTGATTTTGGCCCTGGAAAAGCCGGTATGTGCGTAAATATCATTGAGCTTATTACAACCTCTTGCCATGCAGGCAAGTAATGTATTATATACTGCGGGTTCTCTCAGCTCCTCAGACATATATACCGTCATCTCTTCATGAAGACGGCTTTCCCTGTTTACAATATTCTTCACAATATTATCTGTTGCAGACAATTCGCCTGAAAAGCTGTTCCACAATCCCGGAATACCGCCAAGTGCCGCATAAATCTTAATACTGTCAGAATAGGAAAAAGAAGGATACAACTCTCTCATATCCTTAAATTGCATTTCCCTTACTTTCAGCCATCCCGAAAGTGCTGAAGCCATGCTTCCCATCTTGGATATCATACTGTTTTCCACCCAGCCGGATGCAGATGTACATAATATAACCAGTACCGGCTCACTCTGTGATTTACAGTAATTTAAAAGCTTCACCATAAATTCATCATCTGCTTTAATAATGTGATGAAATTCGTCAATCACTAACACTCTGACCTGCTGTAATCCCAAGATGTCTTCATACTCAGGATATTTCTTAATGGAAACGCCTTTATTATTCAGTTCATTCGCCCATTGATAGCGCTGTTCTGCTGAGGAACAGGCACGCGCATGATAATATGCACATTTCTTCCCTCTCATAAAATGCTTTAAGAGAGTGGTTTTACCCACTCCCTTTTGGCCATAAACTACCAATATCTGACTTTCAACCCCTACATAATAATGCTCTAAAAACTTAAGTTCTGCTTCTCTCCCAATAAACATATGTACCTCACACCATAGTTTGAATCAATTTCTCCATCTCCGATGCCGGAAGCGGCTTTCCAAGGAAATATCCCTGAATCACATCGCAACCGATTGCATGCAGATATTTATACTGCTGTTCATCCTCTACACCCTCTGCAATGGATTCAAACCCGAGCGATTTTACCATATCTACAATAGATTCCGTAATCACTCTTGTAGCCGAATCCGAAAGTACCGTATCAATAAAGCTCTTGTCAATTTTTAAGGTATTGATTGGTAATGTCTTCAAATAGCTGAGTGATGAAAAGCCTGTTCCAAAATCATCCAGCGATATGCGGATACCGTAATTTTTTAATATCTTTAACTTTTCCGTAACCACCTCGGAATCTTCAATCAAAATACTCTCTGTAATCTCCAATTCAATCTCGGAGAAATCTACATCGTATTTCCGAAGGGTTTTCAGTAGAAGCTCTACAAAATTTTCTTTTTCAAACTGTCTTGCAGAGATATTTATTGATAATATCAGATGCACACCGTATTCATTGCGCCATGAGGCATACTGTCTGATACTCTGCTCTACCACCCAGGTACCTATGGAAATGATTGCTCCGTTCTTTTCAGCAATGGGAATGAACACTCCGGGGCTAATCATCTTATCCTCCCCGTCTCTCCAACGAATCAAAGCTTCCATTCCACGAAGTCTTTTATTCCCAACATAATACTGTGGCTGATAATATAGCTCAAAATTCTGGTTGCTAATTGCTTCCTTTAATTTGTTTTCAATCTCAACCGTCTGTAAAAATTCATTTAATGTATTGGTGTCATAGAAATGAATTGCATTTTTACCAAGATCCTTACATTTGTACATAACAATCTCTGCACAGTTAATAAGCTCCAGTGCAGAAACTGCCGCCTCCGGATATTCTGCCACACCCACACTGACCGTAAGGAAAACCTCCCTGCCGTTACTCATGACAAAGGGTTTCTTGATACGATTCTGGATTGTTTTGTGTACTTCCTTTATACTGTTTTTACCTGCCGGAGAATATATACCCATACAATACACATCACTGTCCATATGACATACTATGACATTTTCTCCGGAAAAAGTATTCAGGAAATCACCAAGCTGATGAATCACTTCATCACCTACAACCATACCGTAACCGTCTTTGATCTTATGAAAATCATCCACATCAATCACAAGCACACTAACAATATCATTTAGCTCATCTGCTCTTTTTAAATAATTTTCCAAAAGCTGCACAAAATAATTGCGGTTATACAGTCCTGTACTCTTGTCGTAATAAGCCAAATAAGTAAGCTCCTCGTGTTGTTTTTTGAGCATTGTAATATCAGTAATCCGTATAACTTTATCAGTAGGATTTTTTATGTCATCAAACATAACATTGACACGAAAACGATACCATTTACTTTTATCCCTTTGACAACACTCAAAAACCGATGTAGCTTCACCGTTTTTTTCCGGATAAAGCGCTTCCATCAGTTCCACAACTGCGGTTTCTTCCACAATCTCATAAAGTCTTGAAATATCCTTTATATCAAAAATATCAAAGTCAAAGAATTCACTCCACCTTCCGGCACAAGTTACCTCTTTGTCGTCAAAGGAGTAATACAGCAGCGCACTGTCTGCCGTATCACACATAATATGGTACATCTTTTCTCTGACGCTTAATTTCTGATTCATTGCTTTTAACAAATCAATTTGATAATGCAATTCATTCATAAAGCTTACTCCTTAGTAATGAAAGAGCCTTTATTTCTTAGTAATGTATCCCTGTGCCTTCAAAAGCTCTGCGCAAAGCACCGCTCCGCCTGCTGCACCACGAACGGTATTGTGAGAAAGACCGATAAACTTAAAGTCATATACATTGTCCTCACGGATACGTCCGATGCTGACACCCATACCGTTTTCATAATCAACATCAAGGTTAACCTGAGGTCTGTTATCCTCCTCAAGATACTGGATAAACTGCTTAGGTGCGCTGGGAAGTCCAAGGCGCTGAGGCTCACCGGAGAAATCTCTCAACTTCTGGATCAACTGCTCCTTGGTGGGTTTCTTCTTAAACTTCACAAATACTGCAGCGGTGTGACCGTTCAAAACGGGTACACGAATACACTGGCAGGTAATTACAGGGCTGGTTGCAGGTACAATCACTCCATCCTTAATTTCACCCCAGAGACGAAGAGGCTCTTTCTCACTCTTCTCTTCCTCACCACCAATGTATGGAATAATATTTTCAACCATTTCAGGCCAATCTTTGAAGGTCTTTCCGGCACCGGAAATCGCCTGATAAGTAGTAGCTACTACCTCGTAAGGCTCAAACTCCTTCCATGCGGTAAGAACGGGAGCATAGCTCTGAATGGAGCAATTGGGCTTAACAGCAACAAAACCTCTCTTGGTTCCGAGACGCTTCTTCTGGAACTCGATAACATTCATGTGCTCAGGGTTAATCTCCGGCACAACCATAGGTACATCGGGAGTCCATCTGTGCGCACTGTTGTTTGAAACAACGGGAGTCTCAGTCTTAGCGTAATCCTCCTCTATTTTCTTAATCTCTTCCTTGGTCATATCAACTGCACTGAAAACAAAGTCTACCTCAGAAGCAACCTTCTCAACTTCGTTAACATTCATAACTACAATATTCTTTACAGCTTCAGGCATAGGTGTGGTCATTTTCCATCTGTCACCAACTGCTTCCTCATAAGTCTTTCCTGCGGAACGGGGGCTTGCTGCAATGGTGGTTACCTCAAACCAGGGATGATTCTCCAAAAGGGAAATGAATCTCTGACCAACCATACCTGTTCCGCCTAAAATACCAACTTTTAACTTATCACTCATACTTTTTCCTCACCTTCTGCCGTATTACGGCCGTTTCTTTTTCATCCGGCTTAGCCGGTCTCCTCATTTATATCAATCGTGTTGCCACGATGATAATCATATATTCGTCTATAAAGACCTGTCAATATCTTTAGCCATCCAGATATTCCTTGTGAAGTGCTATCACCTGCTTCATTACATCAGGACCGGGGGCCCCGATTGTCAGACGCTTCTCAACACAGGTCTTTAAGGATACCGCATCATAAATATCCTCTTCAAACTTATCACTGATTGCCTGAAGCTCTGATAAGCTAAGCGCATCAATAGACGTATCTTTCTCAATACAATAAAGCACAAGTCTGCCGATAATACCGTGGGCATCTCTGAAGGGTACTCCCTTATTTACCAGATAATCCGCCGCATCCGTAGCGTTGGTAAAACCGTTCATGGCACTCTTTGCCATATTGTCCTTTTTAAACTTCATGGTATCCAGCATACCTGTAAACAGGGTAATACAATCAGATACCGTATCCATGGCATCGAAAGCTACTTCTTTATCCTCCTGCATGTCTTTGTTATACGCAAGAGGGATACCCTTCATAGTGGTAAGTAAGGATACTAACGCACCGTACACACGTCCTGTCTTCCCACGTACCAGTTCCGCAATATCAGGATTTTTCTTCTGGGGCATAATGCTGCTTCCGGTAGAAAATGCATCATCAATCTCTACAAACTGATACTCATTGGAGTTCCAAATAATAATCTCTTCACTAAAACGGCTTAAGTGCATCATCACCATGGAAAGAGCGGATAAAAACTCAATCAGATAATCCCTGTCTGATACAGAATCCATACTGTTTAAGGTGGGTCCGTCAAAGCCCAGAAGCTCTGCTGTCAAATTTCTGTCCAAATCATAGGTCGTACCTGCCAGTGCACCTGCACCCAAAGGACAATAATTCATGCGCTTGTAAATATCCTTCATGCGCTGTCTGTCCCTCTTAAACATTTCAAAATACGCACCGTAATGATGAGCAAGCGTTACAGGCTGAGCCTTCTGCAAATGGGTAAAGCCGGGCATATAGGTCTCAATATTTTCTTCCATGGTAGAAAGAATGACGGTAAGAAGCTTCTTTAAAAGCTCATCCATCTCAAGAACACGTCCTCTGGTATACAAACGCATATCCAGTGCCACCTGATCGTTACGGCTTCGTCCGGTGTGAAGCTTTTTGCCGGCATCACCGATTCTGTCAATCAGATTAGCCTCAACAAAGCTGTGTACATCCTCATATTTATAATCAATTGGAAGGGTACCGTTTTCTACATCCTCTTTGATGCCTTTAAGACCTGCAATAATGGCTTTCTTCTCCGCATCTGTCAGAATCCCCTGCTTTGCAAGCATTGTAACATGAGCAATACTGCCCTCTACATCCTGCTTAAACAATCTCTTATCAAAACGAATGGACGCATTAAAATCATAAACCATCTGATCGGTCTCTTTGGTAAAGCGTCCGCCCCACAATTGTGCCATAATTTTTCTCCGTTTCTGTCTTTCCTAATGCTTCTTTAAGCATAATATCACATAGTATATTAAACTTAAATTTGATATTATCATAAAACCTACTTTAATGCAATACAGTGTTTATCTATAACATTTTATTTTTTGTAGGATTACAATACATGTGTTACAACTGAATAAATAATAAACGCGAGAACCTCTCTATGTTATACTTAAGTCACCACAACAAAAAATACAAAAAGGAGTTGTTCTCGCATGACAAGTATAACACA
>SVFG01000074.1 GCA_015056975.1 Lachnospiraceae bacterium | reverse complement strand
GAACAGGGACAGTGCGAATGACGTGGTTGGTAATATGGAGGAGTTGAATACCAATAATGTGGTACTCAGACAAAAGACGGATTCTTCCATGCAGATGACGGACAAGATTAGCGAGCAGGTAGAAAATGTTGCAGGACTGATTAAAGAAATGGTAGTGTTGATGGAGACCTCGGTTAAGAATGCTAAGGCAAGCTCCGATCAGCTTGGTGCAGTGGTTGAATATACCGGTGAGATGGCAGAGCTTTCTGCGCAGGTTGAAGAAATCTTAAAGGAATTTGCTGATAAGTTTGAAACCATGAAGGAAGAAACCGGAACCATCGTATCCATTTCCAGTCAGACGAACCTGTTGGCATTAAATGCTTCTATTGAGGCAGCAAGAGCCGGTGAAGCCGGAAAAGGCTTTGCAGTGGTTGCAGATGAAATCAGAAAACTCAGTGAGGGCACCAAAGTATCCTCTGACGGAATTATGGATGCATTGGCACATCTGGAGGTTACCAGTGAGCGGATGACGGAATCCATCACGAAGACACTTGAACTGATTGATAATACCATTGAGAATGTTAAGGTGGTAGATGAAAGTGTAAACCATATTACGGAGGATTCTGTAAAGCTTGGTGATAATATTCAGGTTATTGATGGTGCTATCCGTGAAGTGGAAGGCTCCAATAAGAATCTTGTTGATAATATGCAGCAGGTTGGCGATGTTGTAGAACTGATGACATCCAATATTTCTACGGCCGGCGAAGCTACGAAGGTTATGAGAAGCAAATATGAAGAGACTTCCAGCAATGTTCTTGGTATTGAGCGAGTAGTCGGAAGATTGGTTGAGGAACTCGGCGCAGGCGGCTTTATGGGTAAAGATGACTTGAAACCCGGAATGCATGTAAGTGTATTAAAGGCCGGAAATGATACTGAAGAATATAAAGGAGTCATTACGGAGCTTTCAAAAGACGGAGCGATTGTCGTAGAAGAACTGCTCGATGGAAAGAATTCGTTTGCCTTGGATAAAGCAGAGTCATACATGGTAAAGGCAATTGTAGATAATGGTGTATATACATGGACACAGGTAAGAATCTCTACGAATAGAAACGGGGCATTTGCTATCAAGGTGGATGGTAACCCGAACGTTGTCAACCGTAGAAAATATAAACGTATGCCTCTGCATAATCCATGCAAGATTGTGCTTGGTGATTCGGGAAAAGCGTTTGAAGGACGTATGTTAAATATCAGTGCCAACGGCTTTGCAATTGAGACCGGAGAGGATGCCATTAAGGATCAGAGGGGCAATCTCATCCGCATAGAAATTGAAGATTTTGAGGTGGCGGGTATCAAAGAAAAAGAAGGCAATATTATCAGAATTACCGATAATGACGGTACCTATATCGTGGGCTGTCGTATGCTGGATGATGACATGCAGATATTCAATTACGTGGAAAAGATTATGTCAGTTTAAGAACAAAAGGCTTCCGCTGTGAAGCCTTTTTTATGTATTAATAAAGTATATGGAGGGCAATATGAGCAGAATTAGTATTAATACCAACGAAAAGAGATTCCCTGTGGCGGAGGATTTGTACGGTGTGTTTTTTGAGGATATCAGTCATGCCGGAGACGGAGGACTGTATCCGGAAATGCTTAGGAATCGTTCCTTTGAGGATTCTTTAATGCCGGACGGGTGTGTGACCAATGATGATGGTAAGACCTTTGTGTCACCGACCGGCTGGATTGATGAATTTAATAATGGTGAGGGTATGAATGATTGGATAAAGAGAGGAAATATTGTGCCCACACCCATTCCGGCATGGTATGCGGAAAATGCAACTATGAAACTGGATGAAAACGTGACATTGAATGAAAAGCGCCGCGTTTCCTTGAAGGTGGATTTTGCTCCGGGCGGATATGTGAAAAATATCGGATATGCAGGTGTACCGCAGGAAAAGGACAGGGAATATCACTTTTATATGTTTGCACAGAGTGATAAGCCGGTTAACCTTGCTCTTGCGGTGAAGGAGCAGGGGAATGTTTTTGCTGCGGCGACTGTAGAAGTAAAGGGAGATGGCTGGAACCGCTATGATGTTACCTTTACAGCATCGGGAACCACCGGTGACGGGGAATTTATGATTAGTTGCGAGAACGGAGGATGTGTCCGTTTCGGCTTTATGTCTTTAATGCCTGCGGATACCTTTATGGGACACGGTCTGCGCAAGGATTTGGTAGAGAAGTTACAGGCTATGAAGCCTGCTTTCCTGCGCTTCCCGGGAGGCTGTATTGTAGAAGGCTTTACCATTGAAACGGCTATGCTGTTTAAAAATACGGTGGGACCTGTATGGGAGAGACCCGGTCATTGGCTGCTTTGGCATTATCGTACCACCAATGGACTCGGTTTCCATGAATATTTGCAGCTGTGTGAAGATTTGAATTTATCTGCCTTGTATGTATGTAACTGCGGTATGACCTGTCAGGGAAGGGGACCCTATTATTTTAATGAGCAGGAAATGGCAGAGGTGATTGAAGATACCTTAAATGCTATTGAGTATGCGGTGGGACCGGCGGATTCCGAGTGGGGAAGTTTGCGCGCGAAGATGGGACATGAAGCTCCTTTTGCGTTAAAGTATCTGGAAATCGGCAATGAGAACAATGGTTCCGAATATGAGGCGCGTTTTCATAAAATCAGAGAAGCCGTGCTTGCAAAATATCCTGAGCTTATCATTATCTCCAATGACCACGGAGAGAATATGAAAACGGATATTGTGGATGACCACTACTATAATATGCCTGAATTTTATGCAGAAAGTATTGGGCTCTATGATGATTATGACAGAAGCAAGCCGGACATCTTTGTGGGTGAATTTGCAGTGAATCAGACCTACGAGGGACAGCTTCGCGCGGCAATCTCCGAGGCAATGTTTATGGTGGGCTTTGAGCGCAATCAGGACGTGGTGAAACTGTGTTCCTATGCACCGTTATTTGAGCATGTAAACTTTTATTCCTGGTATCCTAATCTGCTGATTTATGATAATTACAGAAGCTATGCAATACCAAGCTACTATTGCTTTAAGCTTTTTGGAAACAACAGAGGTAAGTGGGTAGTTAATTCTACAGAGGAGACAGAAAAGATTTACCGCAATTTGCATGGACTTCCTATGATTACCGGTGATTTTGGTATCAGCTATCGAAATGCGGTATATAACGGTAAAGCGGTGGAGCCCAAGGTCAATATTTTTGGGAAAATTGAAACGGCAGGAGACGTTTGCAGGCTGGTAGAAGACCCTGATAATGAGATGTCAAAGAGAAAGCCGCCCTTTAAGGTCCGCGCGGCAGTTGCCCTTGGGGAAGAGGTTGACAGCAAGGAAGGTGAATTCACCATAGAAATTCTGGCTGAGGAAGGCAAAGAAATCGGTGTAGGTATGTTGTGCGCTCCCAAGCCTTTCAGCTTCTATGACAGAATGAATCCCAATCCCCGTGATCCATGGATGTTGTTTAACTTAGAACCGATCCGCTGGGTGATTTCAGACGGTAAGGCTACGGTTATTCGCGGAGGCTTGAATCCCCAGCCCATGGCTGAGGCAAGGAATGTGCGGCTCAAGATGGGAGAGTACAATAAAATTCATTATGTGCTCACCCGCACACAGGTAAGTTTATATCTGAATGATGAGTTAATCGAGGTTGTAGAGCTTCCGAATTATCCTTCCATGTGCTCAGTGGTTACGGATACAGAGGAAGAAGTAATTGTAAAGGTTGTTAATTTTGCAGAAACAGAGGATGCTGTGTCGATTTCACTCGATTGCAATGTATGTCCGGATTACCGTGTAGAGCTTATGACCGGTAATGCTGAGGACGAAAACACACTGGAGGAGCCTGAAAAAGTGCACGATGTTGTCAAAAACATGACCGGAGCGGCTAAGGAATTTATTTATACGGCACCGGCGCTCTCCGTAAACGTAATTAAACTTATCAAGCAAAAATAAGTTTGAATTGGGACTAAAGTATTCTCCTAAGTCGCCGATAAACATTATAGAACATAGCGAAAGGAGGAGTCCCAATGCGTATACAGGCATATACACAGGTACAGCAGCTCTATCAGTCTTCGAAGGTTAAGAGCAGCCAGAAGACCGGCAGCGTGGCGCAGACTGACAAGGTACAGATTAGCAGCTTTGGCAAGGATATTCAGACAGCTAAGGCAGCAGTTGCAGGAAGCCCGGATATTCGAGAAGAGTTGACGGCTCCCATCAAGGCAAGGATTCAGGATGGCACCTATGCGGTGGACAACGGAAGCTTTGCAGAGAAACTTTTACAGAAATATGAGGAAATGAGGTAATCTGAGTGGCTAGTTTAATGGAAAACCTGATAGAAGTACTGGATAAGGAAAGCAGTGAATATGAGGTGCTACTCGGATTATCTCAAAGGAAAACGCCGATTATTGTGAGCGGCAACTTAGAAAATCTACAAAAAATCACGGATGAGGAACAGGAGCTGGTAAGCAGAATCAATAATCTGGAAAAACAGAGGATTACGATTACTGCAGATATTGCCAATGTGTTAAACAAGGATGTTGAAACACTGAAGCTTGCCAATCTGATTGCTATGCTGGAAGCAAGACCAAAGGAACAACAGGCGCTGGCAGAGGCACATGACAGATTGCAGGTGGTGGTACAGGGCTTGAAAAGAGCCAATGAACAGAATAGGGAGCTTCTTAATAACGCGCTTGAAATGGTGGAGTTTGAGATGACGCTGTTACAGGCGACAAAATCAGCACCGGCGACGGCCAATTACAATAGAGGGGCCATAAATGCAGGTGATACCATGGGCGTTATAAGCAGAGGCTTTGATGCAAAGCAATAGAGCTTGCAGATTTCTTGTTGAAATGTTGAGGTGAATATTATGCCGCTTATGGGTAGTTTATATATAGGTACATCCGGATTACAGACAAGTCAGAATGCGCTGAATACCACAGCGCATAATCTTTCTAATGTGGACACGAAGGGCTATACCAGACAACAGGTACAGCAGTCGGACAGATCCTACATTACCATATCAAAAACCGGAGCTGCTGTTTCTTACGAGCAGACGGGTCTGGGTGTTATTTATTCCAGAGCAAAACAAGTGAGAGATTATTTTCTTGATAAAACATACCGCAGAGAATCGGGACGCAGTATGTTTTATGAAGTATCCACAGAGGTTATGGAAGAAGTGGAAAGCCAGCTGGGAGAGCTTAATGGAGAAGCCTTTCAAACCACACTGACTGATTTTTGGACGGCGATTCAGGAGCTTACAAAGGATCCTGCAAGTTCTGTAACGCAGGGACTTTTGGTACAGAAGGCATCTGAATTTGTTGAGCGTGCAAATGCTGTTTATTACGGACTTTCTTCTTATCAGGACAATCTGAATGCACAGATAAAACAGCAGGTTGATAAAATAAATGATTACGGAAACAAGATATTATATCTTAACGATAAAATAAGGGCCATTGAAAGCGGCGGAGTGGAGCATGCTAACGATTTGCGTGACGAGAGAAACCGTATGCTGGATGAGTTGGCTGAACTGACCAAAATGAGTTGGTCGGAGGATATGTACGGCAATGTAGCGGTACAGATTGAAGGTGTTGATTTTGTAAAGGGAAGTACCTGCTATGAAATGGGTCTGCAGGTTGATGAGCGAAACGGCTTTTATACACCCTATTGGCCGCAGAATGCTTCCTACATTATCAGGGATGACGGAAGTAAATATTATAATATAGACGGTGCAGAGGTTTTCAATTTGTCTATTGAGGTTTCCTCCGATTTGGGAACGGATGTTGGTGGCTTAAAGGCAATGCTTTTGGCAAGAGGTGACCATAGGGCAAATTATACGGATATCGAGGAGGATTATGACGGAGTTTCCCAATCGGTACTTATGAATATCCAGTCTGAATTTGATCAGTTGATTCACAATGTTGTAGGCAAGATAAACGGTATACTTGCTGATGCGGCAGGTGTGAAGACCGGAAAGCTGACCCTCGCAGACGGTACGGTACTTGAGAATGCACAGTACTGCAGCAACGATGAGGGCGGTTACATGCGAAATGAAAACGGGAGTCCCATTCAGTTGTTTGCGAAGATTACAACAGATGGTTACAGCAAGGTTACGGCAACGGACGAAGAGGGAAATACCGGTGAGTATTGGGTATATAATGAAGAAAGCGCTGCAAAGAGAGACAGCTTATATACTATAGAGAATTTGCAGGTAGACCCGGGGCTGATGCAGCGTCCGGCTAATCTGGGATTTAGAAAGCCTGACGGTTCGGAGGATAATGAGACAGCGGAAGCATTAAAGGCTGCTTTCACTGAAGAAGCGTACACACTGAATCCCAACGTAAAAAAGAGAACCTGCTTTGTAGATTATTATGATGATTTGGTATCACAGATTGCTAATTCCGGTTATGTGTTCCGGAGTATTTATACGAATCAGGTAAATACGGTTGAGTCTACATACAATGCAAGAGAACAGGTGACGGGTGTATCCAGTGATGAGGAATTATCCAATATGATTAAATTCCAAAACGTCTATAATGCATCCAGCCGATACATTAATGTAATCAGTGAAATGATAGAGCATATTATCAATACGCTGGGAATGTAAGAGAGATAGGAGGTAGCGGATTATGCCATCACAATTTTTTGGACTGAATATTGCATATACAGGGCTTTTGGCAAGCAATGCTGCCTTAAATACAACTTCCAATAATATTGCAAATGTACAGACGGAAGGCTACAGCAGACAGCAGGTAAAGCAGCAGGCAAGCAACGCGCTTCAGGTATTTCAGACCTATGGCTGTGCGGGAGCAGGCGTGGAAACTCTTGCAATTGAGCGTATCCGTGACGAGTTTTATGACGGTAAGTATTGGGATAACAATCAAAAAGTAGGCGAGTATTCCATGAAGCAGTATTACATGCAACAGATAGAGACCTACTTTGATGATAACGGCAAGAATGCCGGATTTAAAACAGTCTTTGATCAATTGATGATTACCGGTATGGAGGAGCTTATGAAGACTCCCAACAGCGCATCTGCAAAATCACAGTTTGTGGGATATGCGGGAGCTTTGCTGGAATATTTTAATGGTTTGGCTGGTAATCTCGAAGGGCTGCAGAAGGATGTGAATCTGGAAATCAAGCTGAAGGTTGATGAGATAAACTCCCTGGCAGGAGAAATTGCAACCCTAAATAAGCAGATAAACACTATAGAGTTGTCCGGTACAAATGCGAATGAACTTCGGGACAGAAGAGCATTGCTTTTGGACCAGCTTTCTGAAATTGTAGATATTGAAGTAATAGAAACTCCCATGACAGACAGTAACAATCCGGAGAGAGAAACGGGAGGCAACCGTTTCATGGTAAAAATTGCGGGCGGACAGGTGTTGGTAGATGTCAGCGAATACAGAGGTCTGGAATGCGTTGCCAGAGCCAATTATGAAAAAATCAACCAGTCGGATATCGACGGTCTCTATGAAATCTATTGGGAAGACGGTCAGAGATTCAATTTATATAATGCGGCTATGGGCGGTGCGCTAAAGGGATTGATTCAAATGCGAGACGGTAACAACGGTGAGAATTTTACGGGAGTTGTTACTTCTATAGGTACCACGAATCTGGATACGCAGGATACCGTAACTATTCAGGTGGACAAGCATTATCTGGTGGATTTGAATAAATGCAATTTATCAGATCAGGGTGGTATTATCAACTTGGGTAATCAGGAGTATTATTATGACTCCTGGGAATATAAGTGCAGCTATGATGAGAATGGCAAGGCAAGTTACAGCTATACCTTTGTTCTGTCGGACAAAGAGAAAAATGCAATGCGTCTGACAAACGATAGAATAGGAAAGCCGGCTGAAATCGGAGACAGTCTGAACTATCAGGGAATTCCCTATTATATGAATCAGATGAATGAGTGGTTGCGTACCTTTTCGCAGAAGTTTAACGATATTTTGGCTTCCGGCTTTGATTCTAATAATAATCCGGGTACCATGATGTTTACCGGCAATATGACAACGGTTGATGAACAGTATGATTTCCCGGCAGAGGACAGATATGATTTGTTTTCTTATGAGGTTTATCAGGCGCGTGTTGAAGAACTGAAGCAGGAATACATGGCGGCAGACGGTGCGCTGTCGGAGGAGGATGCTCTTGCTAGGGCAAAAGAGGATGCAGCAATAAAAGTGGCAACGGGTGATGACAGCTATTATCGCATGACAGCCAAGAATGTGGCGATTTTGGCAGCCATGGAGCTGAATCCGGATATTCTGGCAAACAAGTTCAGCCAGGGTGACGGTGTTGAACAGAGTGATTTGCTGTCAGCACTCAGAGATATGGCACATGACAAAAATAAAATGAACTTCAGAGGCTGTTCTTCGGCAGAATTTTTACAGTGTGTTTTATCTGATATTGCATTGAATGCTCAGCGTGCAAATACATTCCAAAAGAGCTTCAGCGATGTGGCGGGTACGATTGATATGCAGCGTGTTTCCATATCCGGAGTGGATGAAGATGAAGAAGCGGTAAATCTCGTAAAATATCAGAACGGTTACAATTTGGCATCCAAAATGATACAGACGTTAACCGAAATATACGACAGGCTGATTTTGGAGACCGGTGTGTAAGAAAGGTGGGATAACCTGTGAGAATTACGAATAAGATTATGCAAAAAAATAACCTTGCAAACATCAATACCAACAAGGTGTATCAGGATACGCTGAGTACCCAGATGTCTACTCAAAAAAAGGTAAACCGTCCCTCGGATGACCCGGTTGTGGCAATCAGGGCACTTCGCCTTAGAAGTAGTGTAACGGAGATTACACAGTACTATAGTAAGAATATTCCTGATGCAGAAAGCTGGCTGAGTGTCACGGAGGACGCATTGAAGAATTTGAGCCAGATAGTAACCAATATGATTGGACAGTGTACGAAAGGCTCCAATGGAGATTTAAAGACTACGGACAGAGAGATTATTTTGGAGCAGCTAAAGGCGTTAGGTGATGAGGTGTACGCTACCGGTGACGCGGATTATGCAGGAAGATATGTATTTACCGGATACAGAACAGATACTTCTTTAAGTTTCCTGAAGGAAGAGAAAAAAGCGTATACAATAACGGAACAGATGGATAATACAAGGATTGATTCCGTTACCAAGGTGAATACAGATAAGCTTTTAGATATTAATGCCAATAATTATAATTCTGCTGATATGGCAGGTGTGAATGAAGAAAAAATTGAGGCGGTAGAGGCTTACAGAATCCGGCTGTCTTACGATGAGTGCAGTGAGGGCGTAAAGCCTTCCATCAGTTTTCAACAAAAGAAGGCAGATGGTACGGGATATGAATGGGTTACCTGGTCCGGAGAAATCAGAACAATGCATAGCTATGAGGCGCCCTATGCGGAAGCTGCCAATAATGATGATGCTTTGATATATGTACCGGAGACGGGAGAATTGCTCCTTGGTAAAAACCGTTACGATACTCTTATGGCAACGAAAGATGATGTGACAACGGTCGCGGATGAAGCGGAAATCAGAGTGACTTATCAGAAGGACAGCTGGGCAAAAGGAGATTTGAGACCGGAGCACTACTTTAAATGCGAGGCAGACGGTATCATATACAATGAAGGATACACAGAGGGAGAAGAGGAAAAACAGATTATAGAATATGACGTGGGCTTTAATCAGACCATACAGGTAAATTCCACTGCAGACCAGTGCTTTAAGCACGGTATAGGCAGAACGGTGGATGATTTGATTAATTCCATGCAGAACGTACTGGATTTGGAAGGCGTCAAGGCAAATCTGGAGAGGCTATTGAAGGAGGCGGAAGGCACGGATGCGGCAGTGCTGCAGACACAGCTGGATGCAACGGACAAGGCGCTTGCTTTGGCAAAGGATAAATGCCAGAAGCTGTTTGAGAGAGGCATTACAGTGTTCCAGGGACATTTGGATGATACCAATTTGAGTATTACGGAATGTGGTACAAGGAGCAGTAAGCTGTCCCTTATAAAGAACCGTATGCAGAACCAGAAGACAACCTTTGAGACGCTTAAGAGCGAGAATGAGGATGTGGATATTACAGAGATTGCAATTCAGTTAAGCAGTGCGGAGCTTACATATGAGGCAGCACTTATGGCAACAGGTAAGGTAATGCAGACCACCTTACTCAACTTTATTTAAGCGCATGAGGCGCGGATAGGAGAGCTATGAACATTAATACTAGAATTTTTGGAGAAATTGAAATTGCAGATGAAAAGATTATCACCTTTGAAAAGGGCATTATCGGTTTTCCTGAGATGAGACGTTTTGCACTTTTGCACAACGAGGAGAAAGGGAAAGATGCAGGTATCCGTTTTTTGCAGTCCATTGATGAACCGGGATTTGCAATGCCGGTTATGGATCCGCTTGTGGTAAAACCGGATTATGATCCTGAGGTGGATGATGAGCTGCTTGCAAGTGTAGGAGAATTGAATCAGGACAATATATTGGTTTTGGTAACAGCGACCATTCCTTCCGATTTGACCAAAATGAGTGTGAATTTGCAGGGCCCCATTGTAATCAATGTGGACGAACACAAGGCTTGTCAGATTATTGTAGACGGTAGTCTTTACCCTGTAAAATTCCCTATTTATGATATCCTGCAGAGCAGAAAGGCGGGTGAGTAGGATGCTGGCATTATCACGTAAAAAGAATGAAGCCATCATTATCAACAATAATATTGAAATTACTGTTTTGGAAGTGAAGGGTGATCAGGTTAAAATCGGCATTTCTGCTCCGAAGGAAGTACCGGTATACCGCAAGGAGGTTTATTTACAGATTCAGCAGTCAAACAAAGATGCGGTGGATGCGGATGGTATTGAAGCATTACAGAATTTGTTGGGATAATAATGATACAGGGAAGCACATTTTTTGTGCTTCCCTATTAATTTTTGGAAATGATGTTCCGATAAAAAAGATAGAAGCTTATTTTATTATGCGCAAAAGGGCGCAACAGATTCACATGGAGGTGGCAAAATGGCAATAGAAGCATTAACAGGAGTTATGAGTGTACAGGCACAGAGTGTAGCAGTACCCAAGCCTGCTGTAGCAGAAAAACCGGAAGCACCGGCATCTTCGGCGGCACAGGCGGTAGACAGCTATGACAAGGCTGTGAGTGTAGTGGAGAATGCAAAGGAAAAGGGTGAAGCCGGCAATCAGAAGGAACAGGGTGAGGCTGGCAACGAGCAGATTCGTAAGGCGGTAGAGAAGCTGAATAAGAATATGGCGCATTCAGAGGCTGTATTTGGTATTCATGAAGATACCAACCGCGTGACAATTAAGATAGTGGACCGTACCACAAAGGAAGTAATCAAGGAGCTTCCCCCGGAAAAAACTTTGGATATGATTGCTAAGGTTTGGGAATTGGCAGGCATTATGGTGGATGAGAAGAGATAAGCTCTACGATGATTAGTTACTTCGGAATGGAGGAATAGTATGGCAATGAGATTGACCGGACTGATGTCCGGAATGGATACGGAAAGTATTATTCAGGAATTGGTAATGGTAAAGCGTACCAAGGTGGATGATACCAAGAAAGCTCAGACAAAGCATCAGTGGAAGCAGGAAGCGTGGAAGGATTTAAACTCCCAGGTGTTAAAGCTTTATAACGGTGCACTTGGAAATATGCGTTTTGAGTCTTCCTATATGAAGAAAACTACGAAGGTATCCAACCCTAATGTGGTTTCGGTGATTACCGGTGAGGGCGCAATGAACAGTGTGCAAAATCTGCAGATTGAGAAACTTGCAAAGTCTGCATATATGACCGGCGGAGAGCTGAAGAATGCAGGTGATGAGTACAAGGGCAGTGCCAAGGTGATGGATGTTTTGGCTGCAAGTGGTCTCGAATTCGGCGAAGACGCTGAGTCCGGCAGTATCAATGTGACTGTAAACGGTGAGACAAAGACCATAATCATTGACAAGGATACAACCATCAACAGCTTTGTGAAAGAACTTAAGAATGCAGGATTAAATGCATCCTTTGATGAAAAGAACCAAAGACTGTTTATCAGTTCCAAGACCACCGGAAAAGACCAGAACTTTACACTTATGGGTGGTGATGTGAACGGCTGTAAGGCATTGCAGGCATTGGGAATCAGCAGCTACGGGGATAAGGAAAAGG
>SVFG01000073.1 GCA_015056975.1 Lachnospiraceae bacterium | reverse complement strand
GGTTTTCCCACCCCTGATTTCCAGATTCAGATTATGTATAATTTCCGTATCCTTGTAGGAAAAGCTAACATTTTTAAATACTATGGATTCAATGGTATCACCGGGATCATCACCCTCATAATCCTCAGGTAGCTTTTCCTCATACTCTAAGAAATTTCTCAAATTGTCCACAAACAATCCATTCTTAAAGCAATCCATCAGCGACTCTGTAAAGCCGATTAGAATCCATGTGGAGGACACCATCATACTGGTGATTACCGCAAGCTGTGCAAGGGACATGGTCTGACTCACCAGTGTTCTGTAACCTCCGTAAATCAACATCCCTTCAAAAATGAAGGTAAAGGTAAACTGCACTCTGAACCAATGCATTACCATGGCAAACTTGGTGTATTTCTTTGTTACATCAATCAGCCCCTGAATGGCTTCGGTATAATGACGTTTCATCAGTGCAAATGCCTTAGTAAGCCGTACCTCCTTGGCATAATCCGTCAGGTACATAACACGGTTCACATAGGCAACCTTGCGGTTATGAGGCGCCATATCCTGATTACGCTTAAACTCAATGTGACCGATTTTGCGGTTAAACACAAAATTTCCAATAACAGGGAAGATAACAAACAACACGGAAATTTTGTCCACATCATACAAAAGCCAGAAGGACATAACGGATGCAGCCACACCAAATATCACACCCCAGATAACATCTACGGTATTCATCAGGCGCACGTCCGCCTGCTCCATGGCAAGGGTATACTTGTTGTAAAACTCACTGTCCTCAAAGCAGGACAGCTCTACCTTTCTGGACTTCTTAAACAGCAGCTTATTTAATCCCTTATTTACTATGACCTGTGTAATGGGAAGTACCTTTCCCTCAAAATAGCTGTTGTAAATAGAGATACTGGCAAACACCGTTACCGTAATTGCCAAAAAGGTCATAATGGCAGAAAACTCCTGCTCTGTTTCCAATGCGTTAATGACATAACGCATAAAGAATGCACTGTAAAACAGCCACTCAAAATAGCCCAGAATCTGTGTCACTGCCCGATGTATTACCTGGCTTGGGCAAATTTTCCACAGAAGCTTCATGGCATAAAAATTGTTACGAATTGCTCTCGTTCTTTTTTTCATGTTTCCTCACCTCTCCTTTTGTAAAACCTCTCAATGTAAAGCTTAGCTGGCACCGATTGTCTCCAATACCTCCTCCAACCGGTATTCCTTTGCAGGAAGTATCATACAATCCCCACCGAATACTTCCTTCATAATTTTTCGCTCCAAAGTCTGTCGCCTTTCAAAATGGTCCACCATATCCTCAAAATTCTGATAGTTATGGTTTTTTCCGTAAGGTGACTCCCGTAGGAAACCCAGCATCAGCGGATACCACATCTCATTTCCCTCATCATCGGAACGCTCCTTTTTAATCAGGGCAATATTTTCTCTGATATCTGCGGTTTCCAGATAAATTACGGAAATCCCCTTCTCCTTTAAGATGTCATATACCTCACTGTAGAAGGCAATGATTTCCTCATCACTCATCTCATAAAAGAGCATCATACTCTCGATGGTATTTTGAAAAAGGGAACATTCAAACAAATTCTTCCTTGTGGCAAGAGCTCTGTATCTTCTCATGACTATCTCATGAAAGGTGTCAAAATCCACTCTGCCATTGTAGATTTCATACCTCTCCATATACTCATAAAACTCCCTGCGCTCCGCCATAATCTGGGTGTATGCGGTAATGTAATAATCCCCTTCTTTCTTGGTCTTTGCCATGATGTCAGGCTCCAAATCCGGGAACTTTGCAATGGCTTCCTGCAACTTTTCCTCCGTCATGTAGCTGCACCATGCCAGCTCCACCGGCGAAATATCCCCCTCATGATATACAGTATACTCCGAAAGTGCTTTGGAAAGCTTGATTAAAAGAGTACTTTTTCCGCTGCCCGGAATACCTTCAATAAAAATATTCTTGTTCATTCGTATCCTCCCTTCCCTCAAAGAAAATTAAAAATAGCCGTGGCAGACTGCCACGGCTAAATAAACCTAAACAATAATATAACTCAATATATTATCTACTTAGCATAAACCGAGGTAATCCCACTTGTTCTCAAATATTTTCTTGTGACAGTCTTAATTGTAAACATTTGTATTACCTCCTTTTCCATAAATTTCTTACATTTGCAAAGTATACCACCTTGCTTACAGTTATGCAAGCACTAATTTCTGAAAATGATTTTTTCCGCTCCTGTACATGCCTTGATATCCAACTCAGATTTATCATACAAATCCCTAAATTTCTTGGGACAGGTGATAATCAGTTCCGGTATGGTGTCCTTCATGGACATCTGATTTTCGGTCTTGTTTTTGCGTACCTGGGCAATGATTTCCTTCAGATGCTCACCGAATTCCAGATAAAGATAGTCTGATACTTCCCTTGTCCAAGTGGTCTGATGCAGGGAGATTTCTTTTTCAAATTTTCTGAAATAGTCTTGATATATATACTCCGTTACATAGGGCGTATAGATGGCATACAATTTCAATATTCCAAGCAGACTGTGGTAAAGGGCAATCTGTCCGGATAACCTCTCCTTCTCACCATGTTTTTCGGGCTGGTACAGCCTTTCCTTGGCTATCTCGATATAGTAATCGCAGAAATCCTTCCAAAACAGATTGTCAATTTCATGTCTTGCCTGACCGATTTCGTAATCCTCTAAAAGCTGCGTCGCCTTAAGGGTGGTCTCATTTACCCGCTGTAAAATCCAGCGGTCAATTGGTAAAAGCTCCTCTTCTCTAAAGCTATCCGGCTTCTCAAAATCCGTAAGCTGCATCAGGGCAAACTTCGCCGCATTGTACAACTTATTGATAAATCGCTTGGAAATCTTTAACTCCTCATCGCTAAAGAAGGTGTCTGTACCAAGCTTGCTGTTTGCCGCCCAATAACGGATGGCATCTGCCGAATGGGTCTCGATAAGCGCCATGGGGGAACTCTTACTGTTGTTCTTGGACTTGCTGATTTTCTCGCCGGGCTTTGCAAATACGAATCCGCTGATCATAATGTCCTTCCAGGGTATCTGACCGGTGTGGTACAGGCTCTTTACGATGGAATAAAATGCCCAGGTACGGATAATATCATGAGCTTGACATCTCATACCCATGGGGAAAATCTCCTCGGAAATATCCTCTTCCTCCCAGAATTTTGCATTGATAAGTGTGGTTACGGAAGAAGTCGCCCAGGTGTCAAAAACCGCTTCCTCCGGCGTAAATTCCCTACAACCGCACTCACAAGCCTTAGTCGGTGTACTCTCCAAAGGATTTACGGGAAGCATATCATACTCAGCAAACATAGGCTTCTTACAGTCCTTGCAGTACCAAACAGGGAAGGGAACTCCAAAATAACGCTGTCTGGAAATACACCAGTCCCACTTCAGGTTCTCAACCCAGCTTTTGTACCTTGCCTTCATATGGGCAGGATGCCAATTGATTTCATCTGCAGCCGCAAGGAAACGTTCCTTGTCGGTTAAAACATCTATATACCACTGACGTGAGGGAATAAACTCTACATCCTTGCCGCAGCGCTCATGAACCGCAACCATGTGATTTATGGTTTCCTGCTTTGTCAGAAGCTCGCGCTCCTTTAAAAGCTCTATGATGGCAGCTTGGGCTTTCTTAATCTCCATACCGCCGATAAAGGAAATGTCCTCCGCAATTCTGCCATCCGCCATAATAACCTGCTTGTATGGCAGCTTATGCTGCTGATACCACTCAACGTCCGTGGCATCTCCAAAGGTGGCACACATTACCGCACCGGTACCCTTATCCATGGAAACCGTCTCATCTGCAAGAACCGGAATTTCAAAATCATACAACGGAACGGTTGCCTGCTGCCCGATATACTTTTGATATCTTGCATCTGACGGATGAATAAAGATACATACACAGCCTGCCAGAAGCTCCGGTCTTGTGGTTGCAATGGGCAAGCTTCCCATGGGAGTCTCAAAATTCAGATAGTTAAAGGTTGTCTCACATTCCTTAGTCTCAAGCTCTGCCTGCGCGATGGAGGTCTGACACTCCGTACACCACAAAACGGGAGACTCCTTCATATATGCCTTACCGCTCTTTGCCAGTTCAAGGAAGGATCTTTGGGAAACCTTCTGAGACAAATCCGATATGGTGCGATACTGCAAATTCCAGTCTACACTAAAACCAAGCCTCTTCCACAGCTCCTTAAATTCGCTCTCGTAATTCTCCGTAATCTGCATACATTTCTTGCGGAATTCACTTCTGGGAAGCATCTTAGCCAGAATGTTCTCGTCTCTCTCTACCAGACGCTCTGTGGGCAGACCGTTATCATCAAAACCAAAAGGATAAAATACATCATAGCCCTGCATTCTCTTAAATCTGGCAATCATTTCTGCCTGTGTGTAGGAAAAAACATGACCGATGTGTAGCTTACCGCTTACGGTTGGCGGCGGTGTATCAATGGAGAAAATCTTTTTCTCTCTTCCGTTCTGATACTTATAAATCTCCTGCTCCTGCCATAATTTTTCCAGCTCTGCTTCCGTCTTTAAAAAATCATACTTCTTATCCATGTGGATACCTCCTTATAAAATAGAATTATAGTAACTACTTTACAACACAGACAAAAAATCGCCCTAAGCTAACGCTTAGGGCGAACTAACATGTCCGTGGTACCACCTAAATTCAGAAATACTTCTGCACTCATTACAATACGGGAACTATACAGTAAATTCCGATATCGCTTCCCCTGATAACGGTGGGAATCTCCGTTGAAGTCTACTTGGCATAAGCCGTTCGGTCCAAAGCTCAAAGGCTACTTCCATACTCCCATCACGAAAGTTTTCACCAACCACTTTCTCTCTGTCATCCGGAATAGTATGTACTCCTCCTCGTCAATGCTTTTGTCTGTAATTGTTAGTGTTATTATAGCACAGTATTTTATGTTGTCAACAAAAAATTATGCTCTCTTGATGCCGCACATCTTATCCGTCAGTTTATTTACAAACGGTGAGGCAAAAAAAGTCAGGAAAAATCCTATCACCAAATCAATCAGTAATGTTGAAATAAGCGCCGGAACAAAATATTCAAGTCCTGCACAAAAAGCCATTTTCTGAAAAACATTCGTAACCGTGGGAGGCACATCTTGAAGTCCCATTGCCATACCATACCACATATTTATACAGCAGTTGGGCGGGGTAAATATCAGATTGAACACGAATGCACTTGCCAGACCAACAACCAGTCTCTTATCAGGTGAAATCTTTAACAGCTTACAGGTAGCTTCCGTCACCTTCCTCACGGGGATGATAAGTCCTACAAGTAAACTTATCACCATACTGATAAGAATGCTAATTACAATTCCCATGGGAATAATCCGTCCCTGATTTTTAATCTGGGCAAAGATAGTGAAAACCAATCCCATTATAGCCCCCATAAATACAGACATCAAGATACCTTTTTTCCTCATTTGCTTTTTCATGATGTTATCCCTTCTCCGTCTGCAACTGTCAGTACATGCAAAACGATATATACTAAGTATATACTGTCCGCATAAATCATTCAATAATTTTTCTCATAATATCCTATTGTATAAGGCTTTTAATTCTATCCGTGTTATGCTCCACAAAATCATAAATCTGCATGGCATTCTCTGCACATTTGGTATCCTGCTCACCCAGAAACCATGCCGCAAACAAAAGCTCAATTGCCTGCATCACATAGGGTACTGCCTGCTTTTCTTCCTCCGACAATTGACCTGCCATGAAATAGCACAAATCGAAAATTCTGATATTACGCTGACTCAAATCAAAATCTATGTAGCCGGAAAATTTGCCTTCGTCAAACAGGAAATTGCCAAAATGTACATATCTCCCACTTGCCATGCGGTATCATATATCTGTGTGAATTCATCCTCCTCGACCGCCCAACACTCCATAATTTTACTGATTCTGCCAGTCATGTCCTCATACCTCTTCCTCTGCTTCAGAATAATTCTTCTGATACTGGATTCAGATAAATGATACAATTGCGAAAGAACTTTATTACTTACTCCCTCTAAGGCTTTTTCGTAAATATGCTCGTTCCTATTCGTTAGTTCAAGTTCATATTCTGTGGGCGTCACATTCTCTCTCTTATCCCTGATTGGGATGTAAATATACTCACCCTGAACATACTGCTGTACTTCATCTAAAAGCTCTTTCGGTAATAAATTGCTTCCGTTTTTGTAATTCACGTTATCAGCCCCTTCTTAACGATTATTTTATTATAGCATAGCAGTAGAAAAAGAACTGTTTGTGTTGTTTTCTGAATGTAACACAGACAGTTCTTACTTGAGGTTATCTTCCTGCCCTCTGCCTTGTAATCTCATACATCATGATGGATGCTGCGCAGCTCACATTGAAGGAGCTTGCATAGGAATTTTCTGCCATGGGAATGGTACACAAAATGTCACAGGTTTCCTTGAAGGCTTTATTGAGTCCCATGGTTTCATTGCCCATCATCAGCATCACCGGACCTGTCAGCTCAGCGGCATAAATAGGACTTTCCTTGTGTGCTGTGGTTCCTACTATCTTAAAGTTCGGGTGCTGCTCCTTTAACTTGGCAATGTAATCATACAATTTGGAATTATCTGCAATTCTCACCACCGGCATGTTGAAAAATGACCCCATGGCTGAGACCACCACATCCGGCTCATACAAATCTACCGCATGTCCTGTGATAATCAGCATATCAGCCCCAAGAGCGTCACAGGAGCGAATCATGGTGCCCAGATTTCCCTTGTTGGAAGGACGGTCAAACAACACGATAAAGGGATTGTCCGATAGCTTTACTTTCTCCAGACTGTCCTCTCGCATCTCAATAACTGCCATCAGCTCAGAGGTATCCTCCTTACCGCTCAGTTCCTTCATCAGCTCCGCTGTCAGACAATAATTTACCTCTGTGGGAACTGTATAAATCATATCCTTTGCCCAATCTGACAAATGATTTTTGTCATAAATCAGGGATTTAATTTTCCAGCCGTTATTCACCGCTTCCTTCAGGCTGCGAACACCCTCCACCAAAAACTCATTATACTTGTACCGCTTATTACGGTTGGTCTTTAAAACCTCAAATCTTTGATAGTAATTGTTTTTGTTATTTACATTTATGGTATTCAATCTTCTCTCTCCTAAAAATAACTCTTGCTTTCCTGCTCCTCATAAAATATCCGGTTCTCCCACTCTAAGGTAAGAGCACCGTCCTTCACTGAAATCAAGGACACTCCACAATTCTTATGCACTCCGCCGTTCCAGAAATCCTTTTTGTCCGTAATGGTCAAACTACTGAGGAGTCCTTTAGTGGCAGCTCCGTGGGTGGATATCAGTATGGTTTTATCTTCATAATCCTTATTCCCTGCAAGCTCACGTAAAAAGGCAGTTGTCCGCTCGCACAGGGAGTCTATGGTCTCTGCGCCCTCCGGTGGAATGTATTTCTCCGGGTGGCGAAAGAAATTCATAAAATCCGGGTCGGGAACAGTGTAATGCTCCTTACTGCAGGACAAGCCCTCGTAGATTCCAAAGCTGATTTCCTTGATTCGTTCCTCTTCTATCAGAGGAATCTGCCGCTCCCCAATAATAATCCTTGCGGTCTCCTTTGCACGCATCAAAGGACTTGTGAATACACAATCAAAGGGAATATCAGCCAGTCCCTCCGCTGTTACCTTTGCCAGTGCCACTCCTTTTTCGTTCAAGGGAATGTCCGTGGCTCCCTGCAACTGTCTGGTGACATTCCAATCTGTCTCCCCGTGCCTGATAATGTATATTTTCATGTTGAATACTCCGCTATCTCATTAATTTCCAAAAGCATTTTCTGCTTCTGCATATCGCATTCTTCACTTCCGGCGCTTCCATTCCCTGATCTGCTCCAGACGCTCCTTCACCTGCTTCTCCTGCCCCATACCGGTAGGTCTGTAATAGTTCCTGTCCTTTAAAGACTCCGGCAGGCATTCCATTTTGGTGAGCTTTTCCTCCGTATCATGAGCATATTGATAGCCCTCTCCGTAATGCAGCTCCTTCATCAGTCCCGTGGGCGCATTTCTAAGCTGCAGAGGCACGGGCTCTGCCCGCATCTCCTTTATATCCTTCTTACAAGCCTCACATGCAGCATACAAAGCATTGGATTTTGGCGCCATGGCAAGATAAGTAACTGCGTGGGTCAGGTGCACATCACATTCCGGCATCCCTAAGAAATGACATGCCTGATACACCGAAACGGCAAGCTGTAATGCCTGTGGGTCTGCCATACCGATATCCTCACTGGCAAAACGAATGAGTCTTCTGGCAATATACAAAGGATTTTCGCCACCATCCAGCATTCTGCACATCCAATAAATTGCCGCATCCGGGTCTGAATTTCGCATGGATTTATGTAGAGCCGAAATCATGTTGTAATGCTCTTCCCCGGTTTTATCATAGAGAAGAGACTTTTTGCTGATGCACTGCTCCATGCCCTCATCAGTCACGAGGATACTTCCGTCCGGACAAATATCACCGTTTAATACAGCCATTTCCAAGGTATTCAGAGCCGTTCTGGCATCTCCGTTGGCAAAGGCTGCGATTGCGGAAATCTGCTTATCCGTCATCTTGACCGTCTGCCTGCCAAATCCTTCCGGCGCTGTAAGCGCCCTACCAAGCAACTTCTGTAAATCCTTCTCCTCCAAAGCCTTTAGTACAAAGACCTTACATCTGGACAAAAGCGCTCCGTTTATCTCAAAGGAAGGATTCTCCGTAGTTGCTCCTATAAGCACAATACTGCCCTTCTCCACGTAGGGCAAAAAGGCGTCCTGCTGTGCCTTGTTAAACCTATGAATCTCATCCACAAAAAGAACGGTACGGATACCCATTCTGCGGCTTTCCTCTGCCTGCTGCATCACTTCCTTGATTTCCTTGATGCCGCTTGTCACCGCGCTGAAATTAATAAAACCGGACTTGGTGCGTCCGGCTATGATACTGGCAAGAGTGGTCTTTCCCACGCCGGGCGGTCCCCAAAAAATCATGGAGGAAATCTGATCCCGCTCTATTAATTGACGCAGCATTTTGCCCTCTCCAAGCAGATGCTCCTGCCCCACAAAATCTTCCAAGGAAGTGGGGCGAAGCCTGTTTGCCAGAGGCATACTCTTTTCACTTTGATTCTCTTGTATTTCAAACAAAGACATCTGTTCCATAAGATTCCTCTTTATCACAACTTATCTTTATCCACGTTTACTGCAACCGCCACAACCCTCGCAGCCACCGCTTATCTGCTGCGCTGTCAGGTCAAAGGGACTTGTAAGCATACAGATTGCCTGAGATGAAATCCCCTGCCCTGCTCCTGTAAAGCCCAATCCTTCTTCCGTAGTTGCTTTTACATTCACCTGCATCACATCAATGCCAAGAGCCTTTGCAATATTCTCCCGCATGGTGTCTATATAAGGGCGCATTTTGGGTGCCTGTGCTATGATTGTTGCATCAATATTTTCAATGAGGAAGCCCTCTTCCTCCAAAAGCTCTCCTACCTTTTGAAGCAGCAGAATGGAGGAAATTCCTTTGTAAACAGGGTCCGTGTCCGGAAAATGCTTGCCGATATCTCCAAGCGCTGCCGCTCCCAACAATGCATCCATTATGGCATGCAACAACACATCTGCATCGGAGTGACCAAGTAAGCCCTTCTCATAGGGAATTGTGACTCCACCTATAATGAGTTCTCTGTCTTCTACCAATTTGTGCACATCATAACCCATTCCGATTCTCATGAAATCCTCCTATTCGCCCTTTGTCTGCTTTTTCTTCTTGGGCAGGGAAAACGCGATACCGCGCTTATTATTATTATCATTCTTTCTGCGAGTGTCCGCATTACGGCTGTCGCCCCGACTTCTGCGACTGTCTGCGTTACGATTGTCCTCCTGGCTTCTGCGGCTATCATCATTCCGACTCTCACTACGCTTTCTGCGTCCTTCCGCATATCTGCCGTCACTTCGCTTTCCGTAACTCTCACCGCGACCTGCATCTCTTCGTCTGCCATCTCTGTTGTTAAAGCTTCCGCCACGTGTGCGCTCCTGCTGCCTCTTTGGTCTGTAATCGTCAACCTGGATTTCTTCACCCTTGTCGCCTACCTGTGCTTTCAGCATGACAGCTGCCAGTTCCAAAGCATCACAACCCTCCGCATCCATCTTGCGCTGCAAAAAGTTCTTCATCAGCTCAATGTCCTCATGCTCATGAAGTAACCACGCCTGATTCAGGTACTTATCTGCCTTCGCCTTCATCACCTTGGCTGCACCGGGAAGCTTTTTCTCCTCCACAGTGGTGCGGCAGGCTTTCTCAATCTCTCTGATTTTGAAAATCTCACGTCCGCTGACAAAGGTAAAAGAACGCCCTGTTCTGCCTGCGCGTCCTGTTCTTCCGATACGGTGTACATAATATTCGATATCCTGAGGCACGTCATAATTGATAACTGCCTCCACATCATCCACGTCAATACCTCTGGCTGCCACATCCGTAGCAATCAAAATGCTGGTGCTTCCATTGCGGAAACGGTTCATGGCAACATCTCTCTGATGCTGTGACATATCTCCGTGTAAACCTTCCGCCTGATAGCCATGCTGTTTTAACGCCTCTGCCACCTCATCTACCTTTTTCTTGGTATTACAGAAAATCAGGCAAAGCTTGGGCTGATAATATTCCAACAGGCGAATGCACGCCGCATCCTTATCCTGACTCTTTACGCGATAATATTTTTGGGACACCAAGGGTATGGTAAGCTCCTTGGCTGCCACTTTAATTAATTTTGCATCCTTCTGAAACTGATTGGTGATATCCAAAATAGGCTGGGGCATAGTTGCTGAGAACAGTGCGGTCTGATGCTCTCCGGGAATCTGACCCAAAATCAGCTCCATATCCTCCCTAAAGCCCATGTTCAGCATTTCATCTGCCTCATCCAAAACCACCATGCTTACATCCGCAAGCTTAATGGTGTGACGGCGCATATGGTCCATCACTCTTCCCGGTGTACCCACGATAATTTGCACCCCGCGTAGACCACTAATCTGCTTTCCAATCTCCTGACCGCCATATATGGGCAGTATCTTGATACCGTGCATATACTTTGCCAGCTTGCGAAGCTCCTCCGCCGCCTGAATGGCAAGCTCTCTTGTGGGGCAAAGAATAATCGCCTGCACCTTGCGGCTTTCCGGGTTAATTTTCTGAATCAGAGGGATACCAAATGCGGCAGTCTTGCCGGTTCCGGTCTGCGCCTGCCCGATAATATCCTCCCCTTCAAGCAGATAGGGAATTGCCTGCTCCTGTATGGGAGAAAGCTTTTCAAAACCCATATCCTTAATGGCTCTTACAATTCTCTGATCCAAAAGTTCTTCTATATTTAATAATAAATCGTCCACGTTCATCCTCCTGAAATTTCGTTACCAACGAACTATGTTAGCATACTTTTCAGGAATGTTCAATGCTTAGATGCACCATGTTTCCATCCATGTATGTACCAAGTTTACCCAGGGCTGACAGGTGGGTTCCACTCCGAACCACTGATTCTTTGTCATTCTGTTTGCAATGGAAAGACCATGACCACCCTTTGTAAACATATGGAACTCTGTGGGAATCTTGGCCTTTGTAAGAGCATCCACAAGCATAATGGAATTCTGTACCGGGACTACATCATCCTCATAAGTATGCCAGATAAAGCATCTGGGTACATCTGCATTTACACACTTCTCTAAGGACATCTGCTCTTTCTTCTCTTCATATTCCTCACCCAGTAGATTCTTAATGGAGTCATGGTGTGCATACTCGCCGGAAGTGATTACAGGATAGCCCAGAATCATACCGTTAGGGCGAAGCGCTTCTGCGCAGACACCAAGCTTTTGGGCCATCCAGCCCTGATTCCAAAACATGCAGTAGCTTGCTGCCATATGTCCGCCTGCCGAGAAACCACATACCACAAGCTTATCATCCGCTACACGCCAATCCTGCTTATGCTCACGAATCAGTGCTAAAGATTTACCAAGCTCCAAATTGGCGGTGGGAAATACAGCCGGTTTTACAGAATAGCGGAGCACTGCTGCATGATAGCCCATAGAGAGGAACTGTACCGCAATCATTTCCGCCTCTCTGTCAGAAGTCCACTCATAACCGCCACCGGGGCAAATCACTATCATGGGACGCTCCTCAATCATAATTTCCCCCGAA
>SVFG01000072.1 GCA_015056975.1 Lachnospiraceae bacterium | reverse complement strand
TGCTTTAAAGCGTCTAAGTTTAAAAGCTTACCGCTTTAAAGTATAACACTTTAAAGTGCTGAAGTCAATAGGTAAAAAAAATCGGGGTGACAGGATTCGAACCTGCGACCCCCTGGTCCCAAACCAGGTGCTCTAGCCAAGCTGAGCCACACCCCGAAGGAATTAACGCATTCCAAGACGCAAGTGCTATTATAACCTACCCGTGCTTATTTTGTCAAGCTCCATAAATCATCGCACATGCTTATATGTATTTTATCTCAAATCGGCCCTCGCCGTCATTGTCAATCTTCATCACCGCATAAGAGCATTTACGCCCCTCCTGTCTGGGATAGGACAAGCTTCCGGGATTAATAAGCCACACGTTCTCGCGCTTCTCCAGCACCGGTCTGTGAGTATGACCGAATAAAACAACATCCTTGCCGCGCACAGTGGCAACTCTGTGAATATCCGTATATCCCATGGACACATAATAATTGTGACCATGAGTCACCCATACCTTGTACTTACCCACCTCAAATTCAAGCTCCCTGGGCAAATCCGAAAAGAAATCATTATTGCCGAGTACAATTTTTACGGGACACTTTGCAGACTCCGTAAGGGCATATTCGCTCCCCTCCGCATCACCGCAATGAATCACCAAATCAGGCTTTTCCTTCTTTAATATATCAAAATAATTATCATTCTTTCTATGGGTATCACTAACAACTAAAATCTTCATACTTCTTTAATTCCTCTTTCATAAGCTCCAGCGCCTTTCCTCTGTGGCTTACTTTATTCTTTTCTTCCTCTGTCAGCTCTGCTGTAGTTTTACCAAACTCCGGAACATAAAAGATCGGGTCATAACCGAAACCGTTTGCCCCTTTTTCTTCGTAGCCGATGCGCCCCTCAATGGTTGCTCTGGTGGTAAGCTCTCTGCCATCCGGCAATACTGCTGCTATCGCACATACAAAGCGTGCACTTCTCTCTTCATCAGGCACACCTGTAAGACGTTTGATAATCTCTCCGTTCTTGATGCTGTAGGGTGTATCCTCACCCATGTATCTGGCAGACAGTACACCCGGCTCTTTATTCAGCGCATCCACTTCCAGACCGGAATCATCCGCCATCACAATAGCATCCGTACAAGCCGCAACCGCTCTCGCTTTGATCAGAGCATTTTCCTCGTAGGTGCTTCCGTCTTCCTCAATATCAATACTGATTCCGGCTTCCTTCATGGACAATACCTCTACGCCGAGATCAGCCATAATCATCCGTATCTCTTTTACCTTACCGGCATTTCCCGTAGCAAATACAATTTTATTCTTCATAATATTTTTTATAAACCTCCATAATCGCTTCTCCGATACCCTTTGCCAGCTTTTCCCGATAGCTGTCCCGCTGTATCAGTGTGCGTTCCTTTTCATTTGACAGATATCCCAGATTTATCCGGGCTGCCGGAATTTGCATTTCCTTCAATATGTCATCCTGCAGTGCGGTACGAAGTCCCAGTGCCTTATTACCGGACGCAATAGTCACACATCTGGTAAGCGCATCTGCCAGCTCAACGTTTCCAAACTCCGGAATGTAATACTCTTCATTATATATACCTGTAATACCGTACTTATTCAGATTCCCTTCATCACCGGAAACACCAATGCTAATAAATAAATCCGCATCCACCGCTTTTACCAGCTCTCTGCGCTCTTCATCGGATACTGACACATCTTCTGTCCTTGTAAAATAAAGCTTAATATCTTCGCTATCTAGCTGTGAAGACAAATGTCTCGCCACCTGCAGTACAATATCTTTCTCTACACAGCCACCATATACTGTTCCGCGTTCTTCACCACCGCATACGGGGTCAATCACCACGATTTGTTTGTAAATGTCCTTTGGAACGCTATACGCAATCGTCAAGGTATCACTTTCCAAAATGCTTCTGTATTCAAAGACTTTTATCATCTGCAATTTTATGACCAAACCATCGGATTGCTTTTCCATACGGCTCACACCGACCTCCCGGATATCTCCGTGAACGGCATTTTTCTCGTAAAAGTCCATCTCTCCGCCGCGTATATAAATCCACAGTTCCTTTTCCGTATAATGATTTTCCATCACTACATTTTCTGCCTTAGTTCCTTTTTCCAAGGGAATTCTAAGCTTTCCGTCAGAGGCATCCGAATTTAACAGGAGGGACACTGTCTTTATACTTATTGTATTCTTTTCCAGATTTGCAGTGAGCTCTCCCTGTTCCTTAGGCGTATCCGCAATCACAACGGTTTTATGTGCTGCTGCAACCAGCATAACAGCCATGCATATACTGCCCAAAACAAGCCAAAGCACCAGCGTTATCCGCAAATTAACCTTATCCATATCAATCCTTCCGTTTGGGGGGCTTGGGACCTAAAAACTGATAATAATAGGTCTTCATCATGCCGTTATAAATCTTACGGTTCTTATCAGCTTTTCGTCCGATATCCTGCTCCGCCTGCTCATATGCAGTGATCAAATACATACTCCATGAATCCAAATTGCGATATCTTTCTCCGATGATACGGTAAAGGGCAGGCATCTCCTTTTTATCCTGAAGTCTCTCACCATAGGGGGGATTCGTAATCAAAAAGCCATACTTCTTTGGGTGACTTAACTGCTCCACACTGCGACGCTGAAAATGAATCAGCTTATCCACACCGGCCAGCTTTGCATTTTCCCTGGAGATATTCACCATTTCCCCATCCAGGTCATATCCCTGGATATCCGTATCCACATTCAAATCTATCATCTCGCGCGCTTCATCCAGCGCATCATACCAAATACGCTTCCCCACAATATGCTGCCAGCTTTCCGCAGTAAAGCTACGGTTCATACCGGGTGCAATATTGGCTGCCATCATAGCCGCCTCAATGGGTATGGTTCCGCTTCCGCAAAATGGGTCCACGAGAATGCGATCCTTATTCCAAGGTGTCAGCATAATCAGAGCCGCCGCCAGATTCTCCGCTATGGGCGCTTTGGCCGTGAGTTTACGGTATCCTCTTTTATGTAAAGATTCTCCCGTGGTATCCAGACCAATTACTACCTCATCCTTCATCAAAAAAACTCTGATGGGAAAACTGTCCCCGTTTTCCTCAAACCATGTAGTGTGATAGATACCTTTCAGACGCTCTACCATGGCTTTCTTCATAATAGATTGTATATCCGATGGACTAAACAGCTTGGACTTGACACTGGCCGCTTTTGCCACCCAGAATTTCCCATCCACAGGAATATATTCCTCCCACGGAAGTGCCTTCGTACCCTGAAACAACTCCTCAAAGGTCTCTGCATGAAAGCTGCCGATTTTAATCAGAATACGTTCAGCCGTACGCAGAAATATATTAGCCCTGCAAAGTGCTTCCTCGTCTCCAAAAAAGGTAATCCGTCCATCAGCCACTTCCGTAATATCATAACCCAAATCAACAATTTCTCTTTTCAATATAGATTCCATGCCAAAATGGCAGGGAGCTATCAATTCAAATTTTCTCATGTATCTGAAAATCCCCATTCCGCATGTTGAGCAACTTCTTAGACGCTAAGGTTATTTGCCATATCCTTAAGTATACAATTTTTTTGAAAATATGTAAATAGGAACACTTTGCAGTGTTCCCATTCACCTAAGCCTTTATTAACAACTAGTAGTTTCTGTTCTGGTTGTTCTTATTCTGGTTGTTGTCATTCTGGCTGTTCTTGTTCTGATTATTGTTCTGGTTCTTATTCTGATTATTGTTCTGGTTGTTGTTCTGGCTGTTTCTGCAGTCCTGATTGTTATTAGACATATTAAAATCCTCCTGTTGGTTGATAGTTACAAGAGTAGTATGTCAATTGTGCACAATTTTATGCAAAAAATAACACAGTACTTTGGTACTGTTTTTGCTTGCTTTTTTCGACAAATAGTACTATAATATGAATTGTAAATAGATACCCCCCTTCATCATTCTATTTACACCCTTATATATTAATTATTTATACTCCCCTCTTGCAAGTCACCGCCAAAAGCGGTGACTTGCTTTTTGTTCAATTTAGCCAGTCTCGAAATAATTTCACCAAAAAAACAATCAAAAAAGCCACCATAATAAGCGGAGCAAAAAAGAAAAGCAATCGCATTACGATACCCATTATCAGGAATATGGCAAGAAAAACCAACAAAAGAACAAGCCATATCGGCAATCTTATTTTACGAGGGGGCTTATGTCCTACTTCGTCTCGATATCCGGAGCTTGTCTCCCTACTATAATTCTTTGCATCCTGTCCTACCGCTTTACTTGCATCAATAATGGACTTGGCAATCAATCTGGGATTTCCCAAAGACTGCAATACTTCCTGCTCCGTACGCCCCATCCGAATCTGAGAATTAATATAATCCTCATAATAGGTTACATTTTCAGATACCACAGCCGCAGGCACCTGACCACTTAATGATGCTCTCAATATATTGATAAATTCCTGTTTGCTCATATATTACACTGTCCCTATAAAATAATAAGGCACGCTACAATGTACCTTTGTACTATTGTAGCATGCCCTAATATGCTCGTAAACTAAAAGTTTTCTAAACTAATTACTTCTTCCAAGCATCATACTGGCTCTGGAACTCAGCAAGAACCTTCTGGTAACCAGCCTCATCCAATGCCTTCTGGTAATCAGCAAGCTTAGCATCAATATCCTTGGATGCAACGCCACCGTTCTCAAGTGCGAAACCGTACTCATCGAATACAGCCTGGCAAGCCTTGAACTCAGCTTCTACCTTGCTCTTGTCGAAACGGAAACCAGCTGCACAAGAGGTGTTAGCGCCACCGTTGAATTCCTTGTAAAGATCTGCCTTGTTTGCAGGCTCGTTTGCAAGAGGAGATACGATGGTAGCAGATGCAGACTCCCACATGGAGTGGTTGTACTTCTCGCTTGTCTGATTTACATGACCGTTTGCATCATAGGTAAAGTCTTCACCTTCAATACCAAAGGTATAAAGGTCTGCAAGATACTTGTCAGTGTAAAGAAGACCCATGAAGTCGATACAAGCCTTAGCCTGCTCCTCGGTACTGTTCTTGGTTACGCAGTAGCAGGAACCAAGTGCAGAAGTAGAGTGTGCCCATCTGTTGGTTGCAGGTGCCATAAGAACATCCTGACCATATCTGGAGTTAGCCTCTTCGTTTACAGGGATATCGGTCCACCAAGAAATAGCCCAATCCTGAGTCTGGGTTGTGGTATCGGTAGTGGTCTTGGTAGCGTCATCAGCGGAGATGTAACCAGCCTCTGCCCACTTAGCCATCAAAGTACAGAACTCTTTGTACTCAGGAGTAGCGATGGTATTTACAACACTGTTGGAATCTCTGTCAACACATACCCAGTTAGCGGTAACGTCAGCTGTGAAGAAATCAAAGCTGTCGATGTACCATCTGTAGAACATAGCCGTTCTCTGGGTAAGGAAAGGATACTTAAGACCTTCAGCCTTAGCGTCCTTAAGCATGGGCTCAAGATCCTGAAGGCTCTTAACCTTGGATACATCCCAACCATACTTGTCAGCAACTGCCTTACGGAACATGAAATCGTAACCTTCTACGTTATCCTTGTAAACAGGGATGAAGTAGATCTTGCCATCATACTTGGAAGCTTCCCACTGTCCCTCGTCCATGGACTTATAAAGAGTGGTGTCCTTGATAAGGTCTGTCAAATCATAAACAGCCTCGTTGGGAACAAGGTCATTGGTACCGATTGTGCTCTGCCAGGATGCAGTCCACAACAGATTAACCTCCTCAGCGTTCAATGCCATGTTAGCCTGCTCGGTGTAAGAACCGGAGCCTAAGTCGTTGAGCTCAATGCGAACATTAATCTTATCCTTAATGTACTCATTGATAGCGTCCTCTACCTTCTGAACCTGAGCATCGTCAGCGTCAGCAAGGTTAAAGGTAGCTCTGGTAACATTGATAGTTACCATACCGTCTGATGAACCCTTACCACAACCGGTAAGCATTGATACAGACATTGCTGCAACTAATGCAGTTGCAAGCAGTTTCTTCATGATTTTGTTCTTCATTATAAATGCCTCCCATTTAATAATTATATTCTTAAGAATGTACAACTACTGCACATCCCGAATACCATATGTATATTACTGTTTTAGCCCTTAACAGAGCCCACGGTCAATCCCTTAATAAAGTACTTTTGGAAGAAGGGATATGCCACCATAATAGGTCCGATAACGATAAGCACCGTTGCCATTGTGGAGGAATATTGAGGAATCGTTCCTCCCATTGCCGCTCTTACCGAGGCCGGCACATTGGTGTTATTTAACAAGAACTCAATACTGCTCTGAATACTTACAAGCAGAAGCTGCAGGGGCTGCTTGCTGTCGGATTTGATATAGAGCATTGCATTCTGCCAATCATTCCAATAGCTGGTTGCCAGCATAAAGCCTACTGCTGCTAATGAAGGCTTAAGAAGCGGCAGGGTAATCTGGAAAAATGTTCTGTATTCTCCTGCACCGTCAATCTTTGCCGCTTCCATAAGCTCAGAGGGTATACTGTTAACGATATAGGTTCGTAAAATAATCACGTTCATGGTGGTTACACTTAAGGGAAGGATTAAAAGAAGTAAACTGTCCTTCAAGTGATACCACTGGGTAAATACAATGTAACCTGAAAGCTGTCCGCCGTTAAACAGCATGGGAATCAACAGATAAATGGATAAAAATCTGGCAAGTCTGAATCCCTTTCTGCTGATGGCGTAAGCAAACATACTCATAACCAAAAGTCCGAATGCAGTACCTACAATGGTTACAAAAAGAGTTACACCATAGGAGGTAAGCAGCTTACTGCCGTAACGGAGTACGGAGTTGAAGCCTGCCATAGACCATTCTCCCGGCCAAAAACTGAATCCGTTTTGTGCAATCCACTTGTCATCTGCAAATGCTGACACAAATACCAGGAAAATCGGTAATGCACAAAGTACTGTATATACAAAAAGTATAAATACTAATAAATACTGTCCGAAACCTTTTTTATCTCTTCTGGAGGGTGCCAAATCGGCCATATTGCCTTTTTTCTTACTCATCACACCACCTCCTTAGAACAATGCGTTATCCGGATGTACCTTACGTACCACTCCGTTGGCAAACAACATAAGTAACAATCCCGTCACGGACTGGAACAAACTGGTTGCAGCCGTAAATCCGATATTGTTGCTGGTCTTAACCGCATGAAATACATAGGAGTCGATAACCTGTGTGGTCTCATGGATGGCACCAACATTTCGGGTAACCTGATAGAACAGACCGGTATCAGACTTCATAATACTACCTACGGAAAGCAACAGCATAACCGTAATCATAGGGATCAATGCCGGCAGGGAAATATGCCATATCTTCTGCCATTTACTTGCGCCGTCAATCTCTGCCGCTTCATACAGACTGGAATCCACACCGGCCAACACCGACATGTATAGGACAGCTCCGTATCCCGTATCCTTCCATATCTTTATGATGGTAAGTATCAACGGCCAAAAGGGTACCCCGGCATCCGTAAAAAACCTAAAATCAGTGCCAAAGGTATTATTGATAATACCGGTTTGATCATGTAAAAATGCATTGGCAATGAACTGCACTGCCGCATAAGAAATGAATACCGGAATAATCATTATCGTCTGCATGGTCTTGGTAGCTTTCTTGAATACACATTGGTCAATTGCAACGGCAAGTGCAACATTAAGTACCGTTCCTACAGCGGTAAAGATAACATAATATATCAGCGTATTCCTCGTCATTCTAAGGAAGATTCTCTTGGATGCAATCAGGAACTTAAAGTTTTCCAGGCCATTCCAATCACTTCCGAAAATACCGGCGCTTGTTTTGTAATCCTTAAACGCCAGACACACACCGGTCATCGGCACATACATGATAAAGAATAAAATCAAGAATGCCGGCAACGCCATGACAACATGCGCTCTGTGTTTCCATGTATTCCTCAGAAAATCCTTCATATACATTGCTCCTTTTCTTACTTCAAACTGTCAGTTATTCCGCCCCTTCGGACAAATCGGAAACCGAACGTCCTTCCAGTAATGTCACCGGAATAATCTTCTGTTCTACCAAAGTAGTCTTTGGCTTCTCAATCAAATTAATCAGCTTCTCTGCCGCCACTCTTCCAATCTGCTCCGCATCCTGCTTCACAGTGGTAAGTCTGGGCACCATATGCTGTACCGCCGGAATACCGTCATATCCTGCCACCGAAACATCCTCAGGAATTCTAAGTCCTCTTTCACTGATAGCATTGATTCCGCCAAATGCGGCAAAATCATCAGGATATATGATACAGGTAGGCGGTTCGGGTAAATCAAGCAGTTCATTGGTCGCCTTGTAACTGGCAGTGGTATCACGGTATGCACCTTCCTTAATATATGCATCCGGAACTGCAAGCTCCAGTTTCTCAGCTGTCCGGTAAAAGCTTGCCAGACGGTTTTTGGTAACCACTGAATCTGCTCCGTGTATGTAAGCAATCTTCCTGTGTCCTTTTCCGTGGATATACTCCACCAGCTGTCTGATGCCTCCCACGTTATCGGAAATTACCACATTACACTCATTAAAGATATGGTCAATGGTAATCACCGGAATATCGCTCTGTACCAATTCAATTATTTCGGGAGCGTTAAAATCAATGCAGGCCAGCATCACACCGTCAAATCCTCTGTATCTGCAGTGCTCCAGATAAGGCATCCGATCCTGCCGTTCCTTGCAGCAGTTTACAAAAGTAATATCATAACCACTTTTCTCAACAACTTTCTTGAAGCTGTCCAGAACACTGGCGAAATGGTCATGGGTTAGTCCGTTTCCCGCATCATCCACAAGAAGCACTCCGATACTATGTGTCCTGTTGGTTTTTAATGCTCTTGCGGAAAGATTGGGGGCATAGCCCATTTCCTTTGCCACTCTCTTAATGTATGCTCTTGTCTCTTCTCCAATGTCGGTTTGATTGTTCAGTGCCTTACTCACCGTGGCAACCGATACTCCGCACACCTTTGAAATATCTTTTAAAGATGCCATGGTTCGCTCCTCTTACTTAACCGTTTTCGTAAATTCAATATACAACACTTTTCACAGTTTCGCAATACTTTTTGGCGCTTTTATCATCATTTTGTACATTTTATACAGTTTTAACATGTTGTTTTTGGCAATTTAGCCGTAGCACCCTCTTTTTTAGCTTTTGCATTCGTCAAAAATGCGGAAACGTTTTCGTACTTTTTTCAGAAATACTATTGCATTATTTATTTTTTTTATATATACTGAAACCATAGTATTCCTTAATCGTTTTCGTTGTTTGAACTTTTGCTACATTATAATCAATATTAAAAATTACAATGTGAGGGCATTTATTATGAAATTCGGTTATTTTGATGATTTAAACCAAGAATATGTCATTACCACCCCCAAAACTCCTCTACCCTGGATTAACTACCTGGGATGCAACGAGTTTTTCAGTTTAATTTCCAATACCTGCGGCGGCTATACCTTCTATAAAGATGCAAAACTGCTTCGCATGACCCGTTATCGTTACAATGATGTTCCCGGTGATGTAAACGGTAAGTACTTCTATATTAAAGAAGGAAATACCATCTGGAATCCCGGATGGCAGCCCACAAAAACCGAGCTCGACAGCTACGAATGCCGTCACGGTATCGGCTACAGCCGCTTTACATCCACCAAGAATCAGTTAAAGGCTTCCCTTTTGTCCTTCGTACCCATGAATGACAACTGCGAAATCCAGAAGCTGACCCTTACTAATGAAAGTAATACAGAAAAAACATTTTCTGTTTTTTCTTATGTAGAATGGTGTCTCTGGAATGCCGATGATGATATGAAGAATTTCCAGAGAAACTTAAGCATCGGCGAGGTTGAGGTGGTGGATTCCACCATTTTCCACAAAACCGAATACAGAGAGCGCCGTAATCACTATGCAGTTTATTCCGTAAACGCTCCCATAAACGGTTTTGATACCTCCAGAGATGATTTCCTGGGCGCATACAGAGGCGCTGATAAACCGGAAGCTGTAGAAAAGGGCTCCTGTACCAACTCTATCGCAAGCGGCTGGTCTCCTATCGCTTCCCACCAGCTTGATGTTACCCTTGCTCCCGGTGAAAGCAAAACTTATATTTTTGTACTCGGATACATAGAAAACCCTGTAGAAGACAAATGGGAAGCTTACAATATTATTAATAAGAAGCCTGCATGGGATATGCTTTCAAGATACAAAACCGAAGAAGCTGTAGACAAGGCGTTCGCTGAGCTTGGTGCTTATTGGGAGACTCTGCTCTCCAAGTATCAGGTACAGTCCGCTGACGAGAAGGTTAACCGCATGGTTAATATCTGGAATCAGTATCAGTGTATGGTTACCTTCAACATGTCCCGCTCCGCTTCCTATTATGAATCCGGTATCGGACGAGGCATGGGCTTCAGAGATTCCTGTCAGGATTTACTCGGCTTTGTACATTTAATTCCCGACCGTGCAAGAGAGCGTATCATTGATATCGCCTCCACCCAGTTTGAGGACGGTAGTGCATATCATCAGTACCAGCCTCTCACCAAGAAAGGTAACTCAGATATCGGTAGTGGATTTAATGACGATCCTCTGTGGCTGATTGCCGGCACAAGCGCTTACATAAGGGAGACCGGAGATTTATCCATCCTCTCTCAGATGGTTCCCTTTGACAACGATGAGAGCAAAGCTACTCCACTGATGAACCACTTGAAGCGTTCCTTCGATTACATTGTAAATCACAAGGGACCTCATAAATTACCTTTGATCGGACGTGCAGACTGGAATGACTGTCTGAACTTAAACTGCTTCTCAGAGCATCCCGGCGAATCCTTCCAGACCTTTGGTCCCAGCGAAGGACCGGTTGCAGAATCTGTATTTATCGCAGGTATGTTTGTAAAATACGGTGAAGAGTATGCACAGCTTTGCGAGCTTTTAGGAGATTTGGCTGAAGCAGAATATGCCCGCAAGGAAGTTCAAATCATGTATGATACCATCTTAGAAAGCGGTTGGGACGGTGATTGGTTTATCCGCGCTTACGATGCATTCAGCAAGAAGATTGGTTCCCGCGAGTGCGAAGAAGGACAAATCTTCATTGAACCTCAGGGCTTCTGTGTACTTGCAGGCGTAGGTGTAAAGGAAGGTCTTGCCGAAAAGGCACTGAATTCCGTAAAGGAGAAGCTTGATACCGATTATGGTGTAATGATTTTACAGCCTGCTTATACCCGTTACCATTTGGAGCTTGGCGAGGTTTCCTCCTATCCTCCGGGATACAAGGAGAATGCAGGTATCTTCTGCCACAATAACCCCTGGGTATCCATTGCAGAAACCGTACTCGGCAGAGGCGACCGTGCATTTGAAATTTATAAGAAGACCTGTCCCGCTTACGTGGAGGACATCAGCGAAATCCATCGCACAGAGCCTTATGTATACTCTCAGATGGTGGCAGGTAAGGATGCTCCCAGACATGGTGAGGCAAAGAACAGCTGGCTGACAGGTACTGCTGCATGGACCTTTGTCAATATTTCACAGTATATTTTAGGTGTATATCCCACTCATGACGGTTTACAGATTAACCCTTGTACACCCGACGGTTTCGGTGATTTCACCCTTACAAGAACCTACCGCGGCACCAACTACCACATTCAGGTTAAGAACCCTGACAATGTGCAAAAGGGCGTTTCCAAGCTCCTTGTAGATGGCGTGGAAGTTTCCGGCAATATCATTCCTCATGACTCCTCCAAGAAGGATGTCAATGTAGAAGTGATTATGGGCTAAGCGTTCTTCATATTTCCTTTTATACAACATACAGAAAACAGGCTTTCCCGTTATGGGTTAGCCTGTTTTCACTTTATATCAGTATTTATCTACCATTTTTTGCCCGGGCAGTAATTCTTTGTAACTGCCGCCCGCAATTCCACATAACAGCCGCACTTTCTGCACATTCCGGCAAGGAGCATATCGCATTCCTTGCAAACACTTAACCGCTCCTCATACAGCTCGTCCGGGCTCTTGATATCCACATCCAGATTATCAATATAATCCCGAATGTTTTGAAATTCCTTCGCCTGATCAGCAAGTTCTCTGGTCAGACATCTTTTGCAGGTTCTGTCACTCATAATAGTTCCTAGTAATTTTCAGCCTTTACCTCAAAGTAAGCCTGAGGATGACTACATACGGGACAAATCTCAGGAGCCTGTTTACCGATATGAATATGACCGCAATTGGTACATTTCCAAATGGTGTC
>SVFG01000071.1:10571-12364 GCA_015056975.1 Lachnospiraceae bacterium | reverse complement strand
TTGTGGAGCGTGCCCTGGGTCGGTTTGATGTCATGGATACTATTTCATTTTTCAGGGGTATCGGTTTGCTTGTCAAAGATAAAAACGGTTATCTGTATCCTTCCTGTGAACAGGCAGCGGTAGTATTGGATGTGCTTCGCTATGAGATGAAAGCACTTCATATTAAGCTTCATGAAAACAGGAAGGTAACTGCCGTACATAAAAAGAAAGACAAATGGATGGTAGATGCTTCCGGTGAACATTTTACCTTTGACAGTGTAGTGATTGCATGCGGAGGGAAAGCAGCTCCAAAGACCGGTTCTGACGGTAGCGGTTTTAAGCTTGCAAGAGAATTGGGACATCGTGTAACGAAGGTGGTACCTGCGCTGGTGCAGTTAATCTGCAAGGAGGAGTATTTGAAGGCAGTTGCGGGAGTGCGCGCAGATGCTGAGATTTCAGTTTTTTCAGAGGGTAAATGCGTAGCGAAGGAACGCGGGGAATTGCAGCTTACGGATTATGGTGTGTCCGGAATTCCGGTATTTCAATTAAGCCGAATGGTTAATTTCCTTTTAGCGGATAAAAAGGAGGTTGAGCTTTCTGTCAACCTATTGCCTGATTTCAATGAGGGAGAATTTACACAGCTTTGTCAGATTAGAAGACTTTTACAGGAAGGAAGAACCACAGAGGAATTTCTTACGGGTCTTTTACATAAAAAGCTTATTATGTTGTTTATGAAACAGGTAGGTTTAAAGAGCGAATTGCCGGTTTCACAGATTGATGAAGCTAAGCTTGAAGGCTTTTATAACATGTGTCAGAACTGGAGGCTTCATGTGACGGGGAGTAAATCCTTTGACAATGCGCAGGTGTCGGCAGGAGGCGTGGAGCTTTCGCAAATTACTGACAATATGGAATCTCTCCTTCTAAAGGATTTATATTTTGCGGGAGAGATACTGGATGTGGATGGCAAATGTGGCGGATATAACCTGCAGTGGGCATGGTCAAGCGGCTATTTGTCAGGTATGGCGGCGGCAGGTACTCCTGTGGTAAAGGAATAGGTTTTATGATACGAATCAATCAATTGAAAATGAAATGCGGGCATAACAGAGATAATTTGTATAAGAAGGTGCTTGGCATTTTGTCGGTTAGAGAGTCGGATGTTTTGGAATTTGACATTGTAAGACAATCCATTGATGCAAGAAAAAAGCCCGATGTTTATTATATATATACGGTAGAAATCTCCGTGAAACAGGAAGAAAAAGTATATAAAGCAGTACTTCGGAAGAAGGGGCTTAAGGAACAGATAAGCAGGGAGGAAAAAATAAAATACACCTTTCCTCCATCAGGTAAAAAAGTGCAGGAGCATCCTACGGTTATTGTGGGAGCCGGTCCTGCCGGCTTGTTTTGTGCGTATTTTTTGGCATTACACGGATATAACCCCATACTTTTGGAACGGGGGAAAGCTGTGGAGGAACGTACAAGGGATGTTGAAGAATTCTGGAAAACCGGAAAGCTTAATCCTATGTCAAATGTTCAGTTTGGCGAGGGGGGAGCAGGTACTTTTTCAGACGGCAAGCTAAATACTCTTGTGAAGGACAAGGATGGCCGTAATCGTGCCGTTTTGGAGGTGTTTGTAAAATTTGGGGCAAAGGAATCCATTTTATATGATGCAAAGCCTCATATCGGAACGGATGTGTTAAGTAAGGTTGTAAAGGCTATGCGTGAGGAGATTATCCGTCTGGGCGGTCAGGTACGGTTTCAAAGTCAGGTGACAGATATTATACTCGTAAAGGATGACTCCGGAACTGGTAAAGTAA
>SVFG01000071.1:0-10561 GCA_015056975.1 Lachnospiraceae bacterium | reverse complement strand
TGTTGTGATAAACGATGACGAGGAGCTTTGCTGTGAGCAATTGGTGCTGGCCATCGGCCACAGTGCCAGAGATACCTTTTCCATGCTTTATGAAAAGCAGATACCCATGGAGGCGAAAAGCTTTGCTGTTGGACTTCGTGTAGAGCACCCTCAGAGGATGATTAACGTTAGTCAATATGGAGATGAAAAGCCGGTTGAGTTGGGAGCTGCTCCTTATAAGCTTACTGCGAAAGCGTCTGACGGCAGAGGCGTGTATTCCTTCTGTATGTGTCCCGGAGGATATGTAGTGAATGCCTCTTCCGAGGAAGGACGACTTGCAGTAAACGGTATGAGCTATAGCAAAAGAGACGGTGAGAATGCAAACAGCGCCATTATAGTATCCGTGACACCTGAGGATTTTGGCTCAAATCATCCTCTTGCGGGAATTGCCTTCCAGAGAAGCTTAGAGGAGAAGGCATATCAGCTTGGGGGAGGAAGAATTCCGGTACAGCGTTATGGTGATTTTAAAGATAAGGTAAGTACTTCTGATATATTGGAAGATGATAAGCAGAAGGATTGTGAAATACATGACGGAGAATCACCTCTAATGCCTTGTACAAAAGGAGAATATGTATGGGCTGACGTAAGTAAAATTCTTCCAAAGGCGTGCAATGATGCATTTGTGGAAGGAATGGAGTCCTTTGGCAGACAGATAAAGGGCTTTGACCGCCATGATACAATACTTCTCGGTGTGGAGAGCAGAACCTCCTCTCCGGTAAGAATTCATAGGGATGTAAGCTTGCAATCGCAGGTTATTGGTCTCTATCCCTGTGGAGAGGGAGCGGGATATGCAGGAGGCATAACCTCTGCGGCTATGGACGGTGTCCGTGTGGCAGAAATGATTGCTGCAGAATTTAACAGGTTGACGTAAAGAATAGCTTACAGTAAAATAGCTTAAGAATGAAAGTGAGGACCTATTATGAATATGGATGAAAAAATAAAGCGTATCAATGAGCTTTATCATAAATCACAGGCAGAGGGGCTGACACCGGAGGAAAAGGAAGAACAGGCACTGCTTCGAAAAGAATATGTGGCTTCCGTTAGGGCTAATCTGCGCGGTCAGCTTGACAGTATTACCATTGAGAGACCGGATGGCACAATGGAGAAGTTAAGCGAGAAAAGAAAGAGCAAGGATGATGGAACAAAGTAAGACAAAAAAAGAGCTTCGCAGGGAAGTTTTGGAAAAGCGCAATTCCATTACGGTGGAAGAAAGATTACGCGCATCCGTTATGATGACTGAGCGGCTTCTCGGACATCAGTGGTTTTATCTGTCAGATACCATTTTGGGATTTGCTGGTTATGGGAGTGAGATTTCCACGGATGAGTTACTTGAGGAAGCCATAAAAATGGGTAAAAGAGTATTTTTACCAAGGGTTATAGGTGAGGATATGGTATTTTACCGTATACTTTCCTTACAGGACCTTAAAGAGGGCTACAAGGGTATCAGGGAGCCTTTGGGTGATACAGAAGTTTATGTTTATGATGAGGTCTATACAAATAAAACATTAATGCTTATGCCGGGAGTAGCATTTGACGGCATGCGCAACCGTATCGGATACGGTAAGGGCTTTTATGACCGCTATCTTTTTGATAAACCGGCTTTACAGCTAAGAACCATAGCAATAGGCTTTAAATGTCAGAAGGTTGAAGCAATACCCGCAAATGACAATGATATTAAACCTTATCAGGTTATTTTATTTTAGAAAAGAAATGAGGGAGTAAAATGGATTTAACGACAATGGGACAAAGTGCAGTTGCAGCAAAATACAGCCTGCAGGTACTTAGCACAGAAGAAAAGAATCGGGCACTTATGACCGCTGCTGCAAAATTAGTTGAAAAACAGGAAGACATTTTAAAGGCGAATGAGGTGGATATTAAAAATGGTGAAAAGAACGGTATGCATCAGGGCCTTTTAGACCGTCTCCGTCTGAATGAAGTGCGTATAGAAGCGATGGCAGAGGGGCTTCGGCAGATCGTGGATATTCCCGATTGCATCGGTGAGGTGATGGAACGATTTGAACGTCCAAACGGTATGCAGATTGAAAAGAAGCGCGTTCCCTTAGGCGTTATCGGCATTATCTATGAGTCAAGACCCAATGTGACCGCTGATGCCTTCGGTCTTTGTTTTAAAACCGGTAATGCAGTAATTTTAAAGGGTGGAAGTGATGCCATCCATTCCAATATCGCGATTGTAAAGGTGTTAAAGGAAGCATTGGCGGAATGCGGCATTACAGAGAATGCCATACAGCTGATTGAGGATACGGACAGAGCTGTGACCGCTGCATTTATGAAAATGAATGAATATGTGGATGTGTTAATTCCCAGAGGCGGTGCAGGGCTGATTCAAAGCGTTGTGGAAAACAGTACCATCCCCGTAATTGAGACCGGAACGGGTAACTGCCACGTCTATGTGGATGAAGCAGCTGATATGGATATGGCTGTTAACATTATCTTCAATGCCAAAACCCAGAGAATCGGTGTATGCAATGCCTGTGAATCCCTTGTAGTACACAGAAAGATTGCAGAGGACTTTTTACCCAAACTGAAAGAAGCATTAAGTGCTAAGAATGTGGAGCTTCGAGGTGATGAGGGAGTAAGGGCTGTGCTTAGTGACTGTATCCCTGCTACGGAAGATGATTTCGGCAAAGAGTATTTGGATTACATTTTGTCCATGAAGACGGTTGACAGTGTTGAAGAAGCTATTGCTCACATTAATAAATATAATACAAAGCATTCAGAATGTATTGTGACTGAGGATGCCGAGGCGGCAGAGCAGTTCTTAAATCAGGTGGATGCAGCCTGTGTATATTGGAATGTATCCACACGTTTTACGGATGGTTTTGAATTTGGATTTGGTGCAGAAATTGGTATCAGTACCCAGAAGCTTCATGCAAGAGGTCCCATGGGCTTAAAGGAGCTAACATCTTACAAATATGCAATTACCGGAAACGGTCAGGTAAGAGGATAAGAAAAACACATTGCATATTTAGGAAAAAGAAGATAAAATAGGAAAAGCTAAGATAACAACGAAAGGATATTACGGTACAGTATTATGACTAAGATTAGAACCAGATACGCGCCCAGTCCTACAGGTAAGATGCATGTAGGAAATTTGCGTTCCGCATTATATGAATTTTTGGTGGCAAAGCATGACGGCGGGGATTTTATGCTCCGTATTGAGGATACAGACCAGGAGCGTTATGTAGAGGGTGCTACCGAGATAATTTACAGAACCCTTGAAAAGACCGGACTGATTCATGATGAAGGCCCTGATAAGGATGGCGGATACGGTCCCTACGTTCAGAGTGAGCGTATGCAGACCGGCATTTATATGAAGTATGCAAAGGAGCTTGTGGAGAAGGGAGAGGCATATTATTGCTTCTGCGACAAGGAGAGACTTGCTTCCCTTAAGACAGAGATTGTGGAAGGCAAAGAGATTATGATTTATGACAAGCATTGTCTGTCTCTTTCCAAGGAGGAAGTTGATGCAAACCTTGCCAAAGGTAAGCCCTTCGTCATCCGTCAGAATATTCCTAACGAGGGAACAACCACCTTTCATGATGAGCTTTACGGCGATATTACGGTGGAAAATGCAGAGCTGGATGATATGATTCTGATTAAGTCTGACGGTTATCCTACCTATAATTTTGCTAATGTTGTGGATGACCATACCATGAACATTACTCATGTTGTGAGAGGAAATGAATATCTTTCTTCCTCACCAAAATATGTGAGACTGTATGATGCTTTCGGCTGGGAGGTACCTGTATATATACACTTGCCTCTGATTACCGATGAAAATCACAAGAAGCTCTCCAAGCGCAGCGGACATTCTTCTTTTGAAGATTTAATAGAGCAGGGCTTTGTGACAGAAGCTATTGTAAACTATGTGGCATTGCTTGGCTGGAGCCCTGAGGATAACTGCGAAATTTTCACACTTGATGAATTGATTAAGAATTTTGATTACCGCAGAATCAGCAAATCCCCCGCAGTATTCGATATTGTAAAGCTTCGCTGGATGAACAGTGAATATTTAAAGGCGATGGATTTTAATGTGTTCTATGAGATGGCTGAGCCTTACTTAAAGCAGGCACTTACCAAGGATTTTGATTTAAAGAAGATTGCAGCAATGGTTAAGACCCGTATTGAGGTATTCCCTGACATTGCTGAACATGTGGACTTTTTTGAAGCATTGCCCGAATATGATATTGCAATGTATACCCACAAGAAGATGAAGACGGATGCTGCATCCTCCTTGGAAGTATTAAAGGATGTATTACCGATTTTAGAGGCGCAGGAGGATTACAGTAACGACGGACTGTATCAGGCTCTTGTGAAATATGTGGAGGAAAAGGGCTGTAAGAACGGTTATGTGATGTGGCCTATCCGTACAGCAGTTTCCGGAAAGCAGATGACTCCTGCAGGAGCTACCGAAATCATGGAGGTTCTGGGCAAGGAGGAGTCTCTTTCTAGAATCCGCAAAGGTATTGCTCTTTTAGAGAATGCTTAATTTAGAAAACTTAAATGATGCACAGCGAAAGGCTGTGACCTACGGAGTGGACCCGCTTCTTGTTCTGGCGGGTCCGGGCTCCGGAAAAACAACCGTCGTAATACAACGAATCTTTTATCTCATGGAAGTTCTCCATGTTTCCCCTGAAAAAATATTAGTACTTACATTTACAAAAGATGCTGCACTTTCCATGCAAAAACGTTTCATCAACCAATCTGAATACTCCTATCCGGTAACCTTTGGTACTTTTCATTCCTGCTTTTATCATATTTTGAAGAAATCTCCCGGCTATAAAGGTATAACTTTAATAACAGATGTAAAGAAAAAAGAACTTTTATATATCGTGATGAAAAAATATAATCTAGAAATAAATAGTCGCGACGCAGAAGAGCTTCTTACGGCAATCAGCTATTACAAGAATACGAATAATCAGGAACATTCCATTAAAAAGGTAAATTCTAATTGGCAGGCTCAGTTTTTGGATGTCTTTAGGGAATATGAAATTCTTTGTAAAGAGGAGAATTTCATGGATTTTGACGATATGGTACGGGAGTGCTTTTGTTTGCTTTCAGAGAATGACAGAATTCTTGAGGAGTGGCAGGAACGATTTCCGTTTATTCTGCTGGATGAATTTCAGGATATCAATCCCATTCAATATAAGGTAATCAGGCTTTTGGCTCAAAATTGCGGTAGTGTATTTGCAGTAGGTGATGATGACCAGTCCATATACAGCTTCCGTGGCGCTTCACCTTCCTGCATTAAAAAATTTCAAAGAGATTTTGCGGCAAATACCATAATCCTTGAACAAAATTACAGGAGTAATCAGGAAATTGTTAATGTATCTATGGCTGTCATTGGGCAGAATAAGAGCCGTTTCCAAAAGAAACTTTATTCTGCAATAAAAGGCGGATTAGGCGTCCGATGTGTAAAAGTGATGGAAGTTTATACAAAAGAGTTACAATATGAAATGATATGTAAGGAGATTGTTGAAAGGTGTGCTTTTGATAGTAGTGCCGTTTTATTTAGGACCAATTTGCAAATGCAGCGCATGGCAGTCTGGCTTGACAAAAAAGGTATAAAATACGTGATGAAGGAAAAGACATTGAGTATATATGAACACTTTGTTGTAAAGGATATTATAGCGTACTTAAAGCTTGCCAAGGAAGGCTTTAAAAGAAGCTTGTACCTTCAGATAATCAACAGGCCGTATCGGGGAATTGACAGGGAAAGCGTTTTAGAAAGCGGAAGCGGTATCAGGGGAAGAGGAGAACTGGAACTGCAAGAACAGCTTATGAAGCTGAAGAAATGCTCTCTTTATCTGGGAGTACAGTATATAAGGCGTGCAATCGGTTATGAGGATTACCTGAGAAAGAAAGCAGGAAACAGAAAAGAACTGTTTATGGAATGGTTCGAAATTCTGGATTTTATATCTGAAGATATTAAACAATACCATGAATTGAATGAATGGATAGAAGCTCTAAAAGAGAGAAGACAAATGCGTGATGAAAAAGGAAAGGAGAATATTTCCTTACAGCTAATGACAGTGCATGGTGCTAAAGGCCTGGAATTTGACTATGTATATATACCCGATTGCAATGAAGGGATATATCCCTACGGAAGCATGCAGGAGGAAGCGATAATAGAAGAGGAAAGACGCATTCTGTATGTGGCAATGACCAGGGCAAAAAAAAGTCTGGGCTTATCTTACCTTGGCGGTAACGAAAAACATCCCAGACTTCCATCCAGATTTTTAAATCCTATTTTAAAAGATTATTCCTCTACAATTTCATCAAATTCACAGTTGTCCAAATATTCATCAAAAGCATCAGCAACCTTTTCATATTCGTCGTCATCATCGATATAGCCAAGCTCAGGTTCTTCGTTAGGGTCATCGGGATTCTCGCTGTAGCGGTAGAACCATACCTCTCCGTCTTCGTTGTTGCCGTCCTCGTCAAGAGGGAGTACTACAATATAATCATTAGACTCTACGGTGAGAATGGTAATAACGGCACATTCCACACTGGTTCCGTCCTCCAATTCAAGAGTCAAAGTCATTTCTTCTGCTTCGTAATCGTTCTTTTTAGCCATGGGTATTCTCCTTTATTTACAAATGATGTCTTTAGTATAACCGCTTGTGATTTTTTCTGCAATACATTATAATAAAATATATGTTAGGAGGGTTAGGTATGGCAAAGAATACAGGTTATTTACCCTATCCGTTGGGAGCACGTAGAGAGGATGACGGAGTTACCTTCTCATTTGCGTCGGGAAAGAAGGATTGCGGCATTTTATTGTATGACAGAGAATCCGGCAGACAAAAAAAGAAGCTTGCTTTTTCATCGGATGAAAGACTGGGGAATATATATACCAAGCACATAAAGCTTCAGAATCCGGGCGACTTATGCTATCTCTTTTATGAAGAAGAGGAAAAGATTCCTGATGTATATGCAAAAGCATTTAAGACCGGTATTTCTTATGGAAAAAAGTGTAAGGAAGAGGAACTTAAAGCTTTTATTCCCGAAGAGGGGTTTGATTGGGAAGATGATAAGAATCCCGAGATTCCTTATAAGGATGCAATTTGTTACTGTCTTCATGTAAGAGGCTTTACTGCACATACTTCCTCCGGAGTAAAGCATAAAGGTACCTTTGCCGGACTTATGGAAAAAATACCTTATTTGAAGGCGACCGGTATTACTACGGTTGAGTTGCAGCCGGTTTATGAGTTTATTGAATATAAGGATGCGGGAAAACCAATGGCCTATGGCGTAAAACAGGAGGAAAGGCTGAATTACTGGGGGTATACCAAGGGATATTATTATGCGCCCAAGGCGGCATACAGTGCAACTGCGGATAGTGTGACAGAATTTAAGGAGCTTGTAAAGGCTTTTCATAAGAATGGTTTGGAGGTCGTGTTACAGTTTTATTTCCCTGCTGATGTCAGGATGTGTGATATCCCGGAAATTTTGCGGTTCTGGGTTCTTACCTATCATGTGGATGGTTTTCATCTGATGGGTGAACATTTACCTGCGGATGCACTGGCGCAGGATCCGTTACTTGCTGAGACCAAGCTTTGGTATCACGGCTTTGATATTGACAGGATTTACGGGCCGGAGGCAAAGCTATCCTATGAAAACCTTGCGGTATATCAGGACCAATATTTATTTGATATGCGTCGCTTCCTAAAGGGTGACGAGGGAATGCTTGGGACTGCTTTGTACCATATGCGTACCATACCGCGCAATATGGGGCGAATCCATTTCTTCTCCAACTATTATGGTATGACTCTTATGGATATGGTATCTTTTGACCGTAAGCACAATGAAGAGAATGGTGAAAACAATCGTGACGGCAGTGATTATAACTGCAGCTGGAATTGTGGTGAAGAGGGAACAACCCGCAAGAAGAAAATTCAAAAGCTGAGAATACAACAGATAAAAAATGCCATGATGTTTCTTTTTTTCAGTCATTCTACGCCTTTGATATTTATGGGAGATGAATTTGGCAATTCCCAGAGTGGCAATAACAATCCCTATTGTCAGGACAACGAAATTACCTGGTTAAACTGGAAGGATTTGGATAGAAACAAAGAGATATATGAGTTTTTTAAGAGTCTTGTCAGTATAAGAAATAATCATCCTGTTCTTAAAAAGGACGCAGAACCAAGACTCATGGATTACATTTCCTGCGGTTATCCGGATGTATCCTATCACGGTGAAAAAGCATGGCAGCCTTCCATGGAGGTATATGAAAGAAGCGCAGGTATTTTATATTGCGGCAGCTATGGCAGACACAGGAGCGGAGAGGAGGATAATTTCCTCTATCTGGGAATCAATATGCATTGGGAGCCCTGTAAGCTTGCATTGCCCAGATTACCGAAAGGATACAAGTGGGAACGCCGGATAGTGACAGGTTCGGAGGATAAGGCTGTTCTTGATAACAAAGTAGATACTTTGGCAGAAATGATAACTGTAAATGCAAGAAGTATTGCATTATATGTCGGCGTTATGGATGAAAATGCAAGAAAAATGTCAAAAAGTGCGATAAAAAGAAAAGAGCGTCAGCCTTTTTAGAAAAGAGAGGTTATAGGATGGGAAGGTTTTGGAAGCATTTAAAAACGGTTACCATTCATAAGTATCTGGTTGCAAAGGGATGTTTTAAGATAGGACTGTACAGACAAGGGCTATTTCATGATATGTCGAAGTTTAGTCCTTCTGAATTTATGGTGGGTGTAAAATATTTTCAGGGAAACATGAGTCCCAATTGTGCAGAGCGTAACGATATCGGTTATTCTGCTGCGTGGCTCCATCATAAGGGTCGGAATAAACATCATTATGAATATTGGATTGATTATTCCAGGACGGTTCCGGGTGGGATGGTTCCGGTCAGAATGCCCGATAAATATATTGCGGAAATGCTGATGGACAGAATAGCGGCCAGTAAAGTTTATAAAGGTAAGGATTATACAGATGATGCATCCCTCAAGTATTATTACGGTGGCACGGACAGTGCCCCCATGCATGAGGAGACAAGAACAATTCTGTTGCATTATCTGATAATGCTTGCAGATAGGGGCGAAAAGGAAACCTTTGACTGTATCAGGAAGGAGCTGGTAAAGCATACCAGAGCAGGCGGATGGATAAAAGAATAGCTGTACATGCAACATTTTAAGCTAACAGGCATAGAATACGGTAAACAATTAAAGGATATTTGTTTATGAATTGTCTGTTAATCTTATTATTACTTTGCTGCTGTAGCGGCAATAACAATGCACAGAATGTATGCGATTGTGAATGTGATAATCATTCTCATCATCATGTACATGACCATCATGATCACGACCATCATTGTCATTGCCATGATAATGATTATCGTGAAGAAAAAAAGTCTGTATGTGAAGAGAAAAATGTATGCAGGGAAAGACAGGATTACACCTACTTTGGCAGAAGTGAAACCTGCGGCTGTGAAGAAAAGTGTGATTAGTAAAAAAGGCTCCTATACAATGGTGTGGGAGCCTTTTTATATATTGACATTTCATTCTACTTGTTGTATTCTAAGGTAGACTTTATTGAAACAGTAGTGGTATGCTGCAAAAGTGGCTTGCCACTTTTTTACGATTTATAAAAAATGTAATTTACAGGATGATGAGAGGAGCAAAGGACATGAAGAAAATAATTGAACTGAAAAATGTCTCTAAAGCCTTTGAGGATGAAACGGTTTTGGATTGCATCAGTCTGGATATTCATGACAATGAGTTTATGACACTTCTTGGCCCTTCCGGTTGCGGTAAGACAACTACTCTGCGCATTATTGGAGGTTTTGAGTACCCGGATGAAGGTGATGTTATTTTTATGGGCGAAAGAATTAATGATGTTCCTCCCCATAAACGTCATGTTAATACGGTATTTCAAAAATACGCATTATTCCCTCATTTAAATGTATTTGAAAACGTGGCATTTCCTTTGCGTGAAAAAAAGGTTCCAAAAGAAGAGATTAAAGAGAAGGTTAACCAAATGCTTAAAATGGTAATGCTCTCCGGTTTTGGTGAGCGTCGGGTAAACAGTCTTTCCGGCGGTCAGCAGCAGAGAGTTGCCATTGCCCGTGCTCTTGTGAATGAGCCGAAGGTTCTTCTTTTAGATGAGCCTCTGGGTGCTCTTGATTTAAAGCTTCGCAAGGATATGCAGCAGGAACTGAAAAAAATTCAAAAGAATACAGGTATTACATTTATTTTTGTAACGCATGATCAGGAGGAAGCCCTCAGCATGTCAGATACCATTGTGGTAATGAGTGAGGGTAAAATCCAGCAGATCGGTACTCCCAGTGATATTTACAATGAGCCCGTAAATGCTTTTGTTGCGGACTTTATCGGTGAAAGTAATATTATTGACGGTGTTATGCTTAAGGACTACAGTGTTTCCTTCGGCGGTCATACCTTTGAATGTCTGGATACCGGATTTGAACCCAATGAGCCTGTGGATGTGGTAATCCGTCCGGAGGATGTTGATATTGTGCCCC
>SVFG01000070.1 GCA_015056975.1 Lachnospiraceae bacterium | reverse complement strand
CATCTGTAACGGTGCCGGAAGGTGTCATCAAAATAGAAGGTTATGCATTCCGCGGCTGTACCGGACTTACGCAGATAAGTCTGCCGGAGACGCTGACAACCATCGAAAACAGTACATTTAGTGGTTGCACGGGATTGAGAAGTGTAAATATCCCTGATTCGGTAACAAGCATTGGAGGTTTTGCGTTTGCAAACTGTACGAATCTTAGTGTGCTGAAGCTCTCTTCGGCATGGGTAATGAATGAATCGAGTAGCAGTCCTTTTATGGGCTGTGTGCAGCTTGCGGAAATAACATTACCTGAGGGGATGACAAAGATTCCGAACTATGCTTTTTACGATTGCGATTCCTTGGAACTGGTAATACTTCCGGACACACTTACGGAGATTGGAGCTAATGCTTTTAGTGAGTGCCGAATACTTGGAAAGATATGGATTCCTGAAGGTGTAACCACCGTTGAGTACAATGCATTCTATAATACATCTTCCGTGACCATTCATGGTGTGACGGGTTCCTATGCGGAGGAATATGCAAATGCCAACAGTATACCATTTTCAAACCAGACGCTGGTATTTGAGACAGATTCCGTTTCAGGAAAAGTTGTGGATGAAGGCGGTATGGGAATTGCGGATGTAGAGGTTGTCATTTACGATGTTACCAGAGGTAAATGGATGGCGTCGGAGGCCGTGACGGATACGGAAGGCAGATGGAGCTGCACAGAAGTGATAACAGGTAATTGTTATTGTTTCGCTTTCCGACATCCGAACTATGAAATAGAAAGTATTGAAAATGTTATTGTCAAAGCAGACGGAAATGTGTTGGAAGATGTTGTGGCAGTAAAGGTAATGGACGGTGATGCTGCGCCGGCTACAGATTTTACCTATTCCGCATTGAACGGAACATACTGTGAGATTACAGGTTATACAGGGACTGCAACGCAGATAATTATTCCGGATGAAATTGATGGATATATTGTACAGAAGATTTCAGGGAATGCATTCAAAAATAAAACATCACTTGAAAGGATAGTATTGCCTGCAGAGCTTACCGAGATTGGTACGAGTGCGTTTTCCGGTTGTACGTCTCTTTATTACGTAGGATTTAATAATAAGGTTATCAAGATAGATAACTATGCGTTCAGCGGCTGTACCGGTCTTACCAAGATAAATATTCCTGACAGCGTAACAAATATATCGGGAAGAGCGTTCGAGAACTGTACAAATCTGACAGAGGTAGAGTTGCCTGTGTCCTGGGAGAGCACATCCGGAAGCAGTAATAGTTATAGCTCATATACACCTTTTAGCGGCTGTACCAAGCTGACAGAGATAACGCTGCCGGAGGGGATGAAGGGAATACCGGATTATGCATTTAGAGGATGTACATCCTTAAAGAAGGTGAATTTTGCGGAGAGTATAACGGAAATCGGGTACAGTGCATTTGAGGATTGTACGGGATTAGCATCTGTAACGGTGCCGGAAGGTGTCACCAAAATAGAAAGTTATGCATTTAGAGACTGTACCGGACTTACGCAGATAAGTCTGCCGGAGACGCTGACAACCATCGAAAGCAGTACATTTAGTGGTTGTACGGGATTAACATCTGTAACGGTGCCGGAAGGTGTCACAAAAATAGAAGGTTATGCATTCACCGGCTGTACCGGCCTTACGCAGATAAGTCTGCCGGAGACGCTGACAACCATCGAAAGCGGTACAGTTAGTGGTTGTACGGGATTAACAGAGGTAACGGTGCCGGAAGGTGTCGCCAAAATAGAAAGTTATGCATTCAGCGGCTGTACCGGTCTTGCACAGGTAAGCTTGCCGAAGACGCTGACAATGATAAATTATTATGCGTTTTCAGGCTGTACAGGTCTTACTGAGATAGACATTCCCGATGGTGTAACGAACATATCGGGATGGGCATTTAATAACTGTACAAATCTGACAGAGGTAGAGCTGCCTGTGTCCTGGGAGAGTACATCCGGAAGCAATTATAATTATAACGCGTATACACCTTTCAGTGGATGTAGCAAGCTGACAGAGATAACGCTGCCGGAGGGAATGACTAGGATACCGGATTATGCATTTAGGGAATGTACATCCTTAAAGAAGGTGAATTTTGCGGAAAGTATAACGGAAATCGGGTACAGTGCATTTGAGAATTGTACAGGATTGAGAATGCTTGATTTTAATGAGAAGCTTGAAGTGATAGGTTCCAACGCATTTGCCGGATGTGACGGATTGGTTAGTCTTATCATAAATGATGCGTTGGTAATGCTTTCGAACTATGCATTTTCCGATTGTGAGAATCTTACTGCTGCAAGAATTCCCAAAACCGTGACGTCTTTTGGGACAGATAGTTTTTGGGGTTGTACAAAACTGACAATTTATTGCTATTCGGGTTCTGCGGCACATATGGCATTGGATAATACGTCGTATCGTTTTTATTTATTGGATGATCATGAGCATGAATATGAAATGAAGATAGAGACTTCGGCAACCTGTATAATGGGCGGTTCACAGATTAAGACATGTACACTTTGCGGATATAATTATATTGAATTGACAGAAGCTCTTGGACATGATTATTCCTCAACAGAGAAAGCTGCAACATGTACGGAAGATGGATACACATCTCATGTTTGTTCCAGGTGTAATGATATATACAGTGATAGTTATGTGAATGCAACCGGACACAGTTATGGTGAATGGATTGTTGATAAAGAAGCGACTGTAATGTCAGAAGGCAGCAAGCATAGGATTTGTTACGGATGTGAAAATACTGAATCTTTAACTATTGAAAAGGTTAAGATTGACATTGCAACTAATTCTGAATATGGAAAGGCAATTCTGACGGTTGTTAATGCCCAGACATGTGTACCGATTGAGAATGCTCACATATTTATTACAACGGAGAATGAAGGAGAAGAGACATTTTCAACCAACTCATCCGGACAGGTAAGCGTTATCTTGCCGGTTGGAGAGCAACAAATATCGGTTTATGCGGAAGGTTGTCTCACGAGAAATCTGAAGATAACGGTGGGGCCGGGAGTAAATGAAGTTCCACAGATTGGATTAAGTGACCGTCCGACGTATAATGCTGAAGTAACATCGTCGCGCATGACTTTAGAGGAGATTATAGCGGCGGGTATAGATCCCAATGCCCCCGGCAATCAGCATGTGTATAAATATGAATTAAGATTGGAATTTACACCTGAGATAGACTGGCTAAGTATTTTTGCATTTTTTAATGGTGACGGTACATATCTAGGCGGCTATTGGTCGGGTAGAGGCTCCGGTGGCTCCGGTAACGGTGGTAACGGTGGTAACGGCGGTGGTTCCGGTGATGGTGGTGATGATGGTGATGGTGAAATGGGCTTTGGTAGGTTGGCATATGGTAGAGGTATTTATATACCTCTCTTAAATGATGAGCCCATTACCGTGTATCCGGTCAGTGAAAATTTCTATCTTATTATACGTGGAGAAGTTTCATGGCTTAAGGAAATGTTTGATGTTGAAATGCTTATTCTGAATAATTCGATGACGGATACACTGGAAGATATCGAAGCAACATTAGAGTTGCCGGAAGGGTTGTCGTTGGCGGATGTTAGAGGGAAAAAGCAAACCTTAACGCAGGAGATAGCATGTATTGAAGAAGGTGACAGTGAGGTTGTACATTGGTATGTGAGAGGTGATACGGCAGGCAGCTATGGTTTGACTGCAAGTCTCACAGGTATGATTATGCCGTTTGAAGAACCTATTAATCAAACGTTTACCTGTGAGAATCAGATTCAGGTATGGGCGGGAAATGCGTTACGTTTGCATTTTGAATTTCCGAATGCGGCGTATACCGGAGAAGATTATCCGATTACGATAACGCTTACCAATGTTTCGGATACGACACTTTACAATATCAATCATAAAGTTCAGATAGTGCAGGGAATGGAAATATATTATTCAGATGGTTCTTCCAAGAAGAGGATAGAAGAGAGTGATTGGAAATATAAGAATGCACCTAAATTTAAACCGGGGGATTCTATTGTTATTGAGACTTCTGTAAATATCTTCTTTGAATCAGAGATAATGAAGAAAAAGCTGGAAGAACTTGTAGGAATCGTTGATGATGTGGAAAAGATTGCGAATACTTTTGATGCAATTGAAACAGTCATTGATGTAACAGGCTCTTTGGTTGATTGTATTGGTGGATGCGCGAAAGCATTAAGCAGCGCAGACCTTTCAAACTTTTCGCCAAGTAAGCTTAAAGCTACTACAAAGATGTGCAACGTAATTGCGGAGCTCGATTCAGCATGCAAAACCGGCAATAATGATGTAATTGGCGCGTCTTCCAGTTTTGTTACCACGGGAATGAGTGCAACTTTGAATGCAATTTCAAGTGATCCTGTTGAGTGGCTTACTGAACATTCTGCGGAGGATATAGAAGCTGTTGTCGAACAAGCATCCTCGCTTAAAGAGTCTGTTTCAAATAGTGTTAACGGAACCAAAAAGTTTGATATTTATGACTCGTTAAGAACGTCAATTTCAGCGATTCCCATCAGATTTGTACTCAGTAATGTGATTATGACAGAGGATGCAAGTAATACTACCAGAATTCCATGGTCATATACTGTGACGCAGGCTTCGCCGAGATATTTTGGTGTGACGAATGTAAGTAAATATATAAAGTCTATTGCAAATGCGGCCATGGGAGAAGGGTACGAAGAGATTGTGCCATGGTATATACGTTTAGTGCCGGGATTAGATGACCCGTTCGGAAAGAAGGAAGCAATTAAATATATCCAGGCAACTGAAAAGGAGATCGAAGAATTTAAGGCCAAAGACTCTAGCGGAGAGGTAAAATTTAAGGTATATGTAACAAAAAGCAGTCCTTATTCGGAAAGATTGTTCAAGGCGGCACCGGCTGATTCGGAAATAGAAGAACCATTTGTAATTACATGTGATAATAAAACAGCAGTATACGAAAATGGTGTATTGACTTTTACGGGAGACGGTACGATATCTGTTATTCCTCAGAATCAAACAGGTGGTACTCTTGTTATCGAAGACAGCGAGGGGAATACCTACACATATATGATTAATGTTGTAGAACAGCATGAGTGTAGAGAAGGAGAACAAGAGGTTATTATTGCTCCGACTGCAGAAAATGATGGTTTTGCGGTAAAATGCTGTGAGATTTGTGCTGAGGTATTAGATGTTATTCCTCTTCATAATGAGAACTGTTGCAGTAGTCATAATTTTGGTGAGTGGAAGGATGAAACTATAGCTACTTGTGTGGTAATGGGTATTCAGAAGAGAAACTGTAGCACTTGCGGAGCGGAAGAAAGCCGGTTTGTGGAAGGAACGGAACATGTTTGTGAAGCATGGGAAGTGACAAAAGAAGCTACCTGCTTGGAAGAAGGTGAAGAGAGCGGGAATTGTTCCTTGTGTGGTACTGCTATGGCCCGCAAGACAGAGCTTGCAGAACATACGGAAGGTGAGTGGATAACGGAGAAAGAACCGTCAGCTTTCGAGGAAGGAACAAAGCACTTATATTGTTCTGTTTGTAATGCGGTTATTAAAACCCAAGCAATACCCATGACAAAAGAGACATTTGGTTATGGGGAAGGAAATGGAGAGAAGCTTATTGTTGGTCTTCCTGAGAGAGTTAGCCCGGATATGTTGATTTCGCATTATAAGGCTATGGACCTTGATGTTACAATAACGGGACCTACAGGTAAAAAAGTGAAATATGTAGGTACCGGATGTAAAGTATTTTTTGGGAATGAGGAATACGAAGTTGTATTGCAAGGTGATGTTACAGGCGATGGTATTGTTGACGATAAGGATGTGTCGGGAGTACTTGAACATGTCAATAACGAAAAAATACTTGAGAATGTTTATAAACGTGCAGGCTTATTTGTAAATGATAAAGAAATCGATGTATTTGATGTATTGGCTATGTCGGACTATATTGATGGTGATGCCGGAAACACAGTTGGCTCCGAGGGATTTAAATACAAAATCTCTGCAGTAAAGACACCTGCAATTGGTGATGAATTCGATGTTGTTATTTCACTTACTAATTATGCTGATTTGAAGGTGAAAGTAAGGGGCTTACAAATCGATATATCCAATATTGATTCAGATGTGTTTGAAGTTGTATCGCATGACACACAGTTATCCGATAGTTCGGCGGTTTCAAACAAAACGTCGTACTCAAGCGAGGATAAATATATACGATATGAGTATTTGAGATTATCAGGAACGATGGGAAAGAATGTTTCAGATGTGATGAAGGTCAGATTAAAGGTAAAGGATAGTCTGATGAAAGCGGGAACTATAAAGATTCCGGTTTCCATTAAAATTGGAACGACGAATAAGAATGTTACGCTGAGCGATTTGATTACTGTCGAATATTCATTACCATCAACTTCGACACCGACACCAATTCCGACTCCGACAACTAAGCCAACTCCTACTCAAACGCCTAAACCAACCCCTACTCCGGCACCTACAGCGACGCCGACCCCTACTCCGGCGCCGATGATAACGCCCTCCGTAGAGCCTACGCAGGTGCCTGTGGTGACGCCTACTCTTGATTTTACGGCGGTACTTGCCCAGGGAGAGGATGGTAATTGGTACAGCTATATAAACGGTGAATATGACCCGAACTATACCGGTCTGGCGCAACTTGGCGACGCATGGTGGATGGTAGTGAAAGGAACCATAGACTTTACCTATACAAGTCCTGTATTCTTTGACGATGACTGGTGGTTTGTAAGAGATGGTCTGGTAGAGTTTGATTATAACGGCCTTGTGTTTGTAAATGATGACTGGTGGTATGTGGTAAACGGACGTATAGACTTTGGTTTCAACGGACTTGCTTTCGTCAACGATGCGTGGTGGTACGTAAGCACCGGACGAATCGACTTTAGTTACACCGGCTTAATCTATTTCAGCGATAACTGGTGGTTTATACAGAATGGTTGTGTAAACTTTGGATATACTGGACTTGCCTTTATCAACAACGACTGGTGGTATGTGGTGAATGGATACATTGATTTTGGTTATTGCGGTCTGTTCGATTACGACAACGAAAAGTGGTATGTCCAAGGTGGAAAGATTGATTTTAGCTACAACAACGTATACTACTTCAACGATACATGGTATTATATTGAGACCGGAAAGGTGAACTTCCAATATAACGGACTTGCTTACACCCAGTTCAATGACAAGTGGTGGTATGTCATAAACGGTGTAATCTCTTTCGATTATACCGGTGCAGCGTATGCAAACGAGAAGTATTGGTATGTAGAACGAGGAGAAATCGACTTTAAACGAAATGGTAAGGTAACCATTGATGGAGTGGAGAAGAATGTAGCCTGGGGCGAGATATTGATGTAGCAGATTAACGCAATCTGCCTGTGTTTTAGGACATGGGTGGATTGTGTTATCGGTGTTTCTTAGTTGAAAATTGGAAAAAATGATGGTATACTTATGTTGCTGTCTGGAAGGAGCAATAATTTGAAAGAGAAAAGTCTGAAAAAGGCTTTGAATATAGGAGGTTTTTAAGAGACATGGAAGCATACAAGCAGGAATTTATAGAGTTTATGGTAGACTGTCAGGTATTAAAGTTTGGCGAGTTTACATTAAAGAGCGGACGCAAGTCTCCCTTCTTTATGAATGCGGGAGCGTATGTGACCGGTGCACAGCTTAAGAAGCTGGGTGAGTATTATGCAAAGGCAATTCATGACAATTTCGGAGATGATTTTGATGTGCTCTTTGGACCGGCTTATAAGGGTATTCCCTTAAGTGTAGCGACTACCATTGCATACAGCGAGCTTTACGGCAAGGAAATCCGCTACTGCTCCAACCGTAAGGAGTTAAAGGATCACGGTGATGTGGGAATCCTTCTTGGCAGTAAGATTAAGGATGGCGACAGAGTGGTAATCATTGAGGATGTAACCACCTCCGGAAAATCTATTGAGGAAACCTTCCCCATTATCAAGGCACAGGGTGATGTGGAGATTAAGGGACTGATGGTATCCTTAAACCGCATGGAGAAAGGTCTTGGCGGCAAGGTGGGAGCGCTTCAGGAGATTAAGGAAAAATACGGTATTGAGGCGCGCGCCATCGTAACCATGGCTGATGTTATCGAGCATCTGTATAACAAAGAGTATAACGGCAATGTTTATATTGATGATACCTTGAAGGCTGCCATTGACGAGTACTACAAGGAATATGGTGTATAAGCATAGAGGAAAACGGAAGAGTTGACTTTTACAATAATGCAGATATAAGGAGGAAGCGCATGGAAGAAAAAGTTTATAAAACGATGAGCGGTGCAGGTGTTGCAAATATTATAATGGGAGTAGTTTCCCTGGTGGTGGGAATTGCCACGGGTGTGCTTCTGATTATCAGCGGCGCGAAGCTGATTTCCGGCAAGTCCAAAATTTTGTTCTAAATAAGTGAGATTAAGCTATCAGGCATTTCCGCAGGGGAGTGCCTTTTAGACTTTTATGGAAATGAGTTAATATGAAGAGAAAAAATTATATTTTTACCAATAAAAAGCATTCGGACAAGGCGATTATGTCCATGATTTTGGGCATTATAAGTCTGATTTCCATGATAATTGTAATTTATTTGACCTATAAAAATGGCGGAAATACAGAGGGCGGTTACGGAGTGACGGGACTGCTTGCAACGATCTTTTCGCTGGTGGGTCTGGTTCTTGGCATAGTAACCTTGAAAGAGAAGGAAAATTATAAGCTGTTTCCGTGTCTGGGGACAGTTTTTAATGGTGTGGTTCTGCTTGGTATAGGCTACCTGCTGTATCTTGGAAGAATGAATTAATTTGGTGTGAAAGGGCATTTTGATGACTGATATGGATGAAATGATGAAGGAAAGATATTCTCTTGCTTTGGAGAGAATTTGTGAAATTGTGGAGGAGCGCTTTGGAAATCCTGCTTTTGAAAAGTATTTTGCCAAGGTGGCTTCCTTTTTGATACAGATTGATGAGACTGCGGCGTTTATTGAAGCGGGCGGTCTAAAAAGTGCACCCATAGAGGAACTGTTACAGAGAAATCGTGCCTTGTATGAGGATGTGCTTGAGGAAAACTATGGAGTAAGCTATGCCAATCCGGCATATGCGGTGAAGGAGCTGGGAGAAGAATTCGGAGCGTTGCTTTCGTTTCTGTATACAGAAATGCGCAGTCTCATTGGCTTTGTTTATGAGGGGAAAACCTTTGAAACAGTAATCCGCATGGAGCTCTTTTTGGAGATTTATGCAGCATTTTCCTACGAGTGGCAGGAAAACGGCGTACTTCCCGGCTATGAAAGCATCCGTCAGATGATATACTGGTTTGTCAGTGATTATGCAGATGTGGCTGCCCTACAGCGCACGAAGGAACTTGTGACGGGAGAGGAAACCTTTGCAGCAGATATTGTGACGAAGCAGGATTTGTCTGATGTAAGATACTTGTTTGCATATGGTGAGTATATCAGTGAAAATGAGCTTACGATGGCAAGGTTTATGGCTTCGCTTCCCGAGGAAACTATTTGTACCATGGCGGACACCTATACGGAAGGGTATCGCATGGGCTTTGTGATGGGCAATAAGGATTTATCCAAAAAGAAGGTGGTAGACATCCGTTACCGCCTTGGCTTTGAGCGCATGATAAAGCGTGCTATAGAAAATTTTGATAAAATGGGACTTAAGCCTGTTATCTACAGAAATCCCTATAGTATTTTATATAATCCATCCATTTTCAAGACAGGATTTTACGGTGGAGAGCCCAACAGACAGTATGACTTTGACCACAAGGATGATAAGGCATTATTCTTTGACAAGATTTATATGAACCGCAGATTGGAAGTCAGTCATACAGCCTTTGAGGAGTACAAGGATGCGGCGCTGGGATATGCGGGGCCGGCATTAGTAGAGACCTTTGGCGAGAAGGATTTTGAACCGGTGAACAAGCCGGAGAGTTTAAGACTTAGTGAAGAACAGAATGCTCTTTGGGTAGAGTATCGTCAAAAGGCAGGAGAACTCCAGAGAAATTATATTTTGGAGGAGGAGAGAAGCTTTACTATCATAGCTTTCCCGATTCCGGAAATCGGAGAGGTTTTTGAAAAGCTGTTTGAGGAAACCATACGAATCAATACGTTGGACTATAAGCTGTATCAGGGAATACAGCAGAAGCTGATTGATGCACTGGATACGGCGGATTATTGTGAGATAAAGGGATGTGGAGAGAATCGTACGGATTTACGCATCAACTTGCATAAGCTTGCAAATCCGGCGAAGGAAACCATATTTGAAAACTGTGTGGCGGATGTGAATATTCCGGTGGGTGAAGTGTTTACTTCTCCTGTGCTGAATGGTACAAACGGTTTACTCCATGTGAAAAAGGTATATTTGAACGGTCTGGAATTCCGCAATCTGGCAATCACCTTTGAAGATGGTATGATAACGGATTATACCTGCGACAATTTTGAGAAGGAAGAAGAGAATAGGGCATTTATCAGGGAAAATGTATTGTTCCGTCACAAGACCCTTCCCATAGGAGAGTTTGCCATCGGTACCAATACCACCGCCTATGTAATTGCAAAGAAGCTTCAGGTGGAGGATAAACTGCCTATTCTGATAGCTGAAAAAATGGGACCTCATTTTGCGGTGGGAGATACCTGTTATTCCCACACGGAAGAGATTAGGGTATATAATCCGGACGGTAAGGAGATTGTGGCAAAGGACAATGAAGTGTCCCTGCTTCGAAGCAGCAGACCGGAGAAGGCGTATTTTAACTGTCATACCGACATCACCATACCCTATGATGAACTGGGAGAGCTGTGTGCAGTGACAGCGGACGGAGCGCGCATACCGATTATTGAAAACGGCAGATTTGTCCTTGGCGGTACGGAGGAATTGAACCGGGCTTTTGAAAGCTAACGAGCAATTTGCACAGAGAAAAGCTGTGAGAAGCAAAATAATTCGAACTTTGCCACAAAAAGAAAAAATTAAGAAGATAAAGGTTGCATACCACTGTTAATTTTAGTAAACTAAAGGGTGGAAATATATTGCAAATTAAGGAGGATGTCATGGCTAGTTTAGAAAAGGTGTCTAAGGTTGGTATTGTGATGGGAAGTGATTCCGATATGCCTGTTATGGCAAAGGCAGCAGATATTTTGGAGGAGCTGAATATCCCTTACGAGATGACCATTATCAGTGCACACAGAGAACCGGATGTGTTTTTCGAGTATGCGAAGTGCGCAGAGGAGAAAGGCTTTAAGGTGATTATTGCAGGCGCAGGCATGGCGGCGCATTTACCCGGTATGTGTGCGGCGATTTTCCCTATGCCGGTAATCGGTATTCCTATGCACACAACATCTTTGGGGGGCCGTGATTCCCTTTACTCTATCGTACAGATGCCTTCAGGTATTCCTGTGGCTACCGTGGCAATCAACGGCGGTGCCAATGCAGGACTTTTGGCTGCCAAGATTTTGGCAACCTCTGATGCGGATTTGTTACAGCGTCTTAAGGACTACAGTGCATCCTTAAAGGAGCAGGTAGTGTCCAAGGATGCAAAGTTACAGGAAGTCGGATATAAAGCATACCTTGACGGTATGAAGAAATAATACAAAACGAGGAGAATTAAGATGGATTACAAGAAAGCCGGAGTAGATATTGAAGCAGGATACAAGTCAGTGGAGCTTATGAAGAAGCATGTAAAGGAGACCATGCGCCCTGAAGTATTGGGGGGCCTTGGCGGTTTTTCCGGAGCATTTTCATTGGCAGCAATTAAGGATATGGAGAACCCCATTCTTCTGTCGGGTACAGACGGATGCGGTACCAAGGTGAAGCTTGCATTTTTGATGGATAAGCATGACACCATCGGTATCGATGCCGTGGCTATGTGTGTAAATGATGTGGCATGTGCAGGCGGTGAGCCTTTGTTCTTCTTGGATTATATTGCATGCGGTAAGAATTACCCTGAAAAGATTGCAACCATCGTTAAGGGTGTGGCTGAAGGCTGTAAGCAGTCCGGCTGTGCACTGATTGGCGGTGAGACCGCAGAGCATCCCGGTCTTATGCCTGAGGATGAATACGATTTGGCAGGTTTTGCAGTTGGTGTGGTTGATGAGAAGGATTTGATTACCGGTGAGAAGATTAAAGCAGGCGATACACTGATCGGTATTGCTTCCTCAGGTGTTCATTCCAACGGTTTCTCTTTGGTTCGTAAGGTGTTTGAGATGACCGCCGAAAGCCTGAATACATATTATGATGAGCTTGGTACTACTTTGGGTGAGGCCTTGATTGCGCCCACCAGAATTTATGTAAAGGCACTGAAGTCCGTTAAAGATGCAGGTGTTACTGTACACGGCTGCAGCCATATCACCGGCGGTGGCTTCCAGGAGAATATTCCCAGAATGCTTCCCGATGGTGTGCGTGCCGTTGTGAAAAAAGACAGCTATGAGATTCCCGCAATCTTCAAGCTGTTACAGAAGACCGGAAATATCGAAGAGGATATGATGTACAATACCTACAACATGGGTCTCGGTATGGTACTTGCAGTTGACCCTGCTGACGTGGACAAGACCATGGAAGCAATTAAGGCAGCAGGAGATACCGCATACATTGTAGGCACCTGTGAAGCTGGTGAGAAGGGTGTAACATTATGCTAAGAGTTGTGGTTTTGGTATCCGGCGGCGGTACCAATTTACAGGCAATTATCGATGCGGTAAAGGCTGAAAAGATTACAAATGCAGAAATTGTTGGTGTTATCAGCAATAACAAGACGGTAAAGAGCCTTGACAGGGCAAAGGCGGCAGGGATTTCGGCTGTCAGCGTATCACCCAAGGATTTTGCCGACAGGGCTGCATTTAACGAGGCACTGCTTGCCAAGGTGGATGAGTTTACACCGGATTTGGTAGTGCTTGCAGGATTTTTGGTGGCAATTCCGGAAGCAATGGTAAAGAAATACAGCAACCGCATTATCAATATTCACCCGTCCTTAATTCCCTCCTTCTGCGGAGTGGGATACTATGGATTGA
>SVFG01000069.1 GCA_015056975.1 Lachnospiraceae bacterium | reverse complement strand
ATTTACAGCATGGAAATTTCCCGTGGTAAAGATACCTATCTTGTACACCTTTCCTACCACGCAGCTACTGATACCTTCAGTATCTACTATGAAACCAAATAATAGTTTAAACAAAGGAGACAAATTATGAAAAAATTAGTAATCGCAGCACTTACAATGACACTTGTATTTTCCCTTACCGCATGTGGCGGCAACAAGGAGAACGATACTCCTTCAGAGCCTACAAGCGTAGAGTCTTCTGCTGATACAGAATCTACTGATGCAACCGAATCTACCGACGTAGCAGATACAGAAACCGAAAATACCGATACTGAAAGCGGCGATACAGCAACCGATTCAGAGTCAGATGTATCCGCAGAAACCGCAGGTGCAATTATGTTAAACGCTTTCAAGGAGCTTATGGCTGACGGTACCGACTACACTTCCCTTGAACTTGCTGAAAAGCTTGTTGCCAACCCTATTATCCAGTTTATGGGCGGTGCAATGCCTGTTGAACCCGGTTTTCAGTCCGGCTTTGACAACTATGAAGTAACCGGCTTTGAAGAGGGTGCTATGTTTGGTCCCATGATGGGTTCCATCCCTTTTGTAGGTTATGTATTTAAGCTTCCTGCAGATGCCGATGCAGATGCATTTATGACCGGTCTTAAGGACAATGCAAATATGCGTTGGCAGATTTGTGTTGAGGCTGAAGAAATGATTGCAGAAGCTGACGGAAACACTGTATTTTTCTTAATGACCAAGAAGAATCTTAATGAAGAATAAGAGGACAACACTATGATATTTTCCAGCATACCTTTCCTATACTATTTTTTACCTGCGGTACTGCTCTTATATTTCTGCGTACCAAAACGTCTTAAAAATTTAGTATTGCTACTCTCCAGCCTTTTTTTCTACGGCTGGGGAGAGCCTAAGTATGTTGTTATCATGAGTATATCTATTGTAGTCGGATTTGTTTTGGGACACCTTATTGAGGTCTTTCGAGGGAAAGGCCTTTCTAAGGTGTTCTTAATTTTGTCTGTTGTGGCTGCTGTATGCATGCTGGGTTACTTTAAGTACATGGATTTCTTTATCACAAATATCAATGCCGTAACCGGACTTTCACTACCTTTGTTAAAGATCGCCCTGCCAATCGGTATCAGTTTTTATCTCTTCCAGATTTTAAGCTACACAGTGGATGTATATCGCGGTACGGTTCCCGCTCAAAGAAATATCATTCACTTTGGGGCATATGTAGCATGCTTCCCCCAGCTGATTGCAGGACCAATTGTAAGATACTCAGATATTGCATTGCAGCTTGAAAACCGAAATCACACCTTTGAAAAGACCGCTTACGGAATCCGTAGATTTATCATGGGTCTTTCCAAAAAAGTATTACTTGCCAATGCGCTCGGTGAACTCTGTGATATTTTCAGGGCATCCGATGATAAATCCGTGCTGTTTTACTGGCTCTATGCAATAAGCTTTACATTACACATTTACTTTGACTTTTCCGGCTATAGCGATATGGCAATCGGTCTGGGTAAAATATTCGGTTTTGACTTCATTGAAAACTTTAACCATCCTTATGTTTCCAAAAGCATTACAGAGTTTTGGAGACGCTGGCATATTTCTCTCGGCTCCTGGTTTCGGGATTATGTGTATATCCCCCTTGGCGGCAACCGTGTATCCAAGGGCAGATGGTTTTTAAATATACTGACTGTATGGATGCTGACCGGCTTCTGGCACGGTGCTTCCTGGAATTTTATCGTATGGGGTCTACTCTATGCGGCATTTTTGGTGTTTGAAAAGCTGTTCCTTAGCAAGTACCTGAAAACTTCAAAGGTATGGTGTCATATTTATGTGATGCTCATTGTATGCTTTGGCTTTGTCATCTTTAACGCAACCGACTTAGGAGAAGCACTGCAGTATCTGGGTGCCATGTTCGGAGCAGGCTCTATTCCTTTCGTTTCAACAGAGTTTACCTACTATCTTGGAAGCTTTGGATTTATATTACTGCTTTCCATTGTAGGAAGTACTCCACTGCCAAAGATTATTATTAATAAACTTTCCGGAATAAAAGATGGCATGGGTGAACGCATATTATATGTTGCAGAACCACTTGTTACCGTTATTCTTTTATTCATTGTAACTGCTTACCTTGTGGACGGTTCCTTTAATCCGTTTTTGTATTTCCGTTTTTAGGAGGTGAATGCTATGAATCAGACAATCAAAAATAAAATCATGGTATTTGGTATTGCAGCAACACTGGGTATCATCTCCCTGTTTTGTTGGTTTAAACCGCATACGGATTACTCGGACAGCGAAAGACGTGTACTTGCCAAATTTCCTGCTCTTACTATGGATACCGTTGCTAACGGTAAATTTATGAAGGAATTTGAAACCTATACCTTAGACCAATTTCCTTTACGTGACACCTTCAGAGGCTTAAAAAGTTTTTCTTCCCTTTATCTGATGAGACAATCGGATGTGAATGATTTAACCATAACAAATGGTTATGTAGCCAAAACAGAATATCCTGCAAACGAAGCCATGCTTGAGAATGCAGGAAAGAAGTTCCGCTATCTTTATGATACCTATATGAAGGACAGTAATGTTAATTTATACTTTTCCATAGTCCCTGACAAAAACTACTATACCTCTATAAAGTCCGACAGTTTATCCATGGACTACGAAATGCTTGTAGATACCATGAAAAAGCAGACTGACTATATGAAGTATATTGATTTGTTTCAGGTGCTGAGCATTCGTGATTATTACCGCACAGATACACACTGGAAACAGGAAAACATTCTGCCCGTGGCTATTGTGCTTGCAGATGTTATGGGTGCAACCCTTTCAATGAATTATGAAAAAATACAGCTTGAAGAACCTTTTTACGGCGTATATTACGGTCAGTTGGCGTTGCCCCTTTCTCCGGATACCATCACCTATATGACCAACGAAACCTTGGAGTCATGTGTAGTTACTGACTATAACAGCGGTAAGCCCGTTACCATACCCATGTATGATTTATCCAAGGCTACTGCCAAGGACCCTTATGAATTATTTGTAGGTGGAAATACTCCACTGGTTACCATTGAAAATCCTCTTGCAACAACTGATAAGGAGCTGGTTATCTTCCGAGATTCCTTTACAAGCTCTTTAGCACCGCTTCTTGCAACCGGATACTCCAAGGTAACTCTGGTGGACATCCGCTATATTAACTCCGGTATGCTTGGAAATTTTATTGAGTTTGACAATCAAGATGTACTGTTCTTATACAGTACACTGGTGTTGAATTCAAGTACTATACTAAAATAATATGTGGATGTGTATGCATAGTACCGCCCCTGATAGGAAAACTACCTGTGCGATTTATGCGCCATGGATATGAGACTCATGGAAAAAGTGGAAGACACACCTTCCACTTTTTTCTTGCTCTGAGGCTCATAGGAATGTACGGCGCATCTGAGACACACGGTAGTTTCCTATCAGGGGCGGTACCTTCACAAACATACACACCCACATTTTATTTTTGTCCGGATGCAATCTTCTCGAAAGTCTTGCGTTCTTTTGTGAAACATTTCAAAATCTTGGGTGAGAATACGCCGCACTCACCATCCACAATCATGCGGAAGGCTTCACTCTTTGAAAATGCTGCTTTGTATACTCTCTCGTTAACAAGTGCATCGTACACGTCTGCAACGGATACAATCTGTGCGGATATCGGAATGTCATCTCCTGCCAGTCCTTCAGGATATCCTTTTCCATCATATCTTTCATGATGATATTTACAGATTTCATAACTTGTCCTATGATATTCTTCATCCCACAGATTCTCAACTCCCTGCAGGATTTCAGCACCCTTTGCAGAATGCTTCTTCATTATTGCGAACTCCTCCTGAGTGAGTTTTCCGGGCTTTAACAATATTTCATCCGGCACCATAATTTTACCAACATCATGAAGTGCACTGGCAGAAGTAATTACATCTATCCTTTCAGGCGTAAGACCATATTCAGGGAATTCCTTGGCAACTCTCTCAGCAAGTACCCTTGTATACTCTTTCACTCTGTCAATATGCTCACCGCTGTCATAATCACGATATTCTACAACTGCTCCAAGCACATCTATAATACCAATATTAGTCTTCCGCAAACGCTCTGCCTGATCCTGCAGCTGTTTATATTGCTTTTTCAATATATCTGTCTGTTCTTCAACGGTCTGCTCTAACTCGTTTTTATATCGGAACAGATTGACTACATTCTCCACTCTCTTTCTGACAATGGAATTATCAAACGGTTTTAAAATGAAATCTGATATTTCATAATCAAAGCATCTTTTCTCGGTCTGAACAGAATTTACTGCTGTGATAATCAAAACAGGAATCTTCTTTATATACTCCTTTTGCTGCATAACATCCAGCACAGCAAAACCATCGACATTGGGCATAATTAAATCCAAAAGCACGACAGCTATTCTCTCTTCCTGTTCATACAAAATGTCAAGAGCTTCTTTACCGTCCTCCGCAGTCAGTATCAGGTAATCCTGTTCCAGAATCTCAGACAAAATCTCTCTGTTTACTTTTACATCATCTACAATCAATACAGTATCACGCATGTACATCAGACCTTTCTGTGAATATATGTATTTATTATATAATAACACATAATTCCACAGATTTCCAGCAAATTTCCGATAAATCTTCTATTTACTTTCTCTTTCCCGATACTCATTGATATAGGCACCTACCATCATAATGTAAATACAAAAATACAACCAAATCATAGTAATTACAATTAACGCAAGGCTTCCGTAAATTGTATAATCCGCCAATTCTACATACATGGAAAAGCTCCAGGAAAAAATACTCCAAACCACAGCCGTAAATATTGCGCCGGGTATCTGGGCTCTAAGCTTCTGCTTTTTATTCGGCACATATGCATAAATAGCAGCAAAAATAACAATCAGGAAAAGCCAGATAAACATAAACCGGAAATTAACAAGAACAGATATCACTTTCTGTAATGTGGGAATCCTATCCGCCAATACATTTAACAGTGCATCTCCAAAAACCATCAGCACCAATGAAATCATAACTACAAAAAGCATCACAATCGTGTAAAATGAAGCAATCAGACGCACAATAAAATAATTTCTCCGCTCTTCCACTCCATCCACGGCATTTAAGCCTCTCATAAGAGCAAGCATACCTTTTCCTGCAGACCATATCGTCGCAATAAGGGCAATCGGCAATATTCCTGCGGATTTATCGTATACCTGTGCAATAACCGATTCCAGAAGCGGTGCAATCATTGCAGGTGTAATTTCCCGGACAGCTCTAACCAAATTCACTTCCGTTAACGGCGTATATGGTATCATCGTGCATAGAACCATTACAAAAGGCACAATCGACAAAAAAAAGAAAAAAGCAGTACTCGCTGAGTGTGCGCTGATATCATTTCGTCTCATCTGACCTATAAATGCCTTTATCTTACCATAATACTCTTTTATCACTGTACATTACTCCTTTCTTCCAATATATTCTGCCATCAATTCTGTGTATATACAGAATTGATGGTACAACCGTCATAAAAAAATCTTAATATCTGTGTTGCCGTATAACTGCTTTCCGCCATGGCTTTTGCACCGTTCTGGCTCATGCCCACGCCATGTCCGTAACCGCCTCCGGCAATGGTATAGCCGACCACACTGTCCTTTTCCTTAACAATAGATAATACAAAAAAGGCACTTGGCAGAAGTGTTTTGGATGACACTTCACTTCCATCCTGTCTGATTACCTTACTCACTCCGTCGTTCAATACAACCCTTATGTTATACTGTGAGATGACTTTGTATGTACCCTTATTAGTCTCGATTATCAATTCATCCGCATAACCGCCGTTTCCCCGCTTTGCAACATAGATATCCTCTATTCTGCTAAATTCCTTAATATCTGCTTTTGCATAGGAATCCGATTTCAGCGTGAGAATCTGTGAAGGATTTGATTTGTAGCAGTTCTTAAGAGCCTTATACACCGTCTTTACATCCAGCTTTTTTACTCTGTAATTCCAACGGTACCAGCTCTCTGCAACTTCGAAGTCCTCTGCATCTTTACCTGAAATAAAGGTTTTGAAGTTCTCTTCATCCTGCATGGACTTACCGCTCTCAATCGCCTGCTCACTTCCATCGCCGACGCTTAATGCCGCAACTGCGCTTTCCATACTCTGATGATTCAACCGCTTGGACTTCAAATAAGTCAGTGCCGCAGCCGCATCGCTTTTCCACACATTAGCATCACTGCCTATTCCGCATGAGGTGGAATAATAATAGGTCTCCGCCAATTCACCTTCAGGTGTAACCAATAGCTGCCCATACGTCTCTTTAACTGCAGTAGTACTTCTTTCTCTCTCATAAGTATTATTATACACCTGATAGGTGGTACTGTCATCAACGTGCGCACCATACTTCGGATAACCTGCTGCAAGCATTTTCCCATAGGCATAAGTTCTTGCACATATCGCCTGTGCCTTCAACGCTTCTATATGATAGGAAACCGGCATTTCACTGGGTACAACACAGTAAAGGTACTCCTCTAACGGAAGCTGATTAACAACCACAATGCCGGCCTCTGTCTTTATCAGTTCCATATGCCCCCTGTATGCAGGCATTCCCTGGCTTCTCTTAACATTTGCAAGTGTAATCTTACCGGTTAGCGCTTGTGGCGAAATTATGATTCTGTCTCCTTCAAAATAAGCGCTGCTTTCTTCCAGATACAGTTCCTCTCCGGCTGAAAACTCCACGTACCTTTTATCATTATCAGGACCGTATTCTAAAAGCAAACCGCAATCTCCCGAAAGGATTACCTTATCATGATACAATCCTGCATAATCAGACGTTTTTATCAAAACACGAATTTGCTCCATAGCCTGTTCTCTGGCCAAAAGAATTCCGCATATTTTACCATTTTCCATGACAAAATCAGAAGACGCATAGCCAAAGGATAATTCCTTCAAGCCGCACATTCTAAGGCTACCGAAAGTGCAGTAACCTTTGTAATTCTTTGCAAGGGGCACCTTACCATACCCCTCAAGTTCTATGTAACCTTCATCCGCACCAAGCACCACGCCGCAGATCTTATCTGTTTTAGAAAATACGCTCTCCACTTCACCATCCCTTAATGTAATGTCCGCTATCTGTTCCCTGTAGTATTGGATTTTATCCCTGCCTGCAAATTCCTTGCAGAATCGATATTTCTCCTCCTTACCGTCACGAAAGATTGTGATACCGTCTTCATACGCATCCATAACCCAAACATTTTTATACGTCTCTGCTACCGGTATATGTAACCATTTCCATTGTCCCTTTTTATCGCTTCCGCTGTTCTCTTTCCCCAAAAAGTTCTCTCCAAAAAGTAACAGTAACAATAACATAATTCCCAGCACACAAATCAACGCCTTTAACTTCAACCGCTGCGACTGCTCTAAATCTCCCCAATTCAATATTTCACTTCTCCTTTACACTGATTTCCCGTCACAAAAAGAGCAGCCTAATTGGCTGCTCTTTATCTTTTGTATTCATTTCATATATATGCCCAAAATGCCGCCTCTTGTTTTTTGACTCCTAGCTATGCTAGGTGGGTGACCGCAACCAACCTTTTGCCTTCCCTTGCGATCCTACAGCAAGCTGTAGTGAGGGCCTGACAGCCACTTGGCAATATAGGAATCCCGTTTAAAGTAAATGTAGGTTCAAAATTAACAAGAGTTATCGTGCATCTCAGGTTACTATTATTATATCTGATTTGTCCTCATAATACAACTGAAAATTTTGGAAAAGTTACTTGGAAAGATAATTTTCACCACAACGGATTAACAGCTCTTCCCAACGCTTATCCACCTCTTCCTGGAACTGTGCAATGAGGTGCTCATTACCGGGTTTAAACAGATGCTTAAATCGTCCCTGCTTCTTTAAGAAGTCCTCTAAAGGCAGCTTCTTCTTGGGCTTGTAGCTTAATATCCACTTGCCGTCGATTACCTCAAACAAAGGCCAGTAGCAGGTCTCCACAGCAAGCTTACAGATATCAATAATATCCGGTGAATCATACTTCCAGCCTCTGGGACAGGGAGCAAGAACGTTTAAGAACGCTGCACCGGGGGTATAAATCGCTTTTTCAGCCTTTAAGTACAAATCCCTCATATTGCTGATAAAGGTGGTCTGTGCCACATAAGGTACATTGTGAGCTGCAATAATGGATGCCAAATCCTTTCTGCTCTGCATCTTACCGTCAGACTCTTTACCGCTGGGAGTCGTGGTAGTATCCGCAAACATGGGGGTTGCAGAGGAACGCTGTACACCGGTGTTCATGTACGCACCATTGTCGTAGCATACATATACCATGTCATGACCTCTCTCCATTGCACCGGAAAGAGACTGGAAACCGATATCATAGGTACCGCCGTCACCACCGAAGGTAATGAACTTATACTCATCACTGATTTTTCCACGCTTCTTAAGTGCTTTATATGCAGTCTCAACACCGGAAAGTGTTGCTCCAGCATTTTCAAAAGCATTGTGAATATAGCTATCCTCATACGCAGTATAAGGATACATAAAGGAAGACACCTCAAGACAGCCGGTTGCATTACCGATAACCGCCTTGTCGCCGGGATGCAGCGCCTTTAACACGTTACGAACTGCAATGGTACCGCCACAGCCCGCACACATTCTGTGTCCCGGAGCCAGTCTTTCCTCTCTTGCCTGAATTTCTTTAAAGTTAAATGTATTCTTCTGTTCCATGAATGTCTCCCTCTCTTATTCTGCGCTACGAAGTCCCAAATAAGGATATTCACCAAACAAATCTTCACCTGCAGCCAGTGCCTGAAGCTTCTCGTAAACATCTTCCACATCGGAAGTCTTCACATCTCTTCCGGACAAACCGTAAATAATATTCACGGTCTCCGCAGTGGATTTCGCACGATATAAAGCTGCCGTAAGCTCAGCGCCCAAAGGACCTCCCACTGCGTTATAGCCTTCACAGCGGTCCATAATGGCAATTGCCTTACAGTTCTTTAACGCCTCTGCCATCTCCTCGCCGGGGAAGGGTCTGAATACACGAACTTTCAAAAGACCAACCTTCTTGCCCTCATTGCGCATCTTATCAATGGCATCCTTAATGGTACCGCACACGGAACCGATAGCCACGATTGCATACTCTGCATCCTCAAGCTGATATTCCTCGAAGAAGCCGTAGCTTCTGCCGGAAATTGCCTCAAATTCCTTTGCCACATCCAAAATTACTTTCTTGGCATTGCGCATACCCTCTGCCTGTGCTCTCTTTGCCTCCATACAATAGCTGGAAATCGCATAGGGTCCCACAGACATCTTTTCCTGCGCATTCAAAAGATAATGTTCGGGCTCATAGGTGCCTACAAACTTCTTTACAGGCTCATCCTCAATCAAAGTAATATTCTCCACAGCATGGCTTGTGATGAAACCGTCCTGACAAATCATAATGGGCAGCATAACATCCTTGTGCTCAGAAATACGGTATGCCTGAATAGTATTGTCATAAACCTCCTGATTGTTTTCAGCATAAATCTGAATCCAACCGGAATCTCTTGCACCCATACTGTCGGAATGCTCCGCATTGATGTTGATGGGGCCTGATAGAGCACGGTTTACTACCTCCATCATCAGAGGCAGACGATTGGATGCCGCAACATACAAAACCTCCCACATGAGAGCAAGTCCACAGGAAGAGGTAGCTGTCAGGGTTCTTGCACCTGCAGCTTCTGCTCCGATAGCCGCACTCATGGAGCTGTGCTCACTTTCCACAGGGATAAATTCCGTATCAATCTCACCGTTTGCAATCATAGTTGATACAAACTGAGGAATTTCCGTTGAAGGTGTAATAGGGAACGCCGGCATTACATCCGGGTTAATCTGCTTAATTGCATGGGCAACTGCTTCATTTCCTGACATTCTTTCCTTGATAGCCATTTAATTGCCCTCCTTCATGGTAATTGCACCGAAAGGACATGCCTTCACACAGATACCGCAACCCTTACAATGTGCATAATCAAATTCGCCTCTCTTATCTCCCTCTACCGGAATACAGGAGTCCGGACAATAAGGTACGCAAAGAAGGCACTGCTTACACTTCTCTTTATCAAATACGGGAGTAGCGGTTCTCCACTCTCCTGTCTCAAAAAGCTTAGAGGTGGCAGCCTCATGAATCTGTAAGCCTTCCGTCAAATCCTGCCAAACTGTTTTTTCGTTAATCTGTCCTGCCTTTAAAGCCATTAGTGCACCTCCCTAAAAGCCATCTTAAGAGCCTTCATGTTGCCCTCCAAAACCTCAGGCTTTTTCGCAAATTTATGTTTCAGGGAATTCTCCATCTCCTGTAAAAATACCTCTTCCTCCATGAGACCGGATACCTTTACAATCGCAGCAAGCATGGGAGTGTTGGGGAAATAAGCTCCCAAGGTCTCCATACATACCTTTCTGGCATTGATGATAAACACCTTCCCTTTATAGCCGTTTAACAAAGGAATGATTTCTTCTTTATCCTTCAGAGTATTAATCAAAATCGCTCCGTCTTCTTTAAGACCATTGGTAACATCTACCGTATGTAACAGCGTCTCATCCACTACAACCACAAAATCGGGCTCATAGATATTGGAATGAACTCTGATAGGATTATCACTGATTCTATCGTAAGCAGTAATCGGCGCACCCATTCTCTCAGGGCCGTACTCAGGGAATCCCTGAACATGCTTACCCATATTAAATGCCACATCAGCAAGCAACAAAGCAGCTGTCTTTGCGCCCTGTCCGCCTCTGCCGTGCCAACGGATTTCTGTTAAAGTTCTCATTTTCTTTTTTCCTTTCCGGTAAAATCTTTGTGTCGCGTACAAAATCTACATTTCATTTTTATGCGGAAAACATATGTATTCTGCAAGCAGACACACCTTTTTTGAGTATACGATAAATGAGGCAAAATGTAAAGACTTGTAAAAGAAAAAGGAATAAATAGGTTTACGTAAGTAAGAATACTACCCCGCTCTTTTACGGGACGCTCTCGCTCGGATAAAAACGTAGCGGTACAAAGCTTGCAAAATACGCAAGCTAAGGACCGACGTTTTTATACGCCCTTTAAAAGAAGGGGTAGTATCCTTACTTACTCACACACATTTTGTCCCATTTATAATCATTATATTTTACTATAGCATCTTTCTTGCCACATAGGTTACCACATTTGTACTCAGTTCTGCAATGCAGTTTTCACGTGGGATGTCGTAGTTTTGCCTGCTAACGGTAGTTTTTATAATGTCCCATCCTGTGAAAGCTTTTTCTAACAGCTTCTTCATTGCCTCAGTAGACATATTCACTTCAAATTGAGGCGGTAGTGCTTCCTTTGTTTCCTTATGTAACTCCACAACCTCTGAGTTAATCACAAGGCATACTATACCGTTCTTCCGAATGCCCTTTTCTATTTCCCGTAATTTATTGATAAATGATTCTTCCGAATCAATATGTTCCAAAGCTGAAATCGCCATGATAAGGTCATACGAATTTTCTGCGATTTTATATTCTTCAATGGGACTGACACTCCCCTTAATAACAGACTCCACGTCATGCTCCCCTGCATTTTCATAAAGCTTCTCAATCGCCATATCCAGAATGTCCACGCATTCCACAAGACATTGCCTATCCTTATATTCTTTTGCAAAGGGTATACAGTTTCTGCCAACGCCTCCACCCAAATCCAGTACCCGAATTGCTTTATATTCCGAAAATTCCGGCAACAGGTTCAAAACCGTTTTAATCGGTTTTTGCAGCCAGCTTCCGCTCTCATATAATTTACATGAAGAATAGACCTCCTCATGGGATTCTCTTTCTGCTTTTCTGATTTCTTCAAGGCGCATATTCATACTCTCCTCTTTATTTCAAAACAAATTTATCTTTTAAATGTATCACAATAAGCAACATGTAATTTTTGATAGCATCCGAAATTAACCAAATGTCATTTTCAATCCGCTTTTAAAATACCGCCAAATTTTTTGAGCATATAGAAACGCCTACATTTTCTAAGTCGGATGCCTGACATTGTTAAACTAGTAACAATTAGCAGATAGATTCATTGAAATTACATTTCCTATCTGCCCAAAACCATCATTTTAAGTCATTTCAAAATTAAAAAGTTCTTTCAAAATCCAAATTCAGCATCCGTCATTTGGAGTAAATGCAAATCTATCTGCCTGATAAATTTCGAGAGTAAAAATTCGACATCCGGCAAATCAAAAATCTGCAATTCTATATGCTATAATTTAAATATTCTAAATAAATACAGCTGATTATATATAAATCCTCCATATCCATGACTGACATGGGTAACACTTTGAACAGAATATTTTAAAACAGATAAAAACGGCAACAAAGATTTCTCTTTGCTGCCGTCATTCATCAAATTATTGTCTTAAAATTATAAGCTTGCAGCCTCATCAACAATCTTCTTGAGAGCAGCCAATGCTTCATCGGGAAGCTTATCATAGCCTTCCTTCTTGGTAGCGAAGCCTTCTACTGCATCTACACGGTTCTGCATAGCGTTCTTAAGAGCCTCGGTATATGCCTTGTCAGCAAGGTTAGGAGTAAAGTCTCCGGTCTTGCCGGACCAGTCATTCATAATCTCGATATCAGAGAAAGGTCCCCACTGCTCGAACTTAGCCTTACCTTCAACGATAGTCTCAAGAATACCAAGAGTATCCGCAGGCTTAACCTTTGCACCCATGAAATCACCGGTGTTAACGATGTAGCAGTCTACGTTCTTCTCTTCTACCAGCTTCTTGAACTTCTCATAGTCGTTAACCAGAGGATAGGTTCTGAAAGGATTTGCATAAGGAACGATACGAAGTGCGTTCATATCGGTACCTGCAGCTACACGCTCTGCGGTAGAGGTCTTGGTTGCCAAAGTTGCACCCATAACGGAAGCAAGTGCAGCACCCTTAAGCTTAACTACGGGAGGAATGGTAGGATCCTTCATAATCCAGAAGATAGCATTAACGGGAGCGTCAATCTTATCTACACGGTTAGGAGACCACAATTTGGACTTAATAGCACGTCCGTTAC
>SVFG01000002.1 GCA_015056975.1 Lachnospiraceae bacterium | reverse complement strand
CTGCATTTGTTCGTAAGGTTTGGCAACATATTTTGGATTGGCAGGATGAACTGCCATAATCCCTTGTTTGCGAAGGAAACGGTACAAACCGGGGATGGAGCGAGAATAACCGCGCTGCATAAGTTTGGCCCAAAAGACAACAAGCCCGGCGTCAGGATTACGTCTGCGCATATCCATAATCAGCTTAATCTCTTCCGGAGTATGTTGATTGGGATGATGGTGAGGCCTGCGTGAAAGGTCGCGAAGGGACTCAATAGAGCCGTCATAACGGCGTTTCCAACGGTATATATACTGCCTGTTAGTTTTGTATTTAATAGCAGCTTTGGTGACACCAAATTTTTCAGCGTACTTTATGAGGGATAGACGGTACTTCATATCTTGTGTTATACTTGTCATGCGAGAACAACTCCTTTTTGTATTTTTTGTTGTGGTGACTTAAGTATAACATAGAGAGGTTCTCGCATTTATTATTTATTCAGTTGTAACACATGTATTGTAATCCTACAAGGCTGCGATTTGCTTATTTACTGCGGATGATTGCGGAAAGGGCAAAAAAGAATTAGAATATAACAAACGAGCTAGGCAGAATGTGGTATTTGAAACCGGGTACTTTATGGGGAAATTGGGTAGGCAAAATGTTGTTATGATAGCAGATTCAGAGATTGAAATACCATCAGATATGCAAGGGGTTGTATATACAAATAATAAATACTGGCAAATTGAAATATTGAAAGAACTAAAAGCTATAGGCTTTCAAATTGACATGAATAAAATGTTTTAGTTCATAAGGGAGATTATTCAATGACCAACTTTGATTATCTAAAGCAAGAACCGAAATTTAATACTTTTGCTGATGTTGCAATCGCGGCAGAGAAGGTGCTGAATATCGATATTGAGTCCAGTGTAATCAATTGTCGTCGTGCCATGGAGTTTGCCATTAAGTGGATGTATTCAGTGGACAAGTCCTTGGAAATGCCCTATCAGGATAATCTGATTAGCTTGATGAGTACGGATGATTTTCACAATTTGGTGGATGATGGACTCTGGAAGCGTTTAGATTTGATTCGAAAGATTGGCAATCGAGCAGCACATAATGGTAAGAAAGTTACTATGGATGAAGCTGTGCTGTGCTTGCAGAATCTTTTTATCTTCATGGATTTTGTGTCATACTGTTACTCCGACTCTTATACAGAACGTACATATGATGTTACACTTTTGCAGAAAGCACAAGGAACAGAAGAAGTAAAGAAAACTTCCGATGATGATGTGAATCTGAAGGCATTGATTGCAGAAAACAAGGCTCTAAAGGAAGAACTTACGGCGAGACGAGAAGAACAGCATCAGACTTATGTGCCTAAGCCTTTGGATTTGTCAGAGTACAAAACCAGGAAAATCTATATTGATGCTATGCTGGAGGACGCCGGCTGGACAGAGGGTAAGGATTGGATAAATGAAGTGGAGATTCCCGGGATGCCAAACAAGTCGGAAGTGGGTTTTGCAGATTATGTGCTTTATGATGATGCACATAGACCACTGGCAGTGATAGAGGCTAAGCGTACTTGTGTTGATGTGGCTAAAGGAAGACAGCAGGCGAAATTATATGCTGATTTGCTGGAGAAAAAATATCATCGCAGACCGGTGGTGTTCTTGACCAATGGATTTGAAACAAGAATTATAGATAATCAATATCCGGAGAGAAAATGTGCTGTTATTTATTCTAAAAGGGACTTGGAAAAGCTGTTTAATCTGCAGGCGATGCGGACAAGTCTGAGTCATGTTATCTTAGATAAGAACATAGCAGGACGTTACTATCAGGAAGGTGCCATTAAAGCGGTTTGTGATAGTTTTGATAAAAGGAACCGTAGAAAGGCATTGCTTGTTATGGCAACCGGTTCCGGAAAGACCAGAACCGTTATCGCACTATGCAAGGTGCTTTTAAATGCAGGATGGGTAAAAAACATTCTATTCCTGGCAGATAGAAACTCTTTGGTAACACAGGCAAAAAGAAGCTTCGTGAATCTTTTGCCTGATTTGTCATGCTCTAATTTAGTGGAAGAAAAGGACAATTATAGTGCACACTGCATCTTCTCTACTTACCAAACCATGATGAATTGTATTGATTCCGTAAAGGATCAAGAAGAGAAGAAGTTATTTACCTGTGGTCATTTTGATTTGGTGATTTGTGATGAAGCTCATCGCTCTATATACAATAAATACAGAGACATATTTAACTATTTTGACGCACCATTGGTGGGGTTGACAGCTACGCCCAAGGATGAAATTGATAAGAATACCTATAGTATTTTTGAACTGGAGAATGGTGTGCCTACGTATGGTTATGAGCTGGCACAGGCAGTAAAAGATGGATATCTGGTGGATTTTATGTCGGTGGAGACGAAACTGAAATTCATCGAACAGGGTATTATTTATGATGATTTGTCGGAAGAGGATAAGGAAATGTATGAGGAGACCTTTGAATCGGAAGATGGCGAATTGCCGGAAAGAATTAGTTCTTCAGCGCTGAATACCTGGATTTTCAATGAAGATACCATTAAGCAGGTATTACATACCTTGATGACAGATGGTTTGAAAATAAAGTATGGGGAAATGCTTGGTAAGTCTATTATATTTGCTAAGAATCATGCCCATGCAGAGAAGATACTGGAAGTGTTTAATAAGGAGTATCCACATCTGAACAAGAATGGACAGCCATTTGCAAAGGTAATCGATAACTATATGACCTATGCACAAAGTGCTATAGATGAATTCTCTGACCCTAAGAAGATGCCTCAGATAGCTATATCCGTAGATATGCTGGATACCGGTATTGATGTGCCGGAAGTGTTGAATCTGGTATTTTTCAAGAAAGTCATGAGTAAGGCAAAATTCTGGCAGATGATTGGTCGTGGTACCCGTCTGTGTTCGGGCTTGTTAGATGGCGAAGATAAACAAAAGTTTTATATATTTGACTTCTGTGGTAATTTTGAGTTTTTCCGAATGAACCAAGGGAAACCTACCGCAAATATGATGGCTTTGCAGGGGGCAATCTTTAATTTGGAATTCCAGATGGTGTATAAGTTACAGGATATACAGTATCAGGAAGAGAGACTTATTGCCTATCGAAATAAACTGGTTGAGATGATGACCGGAAAAGTGCAGGAATTAAACAGGGATAATTTTGCAGTTCGACAACACTTAAGGTATGTGGATACATATGCGGTAGCAACCAATTATCAGGGGTTAACATTTGAGGATACTTTGATTGTACGAGACGAATTGGCTCCGTTAATTTTGCCTGATGGAGATGAAGCAAGTGCTGTGCGTTTTGATGCACTTATGTATGGTATAGAACTGGCTTATCTTGCAGGAAAGAAATATGGAAAAGCCAAAAGTGATTTATACAAGAAAGTCAGCGGGATTGCCAGTGTAGCCAATATTCCGGAAATTCAAGTGCAGAGTGAATTGATTAAGAAGATTCTTCACACAAGTTATGTGGAGGAGGCTGATATTCATGATTTTGAGCATATACGAGAAAATCTTCGTAATCTGATGAAGTATTTACCTAAAACAAGTGTGAGGTATGATACGGATTTCACGGACGAAATCTTGTCAGTAGATTGGAAAGAGTCAGAGTTGGAGAGTGATGAGCTCAAGAATTACAAAGCAAAAGCAGAATATTATGTGCGTCAGCATCAGGACAATATCGTAATTGCGAAACTAAAGACTAATAAGCCGTTAAGTGCTAGTGATATTTCAGAATTGGAAAACATTCTTTGGAATGAAATTGGAACCAAGGATGATTATGAAGCAGAATATGGTACGAAACCATTGGGCGAGTTTGTTCGTGAAATTGTGGGATTGGATATGAATGCTGCAAAAGAAGCGTTCTCCGAATTTCTCAATGAAACAAGTATGGATAGCAGACAGATTTACTTTGTAAATCAGATTGTAGAGTATATCGTCCATAATGGTATGATGAAAGACTTGTCAGTGCTTCAGGAATCACCATTTACGGATAAGGGCAGCGTAGTAGAAGTGTTCACTGATTTGAATCTATGGATGGGAATCAGGAAGGTTATTGAGCAGATTAATGCGAATGCGGTAGCGTAGACGAGAAAGGAAAAAGGAATATGACACCAGTAGCTAAATTTAACTCAATAATTGTGGCAGTGACTACTGCAATAATGTATTTTTTGTGGATTTTTATTAATAAAATTAGTCCGGATTTTATCGAGAATAATGGATTGGTTGCAAATGTTATTGCTATTTTATCCTCCTTGGGCTTTTATCGGCTATTAACATCCATTCTTAAAGGCATGTTCGAAAAGATGAGATTTGTTAGAAAGATGCTTTTGGGAGATAGATATTTAGAAGGAACATGGGTAGGGTTCTATATATCTGAAATGAAAGAGGTTAGATATTTATATGAAACATATGAGCAAAGTTTAGATGATGTATTGATATGTGGTCATTCATACAAAGAAGATAAAACTATGCATGGGAAGTGGACAGCGTTGAATCCTTTAATAGATTGTAAAAAGAAAAGTATTAAATATTACTATGAAACTGATATGGCAAAGAAAACGCACATAGGTCAAGGATTTGCATCATTTTCATTAGAAAAGACTGACGGGAAGAAATATTTTAATATAATGCAAGGTTTTTCTTCGGATTTAAACCAAACTGAAAAAAGTATGGCTTTTGAGATGAAAGTAAGTGAAGAACTTTGGAGTGACCCGAAAAAAATATTGGAAAAGGCAGAGGAAGTATATCATAATAATAAAGAGTATTTTTCCTGATGATTTGAACAATATGAGAAAAAGAATAAATATACGAGGTGATAATATGAGCAAACTTACAGTATTCAAGAAAGATATTTGTTTTTGGACAGGATTTTATAGTAATGATGAAGATTGTTTTTCATGGGCTTCAAACAAAGCATATTTGGATATGAATAGAACAATGACTTTCAAAGATATTCCTCAAAATGATAGCCAAACAGAAAAAAATAGAATTGATACCGACAGAAAGAGGTGGCGCGATAAAGGTACAGATGTTATCCGCAATAATCTTCGTAGCATAAATGGCGATTTTGTAAAATGGCATAGAGAAGTATGCAAGAGACTAATTGAAATTTATGACAGTGACAAGCTCGTAATTCGTGAGGGGAAAAAACGAACAGATAAACCTGCAAAACTTACATATGGACAGGCACAGAAATGGCTTAATATGACTTTAAAATATCTTTGGCTATTGAACAGACTAGGATTAATAGATGATAAAAATATAAGCTCTTCAATTTGTAAATACGAAAAAATCTTTTCATGTTCCATTAGATAGTTACATTCTCAGGTATGTTGCTAAACAGGATAAAAGCAAAAAAGATAAATTCTCGGCAGAAAATAATAATTCATTAGATTGTAAAATTGATTTTACCCATTATTGGCAATCTTTCGGTAGTGCGTGGAGTCAAATAGATGAAGTTGACCAGTATTATGAGTACCAAGGAGATTTAGCTAAGGCAATAATAGATAGTTATCCGCTTGAGTGGGAATTAGCGCATTGGCATAAAGCAATAAAGTATTATGGTTAATTTTCCTCTTTTGTTTACTGCTACACAGGCGATATTTAAGATGAAAAAACACAACAAATATTCACAAAACGGAGGGAAAATCATGAGTGAAAACAGATTGATTGGCGGTTACCCGGTGATAGGCATTCGTCCGACGATTGACGGAAGAAGAGGACCTTTGAAGGTCAGAGAGTCTCTGGAAAAGCAGACAATGGACATGGCGAGGGCAGCCAAAGAATTATTTGAAGAAAACATAAAGTATTCCAACGGTGAGCCGGTAAAGGTTGTGATTGCCGATACTACAATCGGGCGCGTTGCGGAAGCGGCAGCCTGCGAAGAAAAGTTTCGCCGGGAAAATGTTGCAATTACCTTAACGGTAACGCCGTGTTGGTGTTACGGCTCTGAAACAATGGATATGGACCCTTCTACCATAAAAGGTGTCTGGGGACTGAACGCAACGGAAAGACCGGGAGCTGTGTATTTGGCGAGTGTGCTTGCAACCCATGCGCAAAAGGGATTGCCGGCGTTTGGTATCTATGGACGCAATGTAGTGGATGCGGATGACGGCACGATTGATGAGGATATCCGTGAAAAATTATTAAGATTTGCACGTGCTGCAGTTGCAGCTGCCACCATGCGGGGAAAATCTTATCTGCAAATCGGTTCCATCTGCATGGGTATCGGCGGCTCTATTATTGATTCTGATTTCCTGGAATCTTATTTGGGATTAAGAGTGGAATCCGTAGATGAAGTGGAGATTATTCGTCGTATGTCCAAGGGCATATATAACGAAGAGGAATATCAGAAGGCACTGAAGTGGGCGAAAGAGAAATGCATTATCGGTTTTGATAAGAATCCTGATTTTATCAGGGATGACGATGCAGTGAAAGAAGAACAGTTTGAATTTGCGGTAAAGATGGCTGTCATTATCAAGGATTTGATGAACGGTAATCCCACGTTGCCGGATGGTTTCGAAGAAGAGATGTTGGGACACAATGCAATTGCTGCCGGCTTTCAGGGACAGCGTCAGTGGACGGATTTCTATCCCAACGGAGATTTTGCAGAGGCAATACTCAATTCTTCCTTCGATTGGAATGGTGCAAGGGAGCCTTATATTCTTGCTACGGAAAATGATGTTCTCAATGGCATCAGCATGTTGTTTATGAAACTTCTGACGAACAGAGCGCAGATGTTTGCCGATGTGAGGACATACTGGAGCGGGGACTCCATTAAGCGGGTAACCGGTTATGAAATAGAAGGAAAGGCCAAAGAGGCGGATGGAGTGATTCATCTGATTAATTCCGGTGCATGTTGTCTGGATGCCAACGGAGCAGCCAAGGATGCTGAGGGATGTGCGGTTATGAAGCCCTGGTATGAAGTGACGCAGGAAGACCAGGATGCTATTATGGCAAATACCACATGGAATCCGGCGGACAAGGGATACTTCCGCGGTGGCGGTTATTCTTCCAGATTTGAAACAAAAGCGCAGATGCCTGCGACAATGATTCGCCTGAACCTGATTAAGGGTTTGGGACCGGTTCTGCAGATTGCAGAGGGATGGACAGTAGAGCTCCCCACAGAGGTATCTGATACCCTGTGGAAGAGAACGGACTATACATGGCCTTGTACCTGGTTCGCACCCAGGTGTGACGGCAAAGAAGGTTCACCCTTTAAGACAGCATATGACGTTATGAATAATTGGGGCGCAAACCATGGCGCGATTTCTTACGGACATATCGGTGCAGATTTAATCACACTTTGTTCGATTCTTAGAATTCCGGTTTGTATGCATAACGTGCCTACAGAGGACATTTTCAGACCAAAGGTTTGGGATGCCTTCGGAATGGACAAAGAAGCTGCAGATTATCGCGCGTGTGCGGCATACGGACCTATGTATAAATAGTACAAGTAAAGCATGATAGCAAAGGAGAACTTGCCATGGAAGAATTGTCCTACAGACAAATACATTTGGATTTTCATACATCTCCGGTCATCCCTAAGGTAGGGGCAGATTTTGACCCGGTGGAGTTTACCGCCACATTAAAAAAAGCCGGCGTTGAGTCAATCAATATTTTTGCGAAATGTCATCATGGAATGTGTTATTATCCTACGAAGGTCGGCAGAGTGCATCCGGGGCTTAAAAGAGATCTTTTGGGAGAGATGATAACAGCATTGCATGCGGAAGGTATAAAAGCTCCCATCTATTTTCCCATAGGCTGGGAGGAAGTGGCCGCAGAAAATCTGAACTGGTTAGAGGTTAACGCTGACGGTGTTCTGGGTGGCAAAGATCCTTTTTGCGCGGAGGTAAACCGTTGGAGAGATCTGTGCTTAAATAAGGACAGTTATTTGGAGTTTATTTTTGAGCAGGTGAGTGAGATTATTTCCCTGTATCCGGTGGACGGCTTTTGGTTTGATATTATATCCCAGCACGGTTGCGTTTGTGCGGACTGCCAAAAGAGTATGAAGTCACTGGGACTTTCTCCGCAGAACCCTGAAGACGTGAGTAAACACGACCTGATAGTAGTGACCCGATTTATGAAAAAATTGTATACCTTTGTGAAGGATAATTGTCCGGAGGCATTGGTTTTCTTTAACGGTGATTTGGCACCGGATAACGGGTATGACCGGGAAAGCGGTATGAACGAGCGGGCGAAGTATCTGACTCATATAGAGATAGAATCCTTGCCTTCGGAGACATGGGGCTATAATCATTTTCCTCTATACGTGAATTACCATAACCGAAAGAATGCACAGATTATCGGAATGAATGGTAAATTCCACAATGTATGGGGAGATTTTGGAAGCTTGCGCAATTTGGAGGCTCTGGAATATGAGTGTTTCCGAATGATTATGAACGGAAGTAAAATCTGTATTGGTGACCAGATGCATCCGAGAGGGGTATTGGATAAGGATGTCTATGAAAGAATCGGTCAGGTGTATGCGCAAATCGAAGAGAGGGAGCCTTGGTGCAGGGCTTCAAAGAAACAGGCCGATATCGGAATTTTCATGGTGAACGGACCGACAGATAAGGATTTTACGCCTAATGAAGGTGCGCTGCGCATGATGCTGGAATTGCATCATCAGTTTGATTTCATAGACTGTGAGGATGATTTACAGAAGTATAAATTGCTCATTTTGCCGGACAATGCCCGGATTGATTCCAAGATTGCTGAGAAAATATCGGCTTATCTTAAGCAGGGAGGAAAGCTTATTGCAAGCTGTCGCTCCGGTTTTGATGCGGATTCACAGGAATTTATAATAAAGGAACTTGGTGTGGAGTACATAGAAACGAATCCTTATATCCCTTCCTATATTGTTTTGGAGGATTCCTTTAGAGGAGATTTGCCTGCATTGGAGTATGCAATGTATCAGGAGAGTGTCAGTGTAAAAGCCATAGCAGGTACCCAAATACTGGCACAGGAGGGCAGACCCTATTTCAATCGCAGTTACGACCGTTTCTGCTCACACAGGCATTTCCCCTTTGAGTGTCTTACCGGAAATGCGTCTATTGTGAGGAACGGAAATGTGATTTATATTGCAAATCAGGTGTTCTCGGAATACATCGAACTGGGAGCCAGATTAAATCGTGATATTATTGAAAAATGTATTAATCTGTTACTGGATGCGCCGCTTATGCGCACGAATTTGCCGTCCAGCGCAGAGGTCACATATAGGACACAGCAGGACAAGACAATTGTTCACATACTTCATTATATCGCAGAAAAGAAAAGCCGAAGAATGACAGTGGTGGATACGCGTCTTCCGCTGATAGACATTCAGATGCAGATTCGATGCGAGAAGGTCCCGCAGAGAGTGTATCTGGCACCCACAATGGAGGAGCTTCATTTTGAATATAAAGACGGGTATGTTTTTGTCGAAGTTCCTAAGCTGGTAGGGCATGGGATGGTTGTAATGGAATAGGCTGGGTTGTAAAAATGACAGAATCACCGCCTCTAACTGAAAAGGTTAGGGGAGTGATTGAAGTCTTTGATTATTACGGAGGAATTTAATGGCGTTTGATTTTAAGAAAGAGTACAAAGAATTTTATATGCCGAAGAACAAACCGGAGATAGTAAATGTTCCTTCGGCGAATTATATTGCAATTAGAGGAGAAGGCAATCCTAATGAAGAAGGTGGAGCGTATCAGCAAGCGATCAGCGTTTTATATGCAATTGCATATACACTAAAAATGAGTTATAAGACTGATTACAAAATTGAGGGCTTCTTTGAATATGTTGTTCCACCGCTTGAAGGTTTTTGGTGGCAAGATGGTGTAGAGGGTGTAGATTATGCGAACAAATCTGCATTTCATTGGATTTCAGTTATTCGATTGCCTGATTTTGTTACGAAAAAGGATTTTGAATGGGCGGTAAAAACGGCAACCCAAAAGAAAAAACTTGATTGTTCCTCGGCTGAATATCTTACCATCGAAGAAGGGTTATGCGTTCAGATTATGCATTCCGGTTCTTTTGACGATGAGCCGGCAACTGTTGCATTGATGGATGCTTATTTAGAGCAAAATGGATATGTTAATGACATGAACAATGACCGATTGCATCATGAGATTTATATGTCTGATGCAAGAAAAGTTGCTCCGGAAAAGTGGAAAACAGTTATTAGACACCCAATAAGAAAAGTGGAATACAATAAGTGCATCAAAGAGTCATTTACAGTTATCGGTAAAGAGGGCTCCACAACTGATGGAGAAGGCTTTATTCAAAAGCTGTGGGAAGATGCCAACAGTCATTTTAATGAGGTAGCAGAATTGGCTAAAAAGGACGAGGAAGGCAATGTTTTAGGTATTTGGGGCGCTATGTCAGATATGTCCCGCTCCTTTTTACCGTGGGAGGACGGATTTACCAAGGGACTTTATTTGGCAGGAGTAGAGTGTGCAGATGACGCAGAGGCTCCGGAAGGATGGACAAAGTGGGTGATTCCGGGGTATGAGTATCTTTATGTAGAATGTGAAGGAGAGAATACATTCCCTCAGGTGATAAAGTATCTGGAAGAGAATAACATTCCGCTGGTTGGTGCGGTACATGATTTTACCTGCCCGCAGACCGGAAAGAACTATATGTTTTTCCCTATTGGGAGGCTGTAATTATCGTAATTTACATTGTAAGGAGTTTCCTTGTGACAAATTAAAGGAATGGGCGGCATCTGAGAATCCGGAAAGAATTGAGAATTTGAAAGAATTATAGAGAGAAGATAAGTATGGAAGAGATTATGGAACAAATCAGATTAATATCTTCATCCGTGACTGAAGATACATATAATACGGATTTAAACCTGGGATATGAATTATTGATGAAACTGCATGAAATGGGGGTAGATAAAGAAAGTGTGTATCGCCCATTGCTTGAATATCACAACGGGTTAGAAGATGGTATCGCTTATGATTATGTCGCAGATATTCTGGATTATGTGTCCGGCTGGTGTTCGCCGGAAAGAATCATATGGTAAGATGAGACTTTTTCTGATTGACGTACAAATTAATTAGTCATACAATATACCTAACGAGTGTTAAATTTATATCAATCTTTAGGAGGAAATTTTGATGGGACGTTTAGATGGAAAAGTTGCTATCATTACCGGAAGTAACTCCGGTGTTGGTGCGACTGCAGCAAAATTGTTTGCTAAGGAAGGTGCAAAGGTTGTTATCAGTGCACGCCGTCTCCCTCAATTGGAGGAAGTTGCAGAGGAAATCAGAGCAAACGGTGGTGAAGTGCTTGTTGTACAGACCGATGTATCCAAGGTAGAGGATGCAGAGAATCTGATTGCAAAAACCGTTGAGAAGTATGGTAAAGTAGATGTATTGGTAAACAATGCAGGTGTGCTGGAGGCAGGTTTAAAGCCTATCGACTGCTATGAAGATGAGGACCTTGAGTGGGTACTTGGTATCAATACAAAGGGAACACTCTACTGCACCAGAGCAGCAGTGAAGGAAATGATGAAGAACAACGCAGGTTCCATTATCAATTTGGATTCTGTTGCAGGTCAGTTCGGTACCGGCGGTGCTGCATATGTTACAAGTAAAGCGGCAGTTATCGGTTTAACCAAGCATACGGCAATGCGTTTTGCGGGTACAGGAATTCGTTGTAATTCCATCAATCCCAGCTCCATTGCAACTCCCATGGCAAAAACAGATCCTGCTACCTTGAATCAGGATATGTTTGGTCAGATGAGAAAGCACATGAATCTGTCAGTGCCGATTTGTATGCCGGAAGATGTTGCTAATATTTTACTGTTCCTTGCAAGTGATGAATCACGTGCTATCACAGGTCAGGTTATCGTATCCGATTTCGGCGCAACATTGTAAGATTAACTTGGTATAGGTTAAATATAAGAAGAGTATGCCTCAGAATCTGTAAAGGTTCTGAGGCAATTTTTTTAGTATGTACCCCTTTACTTGTTAGCGAATGTGGCTTTGTGCTATAATGTAACAGAAGTCTTGCATTTCTGTAAGAAAGGAAGATGTCAAGACAATGTATTATTTGCAGGATATTTTGTTTATCCGGAGTTTTGGGGAATGGGCTATACAACTGAAGCTTTAAGGAGGATTTTAGAATTCGCCTTTTTGGATAATGATGTATATAGAGTTACCACAGGGTGTCTGGCTGAAAATGTTGGCTCTGAAAGAGTAATGCAGAAATGCGGTTTGATTAAAGAAGCGGAACATGTGGATTATGAATGGCATGATGGAAAAATGAAAACGCGATTGGAATATCGCCTATTAAAGGATGAATGGAGAAAACATGCAAATTGAAGTAATGGACATAAAGGATATTGACACTGTCATTCCGATATACATAGATTATTACAACAACTATGAAGAGGGTTGCTGGACAGAAGAAACAGCAAGAAGACGTATTCAACAAGTATTAAGCATAGATGACTCTTATTCGCTGTTAATGAAAGACGATGCAGGTGAAGTATGCGGTTTTGTTATGGGGTATTACAAGCAGTACGATGACATTATTGGTTACACATTGGAAGAAATATTGATAGCACATAAACATCAAGGCATGGGTTATGGGAGTGCCCTTTTGGCTGAGCTGGAAGCAAGGGTAAAGGAAGCCGGTGCATCCTGTGTGGAACTGCAGGCTGTGAAGGATGAAATGCATGAAAGATATTATGGTAGAGCGGGATATCGCGATGCAAAGAACTTTGTGTTAAAAGTGAAATGGTTTGAGTAAAAGCAAGTTTTATATCCAACTTCAAGTTGGATAAGCGCCAAAATATTCAAACCAATGAGTTATTGTTTTTGAGCCGCACGTGTCTGTATACTATAGGTGTAGCTACGAAACATACACAAGGAGAATGATTATGAACATAATAAATATGAAAGAACAAATTACATTTTTAAGAAAGCAGAAAGGACTTACACAGGACGAACTTGCAAAGTACCTTGGTGTTACCAATCAGGCTGTCTCAAAGTGGGAAAATGGTCAGTGTTGTCCGGATATCCAGCTGTTACCGGAGCTTGCTAAGCTTTTCGAGGTTTCGGTGGACGAGCTTCTTGGTTATAAGGAGACAAAAGGTCTTGGAGACATTTGCTTAAATCTGAAGGATTATTTTGTTTCTCTTCCGGAAAAAGAAGCCTTTGAGAATGCGTATCGTATTGCGGCCTTATTACATGAGATTGCAGTTACTGATGGGTATAAGAAATTTACGCCATGGCAGGAAAAGGATTATTCTACAGATAATGTTTCTTCTTGGGGACTGTCTATTTGCTCCGAGCCGGAGGGCAGTACCGGAAGAATGGCGGACAGTGTTTTCTTTTCGTTAGGTAAGGAATTCCAGACACCGAGCATTTCCCAGCTTTATGAGCTGTCACTTAATATGGAGCGTTTCTCAGACCTCCAAGTCCTGAAAACTATGTACGCTCTTCATGAATTAACCATTGCAGATTTTGACCTTTATGTGTCAGTAGCAGAGATTGCCGAAAGGGCAAAAGTGCAGTCGGAGGAGACAAGACAGGCTTTGGAGAAGCTGCCGGTGATTGTAAAAGAAGAAAAGGGTGAACTGTTGTATCGCTTGGAGGGGCCGTTCTGCCATATGCCTGCGTTATTGACTTTTCTGTTTAAATTTAGGTAAAGGTCCGTCGCAGAATCAAAATCTCTTTCGCTAACCGTAACGGTTGGGAAGGAGATTTTTTATTATCAAAAAACGTATTTTTGTGATATAATGATAAGTGATTACAGTATGACGATATTTCTGTATGAGTGAGGGTTACATAATGAAGATTAACACGAAAGAGATGTCCTATGACGAGGTACTGAAGCTGCCTAAGTTAAAGCACAAGAAACCATTAAAGCCCCAGATGTGGCTGGCTACAGTTGTACGTATTATCTGTGCGCCTACCTTGCGGAGGATAAAGTTTTCCTATACAACCGAGCGTATGGAGCTTGTGGGAAAGCAGCCCTGTCTGATTTTGATGAATCATTCCAGCTTTACGGATATGAAGCTTGCATACGGCATCTTTTATCCGAGAAGAATGGGTATCGTATCTTCTGTGGATGGTATGACCGGTATTTTAGGGAAGCTGATGCGTCTGCTTGGATGTACACCTACCCGCAAATATGTTACGGATTTATCTCTGATTAAGGATATGGAGTACATGATTAAGAAAAACAAATCCAGCGTCTTGATGTATCCGGAAGCAGGCTATTCCTTTGATGGTTGTGCCACGGCCTTACCCCGGAAAATGGGTGTTTTAATGAAGCGCCTTGGTGTGCCGGTTGTGACAGTGATTACCCAGGGAGCTTTTCACAGAGACCCTTTATATAACATGCTTCAGATTCGTGACGTAAAGGTCAGTGCACATGTAAAATGTATTGCCACGGCAGAGGAAGTAAAAGAGAAATCCGTGGAAGAGCTGGACGCGTTATTGGAAGAGTCGTTTTCCTTTGATAATTTTGCATGGCAGAGAGATAATAAGGTTTCCATTGATGTACCTTTCCGCGCTGACGGACTTCACAGAATCCTCTACAAATGTCCCTGTTGTGGCAGTGAAAATAAGATGGAGGGTAAGGGAATCCACTTAACCTGTCAAGCCTGTAAGAAGCAGTGGACCATGGATGAATATGGGCAGATGTCTGCTAATGAGACAGAGACGGAGTATGCGCATATTCCGGACTGGTACCGTTGGCAGAGAGAATGCGTTCGCCAAGAATTGGAAGAGGGTACTTATTTATTGGATACGGATGTAGATATTGCAGTGCAGGTGAATTTGGATGGTGTGTGTATGATTGGTGCGGGACATCTGACACAGGATTTGAATGGTTTTCGCTTGACCGGAGCGGACAGTAAACTGGATTACAGCCAGTCTCCTGTATTTTCACATACCTTATATTCCGATTACTACTGGTATGAGATTGGTGATGTGATTGGAATTGGAGACAATGAATTCTCCTATTTCTGTTTCCCAAAAGGAGATGTGTCCGTGACCAAAGCACGTTTGGCTACAGAAGAGCTATATAAGATGAAGAAACAAAGAAAGGTGAAAAATGTAAGAGGCTGTATTTGGTGAAACCGGACATAACATATTACGAACAATACAATGAGATGATGACTGAGTGGTGTAACAGCAAAACGCAGATTGCACCATGGTTTTTGGATGCTCCATTTACAAATATTCAAGAATTTGAAGAATTTATCAGAATGCTTGATGGTTGTGAATAAGGACAGTAGAAGAGATTTTAGGAAACACGGATTAAAGACTATGAAAAAGTCCCTCGATTTCAAATTGCATCGGAATTTTCCTTGGGATATACTTAAGGTAAGTTAAGCTTAACCGAAAGTATGAATGAGAGGACATGGAGATCATGGAAAAATATTATACACTGAATGAACTTGCATTGATGACCGGATTGACGACGAGAACCCTCAGAAATTATATAAAAATGGGTATTCTGGAAGGTGAGCGGATTGAAGGGATTTGGAAATTTACGGAAGAGGATTTTGGGAAATTCCTTGAAAATCCTTACGTGAGACCAAGCATACAGGCTAAAAACAAAGCGATAGTTTTTGATTTTCTAGCGCAGAATAGGAAACCTATAAATGAAATCTGTACCATTATTGATGTGTGTGTCGATATGGAAGAGTCGGAAGAAATATGTACTTTCTTTTGTGAAACGGTAGGCAGGAGAACTGAGGATAACGTAAAGGTTTCTTTTGAACGGAACGGTTCTTATGTAAGAGTGATTTTACGCGGAGGAGAAGACTCGGTGATGGACATTCTTAATGCATATTATCACTTGGGATAGGAGGGAGTAGAATGGATTTATTACAGATATATCAGGAAATAGATGCTATTTTGGATTCCGTGAATTTCAATGCATTGTATGAAGGGTTTCATAAATATCGGTTTGCTTTATATAATCGTGAAGAAATTATTCTGGATGGGCAAGTGCTTCCCTACAGAGAGGATTTTATAGGGAATACGGCCAAGGAATATGAGGGAGAATATATCGCAATTTGGGATATGAGTTTAGAATCTGCTTGTGATGTGCAGCGTATTGCCTATTACGTGGTGCATGAGATGTTTCATTGTCACCAGTATGAAAACAAGACATCAGGGTATCCCTCTGATTTGGATTTGTTAATGTATCCGGATGATGAAGCGCATTTTACAGAAAAATACAATGAGAACAGGTATCTGGCGGATGCTTATGAGAAGCAGGATATCATGCTGCTTCGACAGTTTGCTAAAATCAGGGAGGAACGTCATAAAAAATATCCTGCTATGGTCTGTCATGAATGGAAGGTGGAAGCCTTGGAGGGAATGGCGGAATACATAGGTCTGAAAGCATTAGCGTGTATCAATCCTGAGCGCTATGAAGCGACTGTAAAGGATTATCTGGAGAAGTTGAGAGAAGAAAGCAATTTATTGTTTGATGTGAGAAGGGTGTCCTATTATGTGGGAGCAGTTTACTTTTTGTGTCTGGAAAGGTTGGGAATTCCCTGCAATAATGATTGGAAGAGTGAATTGACGATATACGAGCAAAATCCCATAAAGACTGTGGAAATTACAGCAGAATTGGAGACTTATGAATTTGTTTCTAAAAATCATGCTGCATTTGTGCAACATAAGAAAGATAAGCTTAATCAACATATGGCGCGGGCAGAATATGTGGCATGTAATGGTTTTATTTGCGGTTATGACCCGATGAATATGTTCCGCTTGGAAGACATGATTTATTGCAGTCATATTGTATTCTTAAATATAGGTGGTGAAATAAAAACCATTAACTCGGCAGTTGCATTGCAACTAGTACCGGGTTCAGTACGTGATGTGTTGGGATACTATGTATAGTGAAATGTTAGCAGGAAAGCCGGTTTCGACCGGCTTCTTTGCAGTTATAAAGGTGTTTGTCCACTTTAGTTTATTTATGTCAATATTTCTTGACAGGTGACCAAGTGGTCACCTATAATTATTATATGACATTTTAGACTAAGCGTTGATTTGCAGATGAACCTGTTTGGGGAGGATGGAATGGAAAATACCAAGAAGGGCAGAATTTTAGAGGAAGCATTGGTACTGTTTGCGGAAAACGGTTATAGAGGTACCAATCTGCGTGAACTTGCAGCACGTCTTGGATTAAGCAAGTCCGCGTTATACAAGCATTATGAGAGCAAGGAAGCCATATGGAATGCATTGATTGATATGCTGGAAGCATATTATGCGGAACGTTTCGGTTCTGTGGATAACATGCCAAAGACACCGGAATCTAAGGAAGAACTGCTATCTATGACTATGGGTATGATTCGTTTTACGGTTTATGATGAGCGGATTATTCTGACAAGAAAACTACTTATTACGGAACAGTTTCATGACGAGCGGATACGCAGGCTGGCAACCAAACACTTTATGGAAGGTACAAAAAATATATTTGCGGCAGTATTTCAAAGAATGATGGATGCGGGAATTGCCAAGCAGGATGATCCGGTTATGCTTGCGTTTCTGTATACGGCACCGGTGACGGCACTTGTTCACCTTTGTGACAGGGAGCCCTCGCGGCATGTGGAAGTGATGGAGCAGATAGAAGCATTTGTAAAAGATTTTATTGGGAGGTACTTATGAGAAGCGAAGTGTATTTGCATGGACAGATTTTAGGAACACACTCTTTTTTGCTGAAGGGCGACTTTTTGCAGCCCGATGAGTATGCTGAGATTAAGGCGAAGTACTTTTTGCCGGGAGGAGAGACCGGTACGGCAGCTACGGTACTTTCTTCCTTAGGGGCAAATGTGAAGATGGATGGTACACACATCGGAACGGAAGTAGCACCGCTACTTAAGGAGTTTTATAAGGACAAGACCGTGGATTTATCCTCTCTTTATTTTGACCCGGAATACGAAGGGCTGATGGACTATGTGGTGATAGCCGGTCTGGTGCGTTCACCTATGGGAGTATTTCAGACGCTCTATGAGAGTGGCGAGATTCGCTGGAATATGCCCAAGGAAGAGGATATTGCAGAATGTAAGGTTGCTGCAATTGACCCTTACTTTTTTGAAGCGACACAGACGGCGGCAGAGCTTTGTGTAAAGCATAAGAAACCTTATGTGACCATTGACTGTAATCATGACACTTATTTGCACAAAAACTGTGCTGTCAATGTAGTATCCAAAGAGTGTACTCACGCATATCTGGAGAAGGGTAAGAGTATGGAGGATATCTACAATCTGATGACGGAAAATACGGAGGGGCTTGTGATTATTACCTCCGGTGAAAAGGATATGTTATATGGCAGAAAAGGTCAGCCTATGAAGCGGATGAAGCCGTTTCCCGTGGAGGTAAAGAGTACTCTCGGTGCAGGTGACACCTTCAAAGCAGGCTGTGTTTACGGATTGCTGCAGGGTATGACTGACGATGAGCTGGTGCGGTTTGCCAGTGCCTGCTCGGCAATTGCGATTTCAAGATTTCCCCTGCCGCTAAATCCCCCTACAATGGCGGAAGTGAAGGCATTGATAGAGCAGGGGAACTATTAAAATATTAGTACCTCCCACGCAAACAGGCTGCCACAATTACTGCGGCAGCCCGTATTTCCAGCTGTGTATTAGTATTTAAGTATCGGATCAATTTCTACCGGGAAGGGCAGGAGATTTATGATATCATTCTCCATATCCACGCCGGGATATACTTCAATAAGTTTAAGTCCGTTTTCGCCAAGTTCAAATACGCAACGCTCAGTGACATATAAAACCTTTTGCTTGTTGGCACGGGCGCGCTTGGCTGAAAAGCTGATGCTTGCAACTTTATCCACAAACTTTGGAATGCTACCGTTATCTATGATAGTAATCTTACCGTCGTTCTCATCTACGTTAAGACCGCTTGTGTTAAAGGTCAGGCAGAAGACTACGGTTTTGGTTTTGGCAGTAATGTTGGCAAAGCCGCCGATACCTGCAAAGGCACCGGGACCGCGATGAGCGTTTACGTTTCCGTATTTATCGACTTCAATACCTCCCATGAAACAGATATCAAGACCGCCATTGTTGTATAAGTCAAACTGATTTGCCATATCATACATGGAATCTGCACCGATTACCGCACCGAATACCTTGCCGGAAGCAGGGAAGCCGCCCACACCGCCGGACTCAACGGTTAGGGTTACTTTATCCAGAATGCCGCTTTCTCTTGCGTATTTGGTAACGGTTTCGGGAATGCCTACGCCGATATTGACGATATCGTCTTCACTTAGCTCCAAAGCAGCACGTTTGCCGATAATGTTTCCGGGTATATTCACAACATTTTTGGTGGAGGTTCTGGTTTCCAGCATTTCGCTCCAATCCTGCCATTGGGAATAAGGAATTTCGAAGCTACCTGTCAGGGATTCAAATGCAGCATGACGAACCTCGGGCTCTACCATGACGATGGCATCTACAAGACAGCCCGGAATAATGGTGTTTCGGGGTCTTGAGGGCGTGCTCACAATCCGGTCAACCTGTACAATTACCTTACCTCCGTTAGCCTTAGCAGCCTGACAGATGGATAAGGCATCTCCTGACATATACATATCATCAAAGGTGATGTTGCCCTTGCGGTCGGCAGCAGTACCCTTAATCAGTGCTACATCTATTTTGGGAAGCATGTAGTACAGGAATTCTTCCCCGTCTACTTCCACACGCTTTACATAGGAGTCATCCTTGGAAATATCATTGATACCCGGTCCGTCAATCAGCGGGTCTACAAAGATGTCCAAACCAACCTTGGACAATGCTCCGGGGATGCCGCCAGCCTGGGCACGGATGGCATGGGAAATACAACCCAGGGGAAGATTATAGGCTTCAAAGCGGTTTTCCAAAACCAGCCTTTTGGTACTAAACATAGCCCCGAAATGACCGCAGATAATTTTGTCCACGGCTCCTTCTTTTATGTACATTTCGGCATTTCTATTTTCATCCCAGATTCCGAAGCCTGCACTGGAAACCATGGTCAAGTGCCTGGGGGAACCGGTAGCTTTATATTTTCGGTAAAGTGCTTCGTGTAGTTCCACGGGATTTTCAATTCCCAAAAAGGAATTTAAACAGATGACATCACCGTCCTTGATGATGTTAATTGCTTCGTCGGAAGTCATAATCTTAAACATATTCCGGCCTCTCTTCTCTTGGTATTATCTAACAGATAAACCTTAACATTATATGGCGATTTTGGCAATAAGAACTTGATTTGAGACGCATTTTTGATATACTGATAATATATACATACACTTATGGAGGTCATTATGGAAAATGTAAAGCAGGGATTTTGTAAAAATCCAATAATCACATCAATTTATACGGCTGATCCGGCGCCTATGGTTTATGGAGATACTCTGTATCTTTATACTACGCATGACGAGGATGAGCTTATCAACAATTTTTATACCATGTTCAATTGGCATTGTTATTCCACCAAGGATATGGTGAATTGGACCGACCACGGCCAGGTATTTTCCCTGGATGATATCAGCTGGGCGGATGACAGAGCGTGGGCGCCTCAGGCAGTAGAGCGAAACGGCAAGTTCTATCTGTATTGTCCCGTACATAAAAAGGATGGCGGTATGGCGATTGCAGTAGGTGTTTCTGACAGCCCTACAGGTCCCTTCAAGGATTTGGGTTACCCCCTTGTGGACGAGGGTGACTGGAATGATATCGACCCTACTGTTTTCATTGACGATGACGGTCAGGCATATCTCTATTTTGGAAATCCCGAGCTTCGTTATGTTCTTTTGAATGAGGACATGATTTCCTACAATGAGGAAGTAGGCGTGGTTAAGATTCCCATGACTGTGGAGTCTTTCGGAAAGGGTAGCCATATGACAGGAACTACCTATGCAGAGGGTCCCTGGTTCTATAAGAGAAATGGTCTTTACTACATGGTTTATGCGGCTTTTGGCTTGGAGAAGAAGGATGAGCATTTGGCTTATTCTACCTCTACATCACCCACAGGCCCCTGGGTATATGGAGGCGTGCTGATGACCGAGGAGGGCGGTACCTTTACCAATCATCCCGGTATTGCAGATTTCAAGGGACATTCTTATCTGTTCTATCATACAGGAGAGCTTCCCGGAGGAAGTCTGTTCCACCGCAGTGTCTGCGTGGCAGAGTTTAAATACAATGAAGACGGTTCCATCGATACCATTGCAAAATGTGATGGCGTGTATGCAGTTTAAATAAGTGAAATGATAAATGCCCTCCGGAGAATCCCGGAGGGTGTTGCACATTCGTTAGGAGGTTTTGAACCATGGAACAGATTGAACAGATAACAAAAATGGAAGGTCACCTGGATGAAGCAATAGCAATTATCAAGGAGTTTTCTGAGGTGTTTGACAGATACGAACAATGCCTGGAACGCATTGGAGAACTGTCAGAATATTACGGAAGCAAAGATTGGTTTCAGGATATGGAGGATTATGATACCGGGAAATTACCTAAAAGTCTAAAGTGTGGAGTACTGTCGGAAGATTTGGTGTATAATATGCTGATTGACAATAGGGAACTGGCAATCAGGATGCTGGAGATTGGTACAAAAGTCATAAAAAAGTGCTAAAAGAATTTAATTAAAAGTGTATATACAATTTACAAATTTCACGACTTATTGTATAATAATAGTGATACTCACTAGATTTATACAGAAGAGGAACTGCCTATGGAAATGGTTAAATATATCTGTCCGATTATATTGTTTATATTTTGTGTGCTTTCGTTTTCTTTTATGGTGATTACTTTGTGGTCCGAAGGACGTAAAGATACGGAGAATAAGCTTCTTGCAGCATTCTGCTTCAGCAGTGCGGTATGGAGTCTGGGATTTGGCGCGTTAATTATTCAGACAGATGTGGAGTGGGCATATTATTGTCGTGTATTTGGTATGATTGGTACGATTCTGTACCTGATTACCGGCCAGATGCTGATTTCCTATTTATCCGGTATTAAGAAGTGCTGGGCGAATCTGTTTAATGGATTTGCAGCACTCGGTGTCATTGTGTATTTCATGACGGTAGAGCGCAATCAGACCATTTTCCAGTTAGATGTTACGGGCATGACTTACTCCTTTAAGGCAGGGTTGTTTAATACTATTTATACGGCATATAGTCTGATTTTGGCGTTGTTGATGTTCGGCATCAGTTTATATATGTGTTTTTCCAAAGTGAAGCGTATCAGGTTCTTTGGTAAGATATTTATGATTGCAGATATGGCAATGCTTTTAGGGACTGTTTTGGATACTGTTTTCCCTTTATTAGGCTTCAAGGCAATACCGGGAAGTACGTTAATGCAGTTTTGGGGTATGGTAGTAGTTTATCTGGCAATACGTGCCAATAACCGTTCCAAAATCAATATCGCCAATATGTCGGAGTTTATTTATTACTCGCTGGCAATGCCGGTTTTGGTGTTTGGTGCGGATAGACATTTGAAGATTGCCAATGACGCGGCGGCTAAATTTTTGGAAATCGAACAAAACCAGATTGAACGTAAAAATATTGGCTTTGAAAAGCTTTTTGAGGTAGAAGGTGACTCGGTATTTGCATTTGATGAGACGGACAGAAATATGGATATCGTCTGTATAAAAAATCAGATTTTCTGCAATGTCGCCATCAATAAAATTAGGGACAGATATGATGATGTTATAGGATATATCGTAATTGTTACTGACCTTTCGGAACGTATGAAAAATATGCAGCGTCTGGAGGAAGCAAAGAAGGAGGCGGAGTCCGCCAATCGCTCTAAGAGCGTGTTCCTTGCAAATATGTCACATGAAATCCGTACACCCATGAATGCGATATTGGGCTTTTCGGAGCTGGTGCTTAAGATGGATACCTCTGCGGAAGTAAGGGAATATGTGACGGATATCAAAAACTCCTGCCTGAATCTTTTGGCGGTGATTAATGACATTCTGGATATCTCAAAGCTGGATTCGGGAAAAGCGGAGCTTGTATGCGGTAATTACAACACGGCAGCGCTCCTGCAGGATGTATATCACATCATGGATATTCAGGCAAAGAAAAAAGGTCTGCAGTTCCAGATGAATACGGATCCCAGACTGCCAAGTGAGCTTTATGGTGATAAGACCAGGGTGAGAGGTGTATTGATTAATCTGTTAAGCAATGCGGTGAAGTACACCGAAAAGGGAAGTGTTGTATTCATCGTGCGTCTCATAGGTATAGAGAATAATATGGCAAGACTTGAATTTGCCATTACCGATACCGGAATCGGTCTTAAAGAAAGTGCCATGGAGCATCTGTTTGACAGCTTTGCACGATTTGACTCAGAGCGTAACACCAATATTGAAGGTACCGGATTAGGCCTGTCCATCGTAAACGGTTATGTGAAGCTGATGGGTGGTACCATAGAGGTTGACAGTATTTACGGCAGGGGAACTACCTTTACCGTTAATGTGGAGCAGGGTGTTGTGAACGGAACGCCGATAAATCTGACCACATCTGCAACACAGGATAGTGATACCTTAAATGTAAGCGGTATGAAGATTCGGGATACTCAGGTTCTGGTGACGGATGATAACCAGATTAATCTGAAAGTAATAAAGAATACGTTAGAGTATTATGGTCTCACGGTGACGACGGCTACCTGCGGAAAAGAAGCGATTGAACTGTGTGCGGAAAAAGAATTTGATCTTGTGTTTATGGACCAGATGATGCCTCAGATGGATGGTGTGGAGGCTATGCGCAGGATACGTCAGCTTTCGGAACATTATATGCCACAGGCAAAGGGTAAGATTGTGGTACTGACAGCAAATGCAATCGAGGGTGTAAAGCAAGAACTTTTAGACGCAGGCTTTGACGATTATTTGAGCAAGCCTATTAACTATCAGGAGTTGGAGCGTGTATTTGAACGTTTTATTCCAAAGGACAGATTCTGGTCAGGCATTGATAATGATAAAAAGAAAGTGATTGAAGTGATAGAAACGGTAGAAGAAAGAATGCCGAAAATTGCCGTGGAACCTACCGCGATTCCGTCTTTGGAGGATTCCCTGCCACAGGTCAATGTGGCAGCAGGTTTGGAGCTGTGTAACGGAGATATGAATCTGTACAGGGATGTGCTTCGTATTGTGTCTGAGATTTCGCCGCAACAGCTAAAATCTGTGACTAACTATTGGGAGACGAAGGATTACGAAAATTTTGTAATTCAGATTCACAGCATGAAGTCACAGCTGTTGAATATCGGATATTCACTGTTGGCTGACAAAGCAAGGTCTTTGGAAATGGCCGGCAAAGAGGGACACTATGATGAGATAGCGGAAAAACTGCCTGATTATATAACGTCATACAATGACTTTTTGAAACAGTTAGAGAACCTCAAATAAGATGTATAAATTCCATATTGATGCGGATACTACTTTTAAAACGAACATAAAGGAGAGCAGAAATATGGAGCATATGGATACGGTCAAATTGTTAAAGGAATGTGATGCAGGTACCAAGATGGCAGTTTCTTCCATTGATGAGGTGCTGGAAAGTGTAAGAGACAGCGAGTTGAAGCAGCTGTTGCAGGAGAGCAAGGACCATCATGAAAAATTGGAAAATGACATTTGTGCGCTCTTAAAAGAGCATTCCGCAGAGGAAAAAGACCCCAGTCCTATCGCAAAGGGTATGTCATGGATGAAGACCAACATGAAGATGAGCATGGACAACAGTGATTCCACCGTGGCAGATTTGATTACAGACGGCTGCAATATGGGTGTAAAGACCCTGAACAGATATCTGAATCAGTACAAGGCTGCAGATGATAAGTCTAAGGCTATTTGCGGCAAATTGATTTCCATTGAGGAGGAGCTTTGCAAAGAACTGCGAGAATATTTGTAAGTAATATTTGTAAGATAAGAAGCCGGTGGTTTATTCCACCGGCTTCTTGGTATCAATACATTTAGAATATGTTCTTTGCAAAGTTGTACAGGCCATGCTTCCATACCGTGAAGTCGTGTCCGCCTTCCGTTACATAGTAAACATGCTCAACACCATTGTCTGCAAGCGCCTCGTGATAATCCTTGGGGAAGTGGGTTACCACACCGTCTGTTGCACCCTCTACAATCATGACAAAGGTCTTTAAATCCTTGGGCAGAGTGAATGCTTCCTTGGTAAAGAGACCGCCGGAAGAAATGCCGAAATTGGTGTATGCCAGTACGCCGGGAGCGGGGCAGAAGGCTCCGATATAGCCGAAGGTTTCAGGCATGGTAACACCAATGTAAAGAGAGGTACGTCCACCCATGGAGAGACCTGCGATAGCGGTATTCTCACGTCCGGTTTTTACGGAATAATTTTTCTCGATAAATGGCATTAAGTCATCGCGTAAGTCATTGATAAAATTATCAAATGCCTCGAAATGCTTGGGGGTGTAGATATCCTCGGGATTGCCGGCGTCATTTGCTCTTGCACGTACATTGGGGATTACCACTATCATTTCCTTTGCTTCACCCTTTGCCCAAAGGTTGCCGAAAACATTTGCAGGCTCACCGAATAACCATTCATTGTGGTCGCCGCCGATACCGTGCAGTAAGTAAAGTACCGGATACTGCTTGCTTTCGTCATAATTTACGGGTAAAAGCAGATTTGCCTTGCGGACTGTGCCGGTGGTCTTGGATTCATAGGTGATTTCCTGAATGGCACTGTAGGTTACCCCTTCCTGGACAGTGTCAAAGCCTTTCGGCGCATCATAAGTAGTGCTCATTTTGTTATCCTCCTCTAATCTGTTTGTCTGTCATTTGATACATCGAATCAAGTATATCACAGGAAAAGAATTTTTACTACTGTAAAAGTTTCAATATGCAATTCAACAGATGTAAAATGTATTGTATAATTGTAAGAAAAAGAGTATAATTAGGCTACTAAAGTATGGGCAAATTTTTATGTATGAAAGGATATCGTTATTATGAGTGAAACAATGTCAAGACCTGGCAAATTACAGGGGAAAGAATACAGTTATGATTCTTTCTTTAATGGCAAGGTGTTATTAAACAAAAAGAAAAATCATTTGCCTGCAATGGGCTGGAACAGCTGGAATGCATTTGGAAGCGGTAATACCGCAGAGCTCACGAAGATTATGGCTGATAAGATTGTAGAGCTTGGATTGAAGGAGCTGGGTTATGAGTTTGTAGTGCTTGATGACGGCTGCTATAAATCTGAGCGTGTGGATGGAGAGCTTTCCAATGAGACACAGAAGTTCCCCTTGGGCTTTAAGGAGCTTTCTGACTATATTCATGCAAAGGGTCTTAAGTTTGGTATGTACAATGACATCGGAACCAATCTTTGCGCAGGTGCTGCAGTGGGAACCTGTTTCCACGAGGATGTGGATGCACAGTCTTACATTGACTGGGGTGTAGATTTCCTGAAGGTAGATAACTGCTATTATCTGTGGGATAATGCAACCTTTTCTGCAAGAACAAATGCGAAGTTTGTATATACACCCAATATCAAAGCGGTACAGGTTACCGGAGAGGGATATGATAAGTGTTTTGCGGCTGTAGACGGTGAGCTGACCGGCTGTGGCTGCCGTATTCAGGATGATTATGTTACTAATATCGGTACCTTTGACGGTACCAATACCGGTGTGACACCCATCGGTCCCATGAGCGGAGAACTGGTGATTAACGCAGAGGTACCTGCTGCAGGCGAATATGATATTACAATTACATATGCTACCGGTGAAGAGGTAGGTGTGGGAAGCTGGCTGCAGCTGGCAATTGGTGAAACTCTTGTTTACGATGATTTTGTCCCTGCAACAGAGTCAACCACCGATTTTTCAGGTACAATTACCATAAAGGCAGCTTTGGAGGCGGGTGAGAACAGCATCCGTATTATGAATCACAGAAGACAGGAGAATACCCTGAATTCTTATGCGAAGTTACTGGAAGGTCTGAACAAGGCAGATCCTAACCATGATGTAATTTTCTCTATCTGTGAATGGGGTAAGACGCAGCCTCAGAATTGGGGATACAAGGTGGGTGATTCCTGGAGAATTTTAAATGATATTACCTTCTTTGTAGGTTCCGATGGCAACCCCGGAAGAGCTATCTGGATGGAGCCCGGAACAGCAAGTGTAACCTCACAGTACAATAAGGCTGTAGTAATGGATGAGTATGCAGGTCTTGACAAGGGATGGAATGACCCTGACATGCTGACCATCGGTATGAACGGACTGAACGATACCATGTGCAAGACTCATATGGCTATGTGGTGCATGATGAATTCACCCCTGATGCTGGGACTGGATTTGCGCCGCGTGGAGCGTGGAGATGTACTGCATAATATTATCGCGAATAGGGAACTGATTGCGCTGAATCAGGATGCTCTCGGAATACAGGCTAAGCGTGTATTTACAACTCTTGAGAATGCGTCGCCGGCAGAATATATTACTGATATCAATCGTTGTGATATTCTGGTGAAGCCTCTTGCAGACGGTGATGTGGCAGTGTCATTTATCAATGTAAGTGAGCAGGTATGGGATGGAGAGCTTAGCGTGAGCGCAGACTTTATCGTAGAGAAGCTGGGGGCAAAGATGGTAAATGCAGATGCGTTTAAAAATGCGACTGCTTATACTTTAACGGATTTGTGGACCGGAGAGGTTACAAAGCAGGCAGAGGGACGCTTTACAGTAAGCCATCTTGAGGCATGTGACAGCGTGACAATCCGTATTAAGGCTTGCTAATATGATGATTAACCATACTGATGAAGTCACGGTAGAATGGTTCGCATCGGAGATTGTAAGACGGGCAGAAAGAATTGCAGAGGATGTCATATCCTATGGCTATGCCAAAGGTTGGTTGGAGGATATGGATGTGACAGGCAGAGAAATGCCCATAAGCCGTAAATCAGCAGCCCGTATTGTGCATCAGTTTATGCGGTTTGAATTAAAGGAAACAGAGCTTTTGGACATCAGCCCTGCCGGTGAATTGCAGGACTTGTACGATTGCAGAAGCTGTGTGATGCATGTGGCGCAGGTGTATTGTAAAGGTATCATGGATGGCCTTCCATTTGGAGAAGAAAGTCTGATATTTGGGATGGAAGAGACGGTATGGGATGACGAATGTGCAGAGATTCTTGAGAGATTGTTTTGTTTGGGCAAGCGCAAGACCAGAGTAGTCAAGCAACAGGGAAAACGTGTTGCAGAAGTAATTACATTGCAACAGGTAAAAGAATTTTTACAACAAAAGGATACTCTGTTGATTGATGTGCGACCGCTATATGATTTCCGTGAAAATCACATGAAAGGTGCCATGCATATAACGATGAATGAAATTCTCAAAAATCCGTATATGGTATGTGAAGACCGTACGCGAAGACTGCTTTTGTATTGTGAGGAAGGAAGTCAAAGTGAGGTTGCGGCACAATGCCTGATAAATGCAGGCTATGAGAAGATATGCAGCTTTGCCTGGAACGGCAAGGAAATATAGAAAATACAAGGGGGTTCATTATGGAACAGCAGATTTTTACAAATGAAGTGATTTTATCATGGCTTCAGTATTATGCCAAGAATACCACATTGGATTTGGAGCATGTGAAGCTGATTGATATTACCAAAAAGAATAAGAATGTAATTCCTACGGTAGAAGCACACAAGACTACCATGGTGTTTACCAATGCGGGTATTGATGACATTTTCTACCGCCTGTGGAATGCAGGACTAGGCGAATGCGATGTATGGTACAACGAGGGTTCTGATCCTTCCGGTGAGATTTTGCATCAGAAGGTAAAGGACATGATTGACAGAGGTATCAATGCATCTGCCGGTATGCTTATTATCAATCCCAATGCCAGAAATACAGCGAAAATCGGTCTGAGCAACGAAATGTTCCAGCGCGGTTCCATTCGTTATGTAGGAAGTGAAATCCGTGCAATTATCTTAAATAAGATGATGGTAGCACCTCAGGATGACATATGCGTTATCGGTGGAGCAAGTATTGCAATCGAAACTGCGCTTATGGCTCCGGAAGGGACTGTAATAGCTGTGGAATATAACGGTCAGGACAGGGATACCTTAGAGGACAATGTAGCACATTTTGATTTGCACAATGTCAAAATTAAAGACCGTGTGGATGAAGATAGTATGAAGGATTGTCCGGTACCGTCACTTGTATTTATGGTGGCATCAGCCAGCACGGAGAAGGAATTGGAATATCTTGTAGGCGTTAATCCCAACATTAATGTAGTGCTCTATACTCTGGATTTCAAGGTGGCAGCAGGCATTACAGGTACACTTCAGGAACTGGGTCTGACTGATATTGATACCATTCAGGTATCCATTTCAAAGCTGGGAAGCAACAATACCTTTAAGCAGGAGCCTGCGCCTTGGATTATTACTGCAAGAACCCGTACAAATGATTGAAAGCAGTAGGAAAGTAGAGTATAATGGCTATATGATTATGTAGCAATCAGTTAAGGTGGGGCCTATATGAAGAGAAGGATTGCAGTTTGTGGTAATGGTTGGAGTAATGAATATTTAGAGGTGGTTTTATCCGGTATCCGTAAATGTGCGGATGAGAATAATGTGGATGTTTTTTTGCTGATGAATTATTCCGTGGGAAATGGTGAGCCATATAAGGATGTAGGAGATGCAAACATATTCCGTTTGATGGAATTTGGCCAGTTTGACGGAGTGATTTTGTTGGCCAATACATTCCATTTGCAGGAGGAATTTGATTATCTGCGCAATGTTATTCAAAGGAAAGAGTTACCTACCATTAGTTTGGAATATCAGATGGATGGAATTGATTATCTGGGAACGGATAATTATCCCGGTATGTATGAATTAGGTACGCATCTGGTTGAAAAGCATCATGTAAAGGATGTACTGTTTATCAGTGGTCCGGCAGGGAACAATGAGAGCGATACCAGAAGAGTAGCGCTGGAGGATGTGCTTGAGAAAAACGGACTTACCTTAAAAGAAGATTATGTTATTTATGGTAATTGGAACTATTTTGAGGTGCAGAGTCAATTGCCCGAATGGATTGAGGCTCATGATAAATTGCCGGATGCTATTGTGTGTGCCAATGATGTAATGGCTATGGCAGCATGTATCGTTTTGAAGGAGTGCGGTATAAAGGTGCCGCAGGATGTAAAAGTGACCGGATTTGACCATCTGGAATCTGCGAGCGATTTTTCTATTGCTTCTGTTGACCGTAATTGGGACAGCCTGGGCTATCAGGGAATGCAATATTTGTTGCAGAAGTTGGATGGAGAGGAAACTTCCGCAAGTATCAATATTGATTCTAAGATGGTACCAGGTGAAAGCTGCGGATGTCTTGTTTCAGAACCGGATGGTATGATTGTTATGGGGCGGTTAAGCAATTATGACCGTTATGTAAATAATTCTTTTTGGGAGGGACATTTGTGTGATATTGCCGAATGCCTTTCCAATGTGCGTACAGATGATGAACTCCATACAAGCTTCAGTGCTTATCTGGAGGGAGACCATAAATATGAAGGTGAAGAGATGTATGTCTGCCTGATGGACAACTTCTTTTCTTCCTTAAAGGGCGGTATGTCTCTGCAGGATAGAGGATATACTGAAAACATGGATGTCATTTGTGGCTTGAAGAACGGAGTGTCCATAGGGCGCAAGCATATCGAAACTGATGAACTGATTCCGGGATATGATGCAGAAAGTGACGAAAGTAAGATATATATTTTCCTGCCGCTTTACAGCAAAGAGGGTGGTTATGGTTATGTGGCATTGGGACAGGAAGTACCAATGATGTATGATTATTTGCTGTACTCTTGGATGCGAAACATCAAGCTGGTATTTGAAAGAGTAAGGCAGAATATTGTAATGCAGGAGCTGAATGACCAGTTGTCCAAGTTATCTGTCACAGACGGTCTTACCGGTGTTTATAACCGTATGGGTTGTGAAAAGGTGGCGTATCCTTATCTCAAGAAATGTCACAGGGAGGGTAAGCGCGCGGTGCTTATGTTTGCTGACATTAATAAGATGAAGGTGATTAATGATAAGTATGGTCACCTGCAGGGAGATACGGCAATTTGCACAGTGGCTAATGCCATTAGGGAAGTGCTTAATGAAGAACAGTGGATTATCGTGCGCTACGGCGGTGATGAGTTCATTATGATCGGAGAGTGTACTGATGAACAGCATCCCGTAAGACTGCTTCGTGATATCAGTGAGCATCTGGAAAAAGCTGCTCAGCAGAATAAGTTGCCTTATCAGCTCAAGGTTGGAGTCGGTTTTGTGCTGGTGGAACCTGACGAAGAACTTGATTTATCGGAATGCCTGAAGAAAGCTGACGATGCAATGTATTTGGCGAAGAAAAAGCAGCATGGTGAAATGGAAGTATAGTCAGTTCACATATAGAGCTACCTCTTATGTTAAGAGGTAGCTTTCTAAGAGCGAAGAATGAGACGTGGGGAGGAAGACTGCCATGGATATTATGCAGAATATGTATATAGATGAGATTGTACAGTTAGTTCGAGAAACCTCCGATACACAGAAGCTTTTGGAAGCCCTTGAGAACTATCATGAGAATGATATTGCAGAGGCACTTGAGTTTTTGACCAAAGAAGAACGCAGTGCGCTCTACAGTGTGTTGGGAATTGAATGGGTTTCTGAGATTTTTGCATATTTAGAGGATGCTTCTCCTTATTTTGAAGAGCTGGAATTGGAGAAGGCTGCGGAAATCATTGAAAACATGGACTCCGATGATGCGGTTGATATTTTGGAGACCATGGATGAGGAAATCGGTGAGAAGCTGGTCAGCCTTATGGACGACGAGAGCAGCCGGGACATCCGTTTGATTCAGTCCTATGATGAGGATGAAATCGGTAGCAAAATGACTACCAATTTCATATCCGTGAAAAAGGGGATTTCCGTAAAGGAAGCAATGAAGGAAATGGTGGCCCAGGCTGAGGAAAATGATAATATATATACCATTTATGTATATAACGAAGACGAAACCTTTTATGGAGCCATGGATTTGAAGGATTTGATTACTGCCAGAGCCCATGAAGATTTGGAGGACTATATCAGTCATGCCTACCCGTTCGTTTACGATTATGAGAAGGTTTCGGAATGTTTGGAGAAAATCAGAGGGTATGCGGAGGATTCCATTCCGGTACTGGATGAACAGAACCGGATTCTAGGTGTTATTACAGCGCAGGACATCATTGAGGTTGTGGATGATGAGATGGAAGACGACTACGTCAAGCTGGCAGGTTTGACGGAGGCAGAGGATTTGAATGAGACGTTGCTTGACAGTATGAAAAAGCGTTTGCCCTGGTTGATAGTATTGTTAGGCTTGGGCATCGGAGTGTCTTCAGTAGTGGGAATTTTTGAATCCGTAGTATCACAGCTTGCCATTATCGTATGTTTCCAATCACTTATATTAGGTATGGCAGGAAACGTTGGGACACAATCTCTGGCGGTAACCATCCGAGTGCTTATGGATGAAAATGTGAGAAAATCACAAAAGCTGCAGCTTTTGTTTAAGGAGATGCGAATCGGCCTGTGCAATGGTTTACTGTTGGGAATCATATCTTTTGTATTTATAGGTCTGTATGTGTACTTTGTAAAGCAATATGAATTTATGTTTTCCTTTGCGGTATCAGGCTGTGTGGGAATAGCACTGGTGGTAGCAATGATTATCTCCAGCTTGGTGGGAACTGTTGTGCCGCTGTTTTTCCACAAATTAAAGATAGATCCTGCAGTTGCGTCCGGTCCCTTGATTACCACCATCAATGATTTGGTTGCAGTAATTTCGTATTACGGATTGGCATGGGTTTTGTTAATAAATATTATGAAGCTGCAATAAGGAACGAGATATGTTGTGCGTCGGAAGGATTCTTCCGGCGCATTCTTTTAGTTTTAGCAAGAAGTGATAGGCAATAGCAATATGTCAAGATTGTTTTTCGGGAGAAAATATAGTAAAATATTATAAAAAAGTAAAGAAAAAATATTTATGGAGGTGCAACATGCCTAAAAAAGCAAAAGTTACAGTTCATCCGGCGTATGAAATCGGTGAGATTTCTCCCCGCGTTTATGCCGGATTTTTGGAGCCCATCGGCAACATGGTAAACGGAAGTATGTTTAATCCGAAACATCCCACCGCTGATGAGAAGGGACTCCGCCATGATTTTATTGATGCCATCAAAGCATCCGGTCTTCCGGCAACCCGTCTTCCCGGAGGAAACTATGTTTCCGGTTGGGACTGGAAGGATTCCATCGGACCTATGGATAAGAGAAAAGCACACCTTGATTTGGCATGGCATCAGTACTACACCAATGAAGTAGGACATGATGAGTATTTACAGTGGGCAGAGATGGCGAATACAGAGGCTCTGTACACCATCAATCTTGGTACAGGCAATATCAATGATGCCATCAGCTGTATCGAATATACCAATCATCAGGGAGGTACCTATTGGTCTGACCTTCGTAGTGAGTATGGCCACAAAGATCCCTACGGGGTAAAGGTTTGGTATCTCGGAAATGAGATGGATGGTTACTGGCAGATTGGTTCTTACAAGAATGACCCCAGAGGATATGGTCTTCTTGCAAATGAAGTATCCAAGGCTATGAAGTGGGTAGATCCCAAGATTGAGACTGCTGCATGTGTATCCTGTTCCCCCAATATGTATCACTATCCTGATTGGGATATGCAGGTGCTTAAGGAGTGCTACCATTCCGTAGATTATATCTCCATGCATCATTATCAGTCCGTTGTACTGGGAGATATTCCTACATACATGGGTGCATCCCGTTACTTTGAAGATTATATCAATACTGAAATTGCACTTTGTGATTTCATGCAGGCAAAGTTAAAGTCCGATAAGAAGATGATGCTTTCCTTCGATGAGTATGGTACCATGATGCGTCCTAAGGGAGAGGTTCACTACGGACGTTATGAGTATCTGCACTACAGAAATAATTACAACTTCAATCCCAATGCTACTTATGTGCGTCATGATCCCAGCAACATGCCGAAGAGACCTTTCAGAGGTGGCGGAGACATGCTTGGAGCACTGAACAATGCTTCCATCCTCATGACCTTCCTGCGTCATGCTGATCGTGTGAAGATTGGCTGTATGACAGGTGCATTACATGTGCTTGCAGCATCTGACGGCGAGCATGTATGGAGCACAGCAGCTGCACATCCCTATAAGCAGCTTATGCAGTATGGTAGAGGTACTTCCATGCGTACCAGCGTAGAGTGTGATACCTATGATATCCCCAGCTACATTGTGGATGATACCAACCAGTATTATGAGCAGGAGGGTGTTGATTTCATCGAGACTGCTGCTGCATACGATAAGGAGAAGGGTGAGCTTAATATCTTCGTTATCAACCGTAACTGGGAAGCTTCCAACGATATCGAGCTGGATGTCAGCGGTTTTGAGGGAGCATCCTTCATCGAGCATATCGAGATGTTTACAGATGATATGGAGAAGGCAAATACCTATGAGACTCCAGATGCGATTAAGCCTGTTAACAATACTGAGACCAAGTTTGAGAACGGTAAGGTAAACGGTAACGTGAAGTCCTTGTCCTGGAATGTATTCAGATTTAAAGTATAATTGTATAAAAGTCAGGAGCCGTGCACGTAAAGTGCGCGGCTCCTTTATAGTGCAGGAAATTAAGAGGGCATGGGGAGAAGGTTTGGCGTTCTTAGGTGGAGGATGGCTGCATTTTCAAGCATTGCGCAAGATAAACAGGGGAAATTGCACATGGATGTGCAATTTGGCGTGCCTGCGCATGGATGCGTCGTGCACGTTGCCCCGTAAGGCATTTACAGATTATTCGCAATGCTTAGAAAATACCCATCCGGAAACAGAATCGTCCAAAACTTCTCCCCATGCCCCCCTTAATTCCCTATACCATAAAAGAACATGCGGACTTAACCCGCATGCTCTTTACTTTCAAACAAATCATCTCTGGTTATATTTTTAAGCCATTTTTCGCTCTTGTACCGCTTGAGTACCCAGGGCCATTTCACAAATTCGTCAGTACATAGGATGAAGTATACCCACAGTACCGGAAGCTTAAAGACGAAAGCTGCCAGGAAGCCCATGGGAACTGCATAAACCCACATGTCGATGGTGTCGCAGATAAGTCCGAATCGGCTGTCTCCACCGGCTCTGAAGATACCGGCTATGAGAGTGGTATTTACTGCAGTACCGGTGATGTAATAGGTGTTAATCAACAGCATATATTTCAGGTAATGCATAGCGGTGGGAGTTAGGCTTTCCTTTGCGTAGGCCATTACGATGGGGCTGGCAGCAAGGACAATCAATCCACCAATAATACCGCTTAAAACGGTTAATCGCATCAAATGCTTTGCCTCCACGCGGGCTTCCTTCAATTTATTTTCTCCCAAGGTATTGCCGATTAATATGGTTCCTGCATTGGCAATACCAAAGCATAGGATGGTACCGAAGTTACGGACTACGGTGACAAAGGAGTTGGCGGCAACGGCATCGGTTCCAAGGTGTCCAATAATTACTGCGTACATGGAAAATGCCAGTCCCCACACCACATCGTTTGCCATGGCAGGCAGGGAAAGACGTATGAAGTCCTGAAACAATGCCTTATTGCGAACAAACAAGTAGCGGAAGCGTAGCTTTACATCTTTGCTGCGGGATGATACCAAAAGGCATGCGAACAACTCTACCAGACGAGAGATGGAGGTGGCAAGAGCAACACCCATTGCTCCAAGCTTCGGAGCTCCGAATAAGCCGAAAATAAAGGTTGCATTTAATAATACATTGAGCCCGAAAGTAATCATGTTAAGGACGGTACAGATAGTCACTCTGCCAACGCTTCGAAGCACGGATAGATAGATTTCAATGACACCCCAGCACAGATAGGCAACACTCATGCTTCTTAAGTAAGAAGCTCCGATGGTAATCAAGGTGGTGTCATCTGTAAAAATACACATCAGTTGTCTGGGAATAATAAGAGCCAACCCGGCGAATACCAGACTGCATATCAGAGAAAAACGCAGGGCAATTCCTTCTACTACTTCAATGGCGTGATAATCCCCTTTGCCGAAATATTGTGCACAGAGCATGGTAACACCGGTGCCAAGCCCGTAAAATACCATAAAGAGTACAGAGGCATATTGGGAAGCCAACGATACTGCCGAAATGGCGTCCTGCCCCACATAATTAAGCATTATAACATCTGCAGAACTGACCGCAGCACTTAACAGGTTCTGAATAATAATGGGAAGTCCCAGCTTAAATATTTTTCGATAAAAATTTTTCTTTAATTCTTTAGGATTCATGATAATCTCCGTATTGGTATAGTAATAAACGCATGCAGGCGTACCACACATTATACTATAGCTTGGGGAAAAAGAAAAGTGATTCCGAAACCATTCTTGCATGAACCATTCCGCAATGCTATACTGAAAGCATAAAATGCAAGAAGGATAAAACAATGCGTTACATCAAACCACAGTATTACGACACTTTCAAATGTACTGCCGACAAATGCCCGGACACCTGCTGTGCAGGCTGGCAGATAATGATAGATGAGGACTCATTAGAACGGTATGAATCCGTTGAGGGAGAATTTGGAAAACGCATAAAATGCTCCATAGACTGGTCAGAGGGAAGCTTTTTACAGAAGTGTGGACGTTGTGCCATGCTAAATGAGAAGAATCTATGTGATTTGGTGATAGCCTGCGGAGAGGACAGCTTATGTGAAACCTGTGGCAGATATCCCAGACATATTGAGGAATTTGAAGGCCTTAGAGAGTATTCCCTATCCATATCCTGCCCGGTAGCTGCAGAGATTGTTTTAGGTTGTGAAGAACCTCTTAATCTTATAGAGGAAACAGATGATGAGGAAGACCCTCTTTGGGAGGAATTTGAAGACTTTGACATATTACTGTTTACTAAATTAGAAGATGCCAGAGAAGCTATTTTCAAGCATATTTGTCAGGATTCGAAGATATCGCTTGAGAGACGTATGCATGAAATTTTAAAGCTTGCTGAAGACATGCAGGTGTGTGTGGACGAAGACCGGGTGTTTGATATGGATGCTGTAATAGGGGCGTTTTCCAAGTGTTGTTACAGTGCAGAAAGAGACATTCTATCGGTAGGCAATGAAGAGAAGCGCTTCTATAGGTTGAAGGATAGTTTTTCCGTATTCTACAGCTTGGAGCGGATGCGACCGGAGTGGACGCAAATTTTGGATGAAACCTGGGAGACACTTTACGCAGATGGTTTTGAGCAGTATAGTAAGAAGCGCACACGCTTTTTGCAGGAGTACGGAGATGGCGGAAGGATGCAAAAGGAGTGGAACATTTTCAAACGGAATCTGCTTTTGTTTTTCCTTTATACTTACTTTTGCGGTGCGGTTTATGACGACTGGATTTACAGTAAGGTGGCACTTTCTGTATTTTCTGTTATTTTTGTGCAGGAATTTGTAATGTGCAGGTACATTTTAACCGATAACAATATTGATAAGTATGAGTGGGTAAAGCTGGCATATCGTTATGCCAGGGAAGTGGAGCATTCGGATGACAATCTGAATCTGTTGGAGGAATGGTTACAGAATGAAAACGGTTAAAACTCTTTTTTATTCATTGGTCATAATCATATTATTGGGATGCGTAGCGGTATTGGTGTGTGCGCTTAATCCGTCACTGACGCAGTCATTGGCAGAGAAGATAAACGGAAGCGGTCAGACAGTTGATTCCAGACCGTCAGAGCAGCCATCCGTAAATGTGAATTCGGGAGCAGATACCGGTATTAACTGGGATGTTGTAACAGTTTTTGGAGACGGTATCTATATTTCACCATCCAGAGATGAATTGCAGCTGCCTGCTCAGAGCATTGACAGAAACGGTTTTGAGCAAATCGTAGATGACGCTGTTCAGATAAATGATGATGAGGGCGACAGACTGCAGGAGACCCTGAAAACGGGACCTTTAGGGCAGGGGTACAGCTTTGATAAGACCTATTATCCCTATTATCACATGCTTACGGATACCATGCAGCAGCTATATCGTCAGATTTATGCGAATGTTATGGAAGTGAATTCGGAGTTTGTGCCTGTGGTAGGTGCCAATACCAACCAGCTGAAAAATGTATTTGAGGCGGTATATAATGACCATCCGGAGTTGTTTTGGTTAGAGACAGGGTATTCCTGTAAGTATATGAGAAACGGTCTGTGTGTGTCAGTTACATTGCAATATAATCAGACAGCTTCCTGCCTACAGGATTCCAAGATACTCTTTGAAGCAAAGGCAAATGAAATCCTTGCCGGAGCCATGGGACTTTCTGATTCTTCTGCAAAAGAACAATATGTGTATGATACATTGGCACAGAAGGTGGAGTATCAAGCCAATGCAGCCATGAATCAGAGTGCTTACAGTGCGCTAGTGAATGGTAAGAGTGTATGTGCAGGCTATGCAAGGGCATTTCAGTATCTGTTACAGCAGCTGCAGATTCCCTGTTATTACTGTACCGGTTTTTCAGGCGAAGACCATGCTTGGAATATTGTGAAGCTTGGAAATGAGTATTTCAATACGGATGTGACATGGGATGATGCGGATCCTGTGGGTTATGAATATTACAATAAGACAGATGAAGAATTTTCGACCACTCATATCCGTACCGGATTGTCAGTTTATTTACCGGCATGCGGACAAAAGAAGGTTCAGTCAGTTGTGGATGAATTGATAAACCCTAACCCTCAAAAGCCTCTGGAGTACGAGGAGGAAGAAGAGGAGTATGACCCCGAGTGGGAGGCTTATAAGAAGAAGCAGGAAAATCTGCAAAAGGCCGGAATCACAGAGGACGAGGTTAGGGAGACCATGGAAGAGTATTATGCGGATTGCCTGAAACAGATGGTGGAAGAGGGCGCAGGAATGCAGCAGTTTACCAATGTTATCCCGGAGACGCTTTGGGACAAAGTAGAGCAGGCATATTTGTCAGAAAAACACAAGGCAGGATATGTGGATGAAGCATTGAAGCAGCTGGGCAAAGAGAATTTTGCAATACAGCTGCAGGGACAACGCTTAGGAGGCGGATATTACAGACTGTATCACAACATATCAACATGGTAAAAAGCGGATGTCCGGCGACATCCGCTCCAAGAATTGCTCCGCAATTCTTTTGACGTACGCCACTGTACTCGCGCATTTTCATATAGTATAAAAATAAGGCTGTGGCATATTTGTGCCGCAGCCTTTGTTGTTTCCTCCGCCCCTTGAATGACACAACAAATGCCTGCGGAATAATCATTCCACAGGCATTTTACTACGAATGAATATGCTTTTTTAACGCTTCGAAGCTCTCAGGGCTCAAATCATGCTCAATGCGGCAGGCATCCTCAGAAGCAATTTCGGGAGGAACACCCAGACTGGTAAGCCATTGTGAGAGAAGCTCGTGACGTTCATAAATCATTTCGGCTATTTCTCTTCCGGACTCGGTAAGCGTGATAAAGCCCTCTTTAGACACCACGATATGTTCGCTTTCACGCAGATTTTTCATGGCAACGCTGACGCTGGATTTCTTAAATCCCAGTTCTTCCGCAATATCCACGGAACGTACTACAGGATGACTTTTACTCAGCAATAAGATTGTTTCTAAATAATTCTCTGAGGACTCGTTTCTCTTCATACTCCCACGCCTTTCTGTAAGGACAATAAACGCCATAAACAGAGTATATCATACTTTTAGGGTTTGGGCAAGTTCGCAGTTATTTCACAAAATACCCACGGTTCGATAATTATTTATAAGTTTGTAGGAATAAACAGGACAAGACTTCATATATTGAAAAGAGATGGTTTGTAAAGGAGAAAGGATATGTCGGACAGTCTGTTAATGCTCTTCCCTGCACAAAAGCGTTCCTTTTGGACATATGTGGCAGAAGAGGAAAAGGGGTTGCAGGAGATTAGATTGCGTCTCGGAAGGCCGGTTGTACTCATAAGGCAGGGAGAAGAAGTTTTTCTAAATAAGCAGGGACGGTTTACAAGCAGATTATCGGAGGCGTATCTTGCAGATAAACAGGATCTGGAAGGTCTTCTTTTACATATTTGCAATTATTCCTTATATGCCTTTGAGGATGAAATCAGGCAGGGTTTCATTACAGTTAAGGGCGGTCATCGCGTTGGCATCGCCGGACAGGTGGTGCTTGGTGAAAATGGACAAGTCCAGAATATAAAGCATATTTCATATATCAACATACGTATTGCACATGAAGTAATTGGTGCGGCGGATAAAGTGCTCCCCCTGATTTATAAAGAGGGACAGCCTCTAAATACACTAATTATTTCGCCTCCAGGATGCGGAAAAACCACGCTCCTTAGAGATTTAATCAGACAGGTGTCGGATGGTAATCCATACGGAAAGGGTGTATGCGTGGGAGTGGTGGACGAGCGCTCGGAGCTGGCGGGTTCTTATTTGGGAGTGGCACAGAATGATTTGGGGTGCCGCAGCGATGTTTTGGATGCATGCCCCAAAAAGCTTGGGATGATGCTTCTTTTGCGATCCATGGCTCCAAAGGTAATAGCCATAGATGAGTTGGCTGGAGAAGAGGATATGGAGGCATTAAAAGCGGCAGCAGCCTGTGGAAGCAAGGTGATTGCCACCATACACGGTGAAAACATTCAGGATGCAGAGCGTAAATTTGGTGTGAGGGATATTTTACGGAAGGATTTGTTTGATGTCTATATTCTGCTGGGAAAAAGTAACGGTACCTGTAAAGTGCTGGAGACTTACAGGAGGAAGGAAGAGGATGTTGAAGCTTTTGGGAGCAGTGCTGATTGGAGCAGGATGCTTGGGGTTAGGACTTTGGAAAAAAGAGCAGCTTTGTGCGCGGGTGAGAGTGCTGAAAGAATTGCACCGTATTCTTACGTTGCTGCGGAGTGAAATCCGTTATGGCAAGGCGACGCTTCCCGAGTGTTGCAGACAGATTAGCGTGCACATGAGTGAACCGTATCGCAGCTGCCTTACAGAAATATTTACAGAGATGCAGGAGAATACAGGCGAGAGCTTTGAACCGGTGTTTGAGAAGCATTTTGAAAGCTGTTTAAAGGAAGAGGCGTTGACAAAAGAAGATAAAGAACTGTTTTTTGGATTTCTGACCATCGGAAGTTATACGGACGGGAAGATGCAGCAGGGGACAATGGAACAGGTAGAGGAGAAGCTTAGGGACAGGATAAAAGATTTGGAAACAGAGAATGTAGAAAAGAGTAGAATGGCCGTGGCACTTGGAGCAATGAGCGGTTTGTTTCTTGTGATAGTTCTGATATAGGCATATGCGGAATGTGAGGAAGTATGGGAGTAAGTCTGATTTTTAAAATAGCGGCGGTAGGTATTCTGGTTACCATATTGAGTCAGGTCTTAAAACATAGCGGCAGGGAGGAGCATGCTTTCCTAATCAGTCTTGCAGGGCTTGTTTTGGTATTGACATGGATCGTGCCGTACATATATGAACTGTTTGTGACCATACAGACCTTGTTTGCATTATAGTGGGGAGTAAATAGAATGGCGGAAGTAATAAAGGTTGGAGCTTTCGGAATCGTGGGAGTCATGCTGGCACTGCAGTTTAAGGGACAAAAGCCCGAGTACAGCATGTACATTGGGTTTGCCTTGAGTATCCTGATTTTCTGTTATGTATTAAAACGCGCAGAAGTCATTATGTTGCAGCTGGATATCATCAGAAAATTTTTGGGAAATGCGGAAGGGTATTTATCGATACTGCTTAAGGTAATCGGCATTACCTATATATGTGAATTCAGTGCTTCCATTTGCAAGGATGCGGGATATGGAGCAGTGGCAGACCAGATAGAGATATTGGGAAAGCTGTCGGTAATGCTTGCCGGTCTTCCCATTCTGTTTTCGATGATAGAACAGATTCAGAGCTTTGTGTAGAAAGAAAAGGGTGAAAGCGTATGCCGGAATTGGGGCAGATTTGGCAGGATTATGATTTGAATGTGTTGGAAGAAGGAATTCAGACCCTGTTCCCGGACAGGACTTTTTCGCTGGTTGATGTTTTTTCACGGATTTTGGACGGTGATATTTTAGGAGCACTCAAGGAGTTATTTTTTGGAGGAATTTCAGATGTTTTTATGATGCTTTCGGGCATGAAAAATATCTTTATCTGGCTGCTTATACTTGGGATTATGTCCGCTCTGATGACACAGTTTATTGAAGTGTTTGACAAAAAGCAGATAGCAGATTTGTCCTTTTATTTTATGTACCTGCTTCTGTCGGTCATATTATTAAAATGCTTCGGACAGGCTGTAGATACTGCACACGCCGCGGTAGAAAACATTGTGTTATTCAATAAATTGTTATTTCCAACCTATCTGATAGCGGTGGGAATTGCTACCGGAGGGGTTACCGTGGCAGCAAGCTATCATCTGCTTTTATTAATCATACTGGGTGTGGAAAGCATTTTCCTGGGTGTGGTACTACCGCTTATTCAAAGCTATGTCATGCTGTCGGTAATAAACGGAATCTGGATAGAAGAAAAGCTATCGATGCTGATGGATTTACTGAAAAAGAGTATTGGCTGGATTCTAAAGGCAGCTATTTCCGTAGTGACCGGAATCGGTGTATTTCAGGCGGTGATTACACCGGTGATAGATACGGTGAAAACCTCTACCCTAAAAAAAGTGATTTCCGTAATCCCGGGTGTGGGAAGTGCGGCAGAGGGGATGATGGAAATGGTGATGGGGTCTGCGCTCATTGTAAAAAACAGTATCGGAATCATTTTGTTAATCCTCCTTATATTATTATGTATCACACCTCTGTTACAGATATTTTTCACGGCATTCTTATTAAAGACGGCAGCTGCATTTATGGGGATTGTCAGCGATAAGAGAATTACGGCATGTGCAAACCACGCAGGGGAAGCAGGGATGCTTTTGTTTCGTACCGTGGGTTCTGCCATGTTTTTATTTTTGGTAACCATAGCGGTGATGGCTACGGCTGCCGGGAAATAGGATTGGGAGGTACGCATGTTTTCTGATTTGTTTCGTTCCATTTGTCAGGTAGGCGTTTTTATGATATGTGCGCAGGCGATTGTGCATTTCAGGCCCAAGGGCTCCTACGAGAAGTATTTAAAGGTTTTGGTCAGTGTTATGATACTTATTCAAATTTTCCTGCCGATTGGCAGATTGTTTTCCAAGGATATACAGACGGATGTCACTGCCATGGTGAGAGAGTTCGAACAAAAGCTAAACCGGAGCATGACGGGTGTAGAGCAAAGTGTAGCTTCTTCAGAAAAGTATGCCGGAATAATAGTGGAGAGGCAGCTTGATGAAATGCAAAGGGAGCAGCCGCCGGAAGAGGGACAGACACAGGAGGATGAACGGAAGGTTGAAAAAATTCAGATAAAGGTGGGACAGTGAGATGAAACTGAAAAAATGGCTGAAGCGGGATAATCTGATTGTGTTGGTACTTTTGGGAGTGCTGTTGTTTGTGATTTCTCTTCCCACAAAAACTGATGACAGGGTAAATGAGGAAAGGAACAGTATACAGCTCACAGATAATACTGTGGTGGAGACAGTAGCTTTAGGAAAGAGTAAAACGGATTATGTGGAGGAATTGGAAGAACGGTTGCAAACCATACTGTCAGATGTGGAGGGCGTAGGGAAGGTTACTGTGATGATAACCCTAAAGGCTTCAGAGGAGCTTGTTCTGGAAAAGGATGAATCTGTGAATCGTTCTAACACCAGTGAAGAGGATTCGGAGGGCGGAAAGCGGACGGTGTCACAACTTGAGTCCGGAGAAAGCACAGTCTATATCTCAAGTGGGAGCAATAATGAACCCTATGTTATTAAGACACTTCTGCCTACCGTGGAGGGAGTTGTGGTTGTGGCACAGGGAGCGGGTACGGGTAATGTAAACAGAAATATTACGGAAATTGTCATGGCACTTTTTGGAGTGGAAGCGCATAAGGTGCAGGTGGTAAAAATGGGAGTCCGCAGGTAGCATATATTGTTTTTAGGGCTCATACAATGAAGTAGTAAATAAGAAAAAGGGAGAGTATCGTGAAAGAATTAATTAAGAAAAATCAGCTTATGATTACTGCACTTGCAATTATGATTGCTATTGCAGGGTATTTACAGTTTGCGGGAAAGAACCTGGAGGATGATTTGCTTTCGACAGGCGCCGGGGATGAGATAAATCAGGTAGACTCAGGAGGAGTTATTACAGATAACTATACGGCAGAGGATTTACAGGAGAGTGCAGATTTGGACGGATTACTTGATTTGTCCGAGGAGGATTTGTTGGAAAATGCTACCTCAGAGATTGCAAGTCTGGATTCAGATGTGGATGTAATTATGGAAAACTATCTGGAGGAAGACATGGAAGTTGTTGATAGTGCAGTGACTCCTGAGGAATTTGCAGGACAGGTGGCACAGGCGACACCGGAAGCGGGTGAGATTCCCGGAGAAGCAGTATTTACCGGAGCCGCAGGGGTGGAAATGCTTTCTGATGCAAAGCTTTTGAAGGAACAGACCAGAGCAAAGAACAAAGAAACATTGATGGAGATTATTAACAGTGCGGGAATTACGGAGCAGCAGAAGCAGGAGGCTGTAAACGGTATGGTACAGATGACGGCAGTTGCTGAAAAGGAGACCGCTGCAGAGATTCTTCTGGAGGCAAAGGGATTTTCCGATGTGGTGGTAAGTATCAACGGTAACGCAGTGGATGTAGTGGTAAATGCACTTGAACTTACGGATGCACAGCGCGCTCAGATTGAGGATATTATTACCAGAAAAACTGATATCGCAGCTGAGAATATCATTATCAGCACAATCGTACAATAGTCAATTTCACAGCAATACATATGGGTGTACAGTATGCGCATAAAAATGCGTATGCTGTACACAATTTACGTATCAAAATGAATAAGACTGTGATATAATAAGCAAATAAGTATGATGGAAGAAAGAGGAAAACATATGAAGAGAGTTTTTTTGATTGTACTGGACAGCTTCGGAATCGGACAGATGCCGGATGCGGCAGAATATGGGGACAGGGATGTTAATACCTTGGGCAGCGTTTCGGAAAGTCTGTATTTTCATATGCCCAATATGGCTAAGCTTGGTTTATTTACCATAGATGGTGTGACCGTGGGAGAAAAGGCAGAGAAGCCCCTTGCGACCGTGGCGCGCATGGCAGAGGCTTCAAAAGGAAAGGATACCACCATAGGTCATTGGGAGATAGCCGGTATTCGTTCGGACAGACCGCTGCCTACTTATCCGGAGGGTTTCCCGAAGGAAGTGATTGATGAATTTAGTAAGAGGACAGGCAGAGGTGTGCTCTGTAATCTTCCCTATTCCGGTACTGAGGTGATTAAGGAGTATGGCGAAGAACATATGCGGACGGGAGATCTGATTGTCTATACCTCTGCGGACAGTGTGTTTCAGATAGCAGCCCATGAAGAGATTGTACCGCTTAAACAGCTCTATGAATATTGTCACATTGCCAGAGAGATTTTACAGGGCGAGCACGGCGTGGGCAGAGTAATTGCACGTCCCTTTGTAGGTCCCGCGGGAGGACCTTATACCCGCACCTCCAACCGACACGACTATTCTTTGATGCCGCCAGCACCTACAATGTTGGATGTGTTATGTGAAAATGGAAAGGATGTCATTGCAGTAGGTAAGATACAGGATATTTTTGCGGGGAAGGGAATCACGGAGTTTGTGTATACCTCCGGTAATGAGGAAGGTATTGTGCGAACACTGGAATATATGGACAAGGATTTTGAAGGTTTATGTTTTGTGAATCTGGTGGATTATGATTCTTTGTATGGTCACAGAAGGGATGTGGACGGATATGCAAAGGCACTCGGTTATTTTGATGAGAAGCTCCCCGAAATTATGGGTAAAATGCGCCCGGAGGATGTGCTGATGATTACGGCGGACCACGGTTGTGATCCGGCATATTTGGAGACCACGGACCACACCAGGGAATACACACCTTTTATCATGTATGGTCAAAGGATTGTGCCCGAAAATCTGGGAACAAGAAAAACCTTTGCAGATATAGCCGCTACTGTGGTACAATACTTCGGGATTGTTCCAAATTTTCCCGGAGAAAGTATGTTAAATGGAGGAAATAACATTGAGTAATTATACAGAAGAAATTAACCGTCGCCGCACCTTTGCGATTATTTCCCACCCCGATGCAGGAAAAACCACATTGACAGAGAAGTTCCTGCTCTACGGTGGAGCCATTAATCTGGCGGGAAGCGTAAAGGGTAAGGCAACTGCAAGACACGCTGTTTCAGACTGGATGGAAATCGAGAAGCAGAGAGGTATTTCCGTAACCTCCTCAGTACTTCAGTTTGAGTATGACGGCTATTGCATTAATATTTTGGATACTCCCGGACATCAGGATTTCTCGGAGGATACTTATCGAACTCTGATGGCAGCGGATTCTGCCGTGATGGTAATTGATGCGTCCAAGGGTGTAGAGGCACAGACCAGAAAACTGTTTAAGGTTTGTGTTATGAGAAAAATACCTATTTTTACTTTTATCAATAAGCTGGACCGTGATGCAAATGATACTTTCGAACTTTTGGATGATATCGAGAAGGAGCTTGGTATTGCAACCTGTCCCATCAACTGGCCTATCGGTTCAGGTAAGGGATTTAAGGGTGTTTATGACAGAGAGAAGAAGTGCATTATAGCGTATTCAGATACTGAGAAGGGAACCAAGGAAGGAACCGCTACCGAAATCCCGGTGGAGGATGAGGCGGCGCTTCGCCAGGTTATCGGTGATGAGGCGGCAGACAAGTTGCTTGAGGAGATTGAACTTTTGGATGGTGCCAGTGCAGAATTTGATCTGGATGCAGTCAGAAGCGGTGATTTAACTCCTGTATGCTTCGGCTCTGCACTGACCAACTTTGGTGTGGAAATCTTTTTGCAGCATTTCCTGAAAATGACTACTACACCCCTTTCCAGAAAGGCTGATATCGGTATTATTGAACCCACGGAAAAGGAGTTCAGTGCTTTTGTATTCAAGATTCAGGCAAATATGAATAAGGCACATAGAGACAGAATCGCCTTTATGCGTATCTGTTCCGGCAAATTTGATGCGCAGATGGAGGTGCGTCATGTACAGGGCAATAAGGTGATGAGACTTTCCCAGCCCCAGCAGATTATGGCAGACGAGCGAAAGATATTGTCGGAGGCTTATGCGGGAGATATTATCGGAGTATTTGATCCCGGCATTTTCTCCATAGGTGATACGCTTTGTATGCCGAAGGACAAGTTCCAGTACGAGGGTATTCCTACCTTTGCACCGGAGCATTTTGCAAGGGTACGTCAGGTAGATACCATGAAGAGAAAACAGTTTGTTAAGGGTATTGAGCAGATTGCCCAGGAGGGTGCTATCCAGATTTTCCAAGAGTTTAACAGCGGTTTGGAGGAGATTATTGTAGGCGTTGTAGGTGTTCTTCAGTTTGATGTATTAAAGTATCGTCTGGAAAATGAATACAATGTGGAAATCCGTTTGGAGAACCTGCCTTATGAGCATATCCGCTGGATAGAGAACAAGGATGAGGTAGACATTGCAAAGCTTGTAGGTACCTCTGATATGAAGAAAGTAAAGGATATGAAGGGGAATCCGTTGCTTTTGTTTATCAATTCATGGAGTGTCGGTATGACTTTGGATCGTAACAAAGGACTGATACTTTCCGAATTCAGTAGAAATTAATTGTTGTTTAGGGAGAAGAATGAAGAAAAAAAGAGTATGTAAGGTAATTCTCTTACTATGTATTTGTGGCTGTGTTTGCAGTGGGTGTGCCGGTGAAGAGTTTTTAAGCCGGGTACCCAAAACAACGGCTCTCCATGCAAATGAAAAGGAGCAGACTCCGGAGCCGGCAGCAACTTTGGAGCCTGCGGTATCATATCTCAACGAGAATGCATCCTGTTTTACCTATAACCGTTTAAGCGAAGCAGAAAAGCTTTGGTATAGAGATATGGAGAACCTCTTGGGGAGTCTGTCAGAAAAAGGCATGCTTTCCGATGCGGGAATAAGACAGGGACTTGATGAGACCGATATTGATAAAGTGTTTCAGTGCGTGTTAAACGACCATCCGGAGTTGTTTTATGTGGACGGATACACTTACACCAAGTATATGTTGGGTGAGGAAATCTTATCCATTGAATTTGCCGGGAACTATAATCTGGAACCGGATATGGTAAAAATACGGAAACAGGAGATAGAAGAGGCAGTAGATAAAATCCTTTCGGGGATATCCGTGGAAGAGACGGATTATGCCAAAATTAAGTATGTATATGAAAACCTGATATTAAATACGGATTATGTTTTGGAAGCACCGGATAATCAAAATATATACTCAGTGTTTGTACATCACAAGTCTGTTTGTCAGGGCTATGCGAAAGCGACACAGTATTTATTGAACAGGCTGGGAGTGGAATGTACTTTGGTGCAGGGAGTTGTAGACACCGGTGAGGGACACGCCTGGAATCTGGTGATGTCTGATTCGGGTTTCTATTATCTGGATACCACATGGGGTGATGTTCACTATCAGACAGGGGAAGAGCAGTTGCCCGCAGAGGGCTATCCGGAGATAAACTATGATTATCTGTGCATTACCACAAAAGAGCTTCTGCGCACGCATACACTTACCCCATTAGTACCTATGCCGGAGTGCGTGGATACAAAGGATAATTTTTATGTGCGGGAGGGGACATATTTTACAGAGTATAGCAGGGAGCAGCTTGAAGAGGTATTTGCTCAGGCGGACGGATTGCCCAAAACGGTAGTAAGCATAAGATGTAAGACTCAGGAGTGCTTTCTGGAAATAAAGAAAGCACTGATAGATGAGTATGAAATATTTGACTATATGGATGCCGGTGAAGGGCAGATTTCCTACAGTCACAATGAGAAAGGATTATCCATGAGTTTTTGGGTGACAAATGAATAGGAAAATGTTATACTTGTAGTAATATGTATAGATTTGGAAGTTTCATATTTACACAGTGTAGATAAATGACTTCAGAATGGAGGATTCTATGGAAAGAGAAATAGATAAGAGTGCAGTGATTTTGACAGAGGAAAGCGGTATTGGTGCAGTTCAGATCGCTGATGACGTAGTGGCAATGATTGCATCTCTTGCTGCAACAGAGGTGGAAGGTGTCAATGCAACCAATGGCAATATTACCAATGAGATCATGAATAAGGTTACAAAGAAAAGCTTAGGCAAAGGTGTTAAGGTAGACATTCTCGGTCAGAATGTGATGGTAGATTTGACGGTAACCATGGATTACGGCTACAATATTCCTGCTACCTGTCAGAAGGTTCAGCTTAAGGTCAAGAATGCCATTGAAAATATGACCGGTCTTAACTGTACTGATGTGAACATCCGCATTGCAGCCATCAATATGAAGAAGGAAAAATAGGAATACTATGAGACGACACGAGTTACGAGAGCAGGTTTTTAAACTTTTATTCCGCATTGAGTTTAATACACCGGAGGATATGCCGGAACAGTTGAATTTATATTGTAACGGTTTTGGAGCTGAGGAAGAGGGAACGCCTCTTAAAGTTGTCGATATGGAGAAGGCTTCGGACCGATTTGAGCTGATTCAGGATAAAATTTCTGATATCGATGCTATGATTAATGAGAATACAGAGGGCTGGGATACCAACCGCATGGGTAAGGTAGAGCTTACGGTACTTCGCCTTGCTGTATTTGAGATACTTTATGATGAGGAAGTACCGACCAATGTAGCTATCAATGAAGCAGTGGAAATAGCTAAAAAGTACGGACAGGACGGCTCGGGAGCTTTTGTAAATGCTATCCTGGGTAAGATTGCAAAGTCAGGTGATTGAGATTCGTAACGTTTACACCGTAGGACAACTGAATGCTTATATTAAAAATATGTTCACGCAGGACTATCTCTTGCAGGCGCTGTTCGTCAAAGGCGAAGTCAGCAACTGCAAGTATCATTCCTCTGGACATATTTATTTTACGTTAAAGGATGCAAAGGGGACTGTTAACTGCGTAATGTTTGCAGGAAACCGCTCAGGGCTTAATTTCCGGCTTTCGGAAGGGCAGCAGGTGATTGTAGGCGGTACCGTGGATGTCTATGAGCGTGATGGCAAATATCAGATGTATGCAAAACAGATTGTACTTGATGGCGCGGGGCTTTTATATGAGAAGTTTGAGCAGTTAAAGAGAGAACTGGATGAGCTCGGTATGTTTGCACCGCAGTACAAGCAGCCCATACCAAAGTATATTAAGACGCTTGGTGTGGTAACTGCCGACACGGGCGCAGCAGTCAGGGATATTATACAGGTTGCCACACGAAGAAATCCTTATGTGCAGATTATTCTGTATCCCGCCATTGTACAGGGAGATGCTGCTGCGGAAAGCATTGTAAAAGGAATACATGCACTGGAAGCAATGCAGGTTGATGTGATGATTGTAGGAAGAGGCGGAGGCTCCATAGAGGATTTGTGGGCCTTTAACGAGCGCGTGGTAGCGCAGGCGGTATTCGATTGTACCATACCTATTATTTCTGCCGTTGGACATGAGACAGATACCACGATTATTGATTTTGTATCTGATTTACGTGCTCCCACACCTTCGGCGGCAGCAGAGCTTGCGGTAACCGATGTAAGAGAGATTGACGGAATGCTTATAGCGTTTGAAGAGCAGCTCAATGGGAATATGAACCGTCATATCAGAAGCGGCAGGGAGAAGATAAGGCAGTATGAAAGACAGCTTGCCCTGCTTAGCCCGGCAGGCAAGGTTAGAGAGCGGATGACCAGATGTATGCAGCTTGAGGAACGTTTGCAGGAAAAAATGCATTCAATTCTTCGAAAGAAGCGGTATGAGCTGCAGCTATATATAGAGAGACTGAAGGGTCTGTCTCCTTTGGAAAAGCTAAACAGTGGTTTTTCTTATGTGGAGGATGAGACGGGTAAGAATATCCGATCTGTATCACAAATCAAAGAAGGGCAGGCTTTAACAATACAGGTAAGTGACGGTAGCATTCGCACGAAGGTAACCGGTGTGGAGGAAAGACATGAGTATGAGTAAGGAAGCAGAAACCGAATTTACATTGGAAGAGAACTTTGCAAGACTTGAGGAACTGGTAAACCGGTTGTCTGATGAGGATATTTCTCTGGAGCAGGCTTTTACGGCTTACAGTCAGGGGATGGAAGTATTAAAGCAGTGTAACGAACAGATTGACCGGGTAGAGAAAAAGGTGCTAAAGCTTAGCGAGGGAAATGTACTAACACAATTACAGTAAAGGTGGATGACCATGGAAATGAATGACAGAGTACGGGAAATAGAAGAGATTATACAGTCATATCTGCCGAAGGAAGAAGGATACCAATTTACGGTGCTTAAAGCCATGAACTATAGTGTTCTGGCGGGAGGAAAGCGGCTGCGTCCCATGCTCATGCAGGAGATATACCGTATTTTCGGCGGAACGGCACGGATAGTTGAACCGTTTATGGCAGCAATTGAAATGATTCATACCTATTCTCTGGTACATGATGATTTGCCGGCCATGGATAACGACGAGTATCGTCGTGGCAGGGAAACTACATGGAAGGTGTACGGGGATGCAATGGGAATCCTTGCAGGAGACGGTCTGTTAAATTATGCTTTTGAAACCGCCATAAAAGCCTTTGATATGGCAAATACTAATGCAGAAGAGATGTTAAAGGTGGCAAGGGCATTACAGGTACTGGCTAAGAAGGCCGGCGTATACGGTATGATCGGCGGACAGACCGCGGATATAGAGGCTGAGAGACAGAACACTTTGACCACGGAGCAGTTGTTGTTTATTCATGAGCACAAGACTGCCGCTTTGATTCAGGCCTCCATGATGGTTGGGGCAATTCTGGCAGGAGCATCAGAGGAGGAAGTGGCTACTGTTGAGAAGTGTGCATATAATATTGGTATCGCTTTTCAAATTCAGGATGATATTTTGGATGTCATTGGGGATAGCAGTGAGCTTGGCAAGCAGGTGGGCAGTGATGCCCAGAATCATAAACAGACGTATGTGACATTAAACGGTCTGGAAAAATCATCGGAAGATGTAATACGCCTCTCGGAGGAGGCACTTAAAATGATTGGGGAATTCAAAGGGGAACACAGCTTTTTAGAGAAGCTTGTGAGAGAACTCATTCATCGTCGCAAATAGGGACAGCCGAAGGGAAAGAGGATGGGCATATGTTTTTGGAACAAATTTCCAAAGAAAACGATATAAAGAACATTTCGGAAGAAGACAGATTGGCACTGGCAGAGGAGATTCGTCAGTTTCTCATAGAGAAAATCAGTGTTACCGGAGGGCATCTGGGCTCAAACCTGGGGACGGTGGAGCTTACTATGGCACTTCACCTGGCGCTGAATCTGCCGGAGGATAAAATCATCTGGGATGTGGGACATCAGTCATATACGCATAAGCTTCTGACAGGACGCAGAGAGGGCTTTGATTGTCTGCGCCAATATCATGGCATGAGTGGATTCCCCAAGAGAAAAGAGAGCGAATGTGATGCCTTTGATACAGGACACAGTTCGACTTCTGTTTCAGCCGGACTTGGGCTTGTAAAGGCGCGTGATATACAGGGTGGCAATAACACAATCGTAGCTGTTATCGGAGATGGTTCCCTCACGGGAGGTATGGCATATGAAGCCATGAACAATGCAGCGAAGCTGGATACCAATTATATTATCATATTAAACGACAATAACATGTCCATCTCAGAGAATGTAGGTGGCGTATCAAAATATCTTAATAATATCCGTACGGCTACAGGCTATCAGGATTTAAAAGAGGGTATCAGCAATGCTCTTAGAAAAGCGCCGGGCTTGGTGAACCGTATCAGAAGGGCGAAGAGCAGCTTTAAGCAGTTGGTGATTCCGGGAATGTTTTTTGAGGATATGGGACTTACCTATTTGGGTCCTGTGGATGGCCATAACATAAACGGACTGATTCGTGTTATCAATGAAGCAAAGCGTGTAAAGGGTGCGGTTCTGATTCATGCAATTACCCAGAAGGGCAAAGGTTTTTCGCCGGCAGAGAGGCATCCTGCAAGATTTCATGGTGCGGAACCATTTGATATCGAGACAGGACTTCCTGCGAATCCGAGAACAGTATCTAATTATACGGATGTCTTTTCCACAGTTATGTGTAAGCTGGGACAAAAGGATGAAAAGGTTGTGGCAATTACAGCTGCAATGCCGGACGGTACCGGTCTTAAGCGTTTCCGCAATATGTATCCGGAGAGATTTTTCGATGTGGGTATTGCGGAGGAGCATGCGGTGACCTTTGCGGCAGGTTTGGCGGCCGGAGGATTAAAGCCGGTTGTAGCAGTATATTCTTCTTTTTTACAGCGGGCTTACGACCAGATAGTACATGATGTGTGTATTCAGAATTTACCGGTTATCTTTGCAATAGACCGTGCCGGACTTGTGGGAAGCGATGGTGAAACACATCAGGGAATCTTTGATTTTACCTATCTTTCCGGTATTCCCAATATGACAATCTGTGCTCCCAAGAATAAGTGGGAGCTTTCCGACATGATGAAATTTGCAGTGAATCTGGATGCATCTATAGCAATCCGTTATCCCAGAGGGGAGGCATATGCCGGTCTGGAGGAATATAGGGAAAAAATAGAGCTTGGAAAGGCAGAATGGATTTACAGAGAGTGTGAAATTGCTCTTTTTGCCGCAGGAAGTATGGTGAAAACTGCAGAAGAAGTTCGGGACAAATTGAAAGATAAGGGATACAGCGTAAGTCTTATCAATGCCCGTTTTGTGAAGCCCATTGATGAAGAGGCAGTCTTTGAAGCTTGTGATAACCATAGGTTGATTGTCACTATGGAGGAGAATGTTGCCTGTGGCGGATACGGTGAAAAAGTACTCTCCTGTATGAAGGAAAATGGTAAGGATAATGACTATCTGAATATCAGCATCCCTGATGCATATATAGAGCATGGAAATGTTTCACTCTTAAAAAAGGAAATCGGTTTGGATGCAGACAGTATAGTAGAACGCATCTTAATTAGGATGCAGGTGTAGGAAGGTATTAAGCGCAAATGAAAGAGCGTTTGGATGTGATTTTGGTAAATCAGGGATATGCTCCTTCCAGAGAAAAGGCAAAGGCAATCATAGTGTCCGGCAATGTCTATGTCAACGGGAAAAGGGAGGTTAAAGCAGGTGCCGGCTTTGACCCTACAGAGATTGCACTTGAAGTCAGAGGTAGCAGTCTGAAATATGTAAGCCGTGGCGGACTGAAGCTGGAAAAGGCAATGGAGAAATGGCAGTTTGATTTGGATGGCTGCGTATGCATGGATATCGGAGCCTCCACGGGAGGCTTTACGGACTGCATGCTGCAGAATGGTGCAGCGAAGGTCTACTCTGTAGATGTTGGACACGGTCAGCTTGCATGGAAGCTTCGTAATGACGAGCGCGTAGTGTGCATGGAGCAGACCAATTTCAGGTATGTAACACCGGAGGATATAGAGGATAGGCTGGATTTTGCCAGCGTGGATGTATCCTTTATCTCTCTTACGAAAATCCTTATACCCGCCCGCAATCTGTTAAAGAAGGGTGGTCAGATGGTTTGTCTGATAAAGCCCCAGTTTGAAGCAGGGAAGGACAAGGTTGGCAAAAACGGTGTGGTGAGAGAGCCACAGATTCACGAGGAAGTACTACATAAGATTGTTGATTATGCGGACTGCATCGGTTTTGAGGTACTGCACTTGGAATATTCCCCAATTAAAGGACCGGAGGGTAATATTGAATACCTGATACACATACGTAAGACAGTTGAGCCGGCAGAAGAAATTCTTGCTATGACAGAGTATAATGCCGAGGAACGTTTAAAGCTTATTATTGAAGAAAAAAGCGGTTTGTCAAACACTGCAGAGTGGATTGAGACAATCGCAGGTGTTGTGGAGAGTTCCCACAGCTTATAACAAATCCGGATAAAGGTGTGACGGAGGCTTAAGATGAAACATTTTTTGATTTATACCAATCAACACAAAGATAAAGAACTAAGGACCACGGAACATATCCGCAATTATCTGGAGGCGAAGGGGCAGAAGGTATCCGTGAAAATCAATACTGCTGACTGGAAGGACAAAACGCAGAATGCCGCTGTTGAAATCAGTGATATTCCGGGAGATGTGGACTGCATGCTGGTGCTTGGAGGGGACGGTACCGTGCTGAAGGCGGCAAGGGAGACCAAGACGCTTAAGCTGCCCATGATAGGTGTAAACTTAGGTACCCTCGGATATATGACACAGATTGAGCCGGACAAGCTGGAAGAAGCGCTTGACCGACTGATTGCAGGAGATTATGAACAGGAAGACCGTATGATGTTAAACGGTAAGGTGATTTTGCAAAGCGGTACAATTAAGGAGGGCTGGGCTCTAAATGATATCGTGATAGCGAGAAGCGGTCCCTTACAGATTATCAAGTTTAATATCTATGTAAACGGTCAGTTTTTGAATGATTACAGTGGTGACGGTGTGATAGTGACGACTCCCACCGGTTCTACCGGATACAACCTATCTGCAGGAGGTCCCATTATTGAGCCAAAGGCAAAACTGATAATGTTGACACCGATTTGTTCTCATACTCTGTATCAGAGAAGTATTATTTTTTCACCGGAGGATGTAATTGAAATTGAGATTGCAGAAGGTAAGGACGGTAAGATACAGACTGTGGAGGCAAGCTTTGATGGTGCTCATGGCGTGACACTGTCAACGGGAGATAAGGTGCGAATCGTAAAATCGCAGGAGAGTGTGGAATTTATACAGTTAAACAGGGTGAGTTTTCTGGAGGTATTACATAAAAAGCTGAGTGAGGGTTAGAGTAGATGAAGAAAGTAAGACACCGTAAAATAATAGAATTGGTGGAGAAGCAGGAAATAGAGACGCAGGAGGAGCTGGCGGGGCTTTTGAAGGAGGAAGGCTTTGAAGTAACTCAGGCTACTGTATCCAGGGATATCAGGGAATTAAAGCTTTCCAAGGTCCCTTCAGGAAGCGGGCGACAGAAGTATGTAGTTTTGACCAGAGATGACAGTCATATGGAGGATAAATACATCAGGGTACTTCGGGATGGTTTTACTTCCATGGACATGGCACAGAATATTCTGGTAGTTAAGACGGTTTCCGGAATGGCTATGGCAGTGGCTATGGCGCTGGATTCCATGAAGTTTTCAGAGATTGTGGGATGTATTGCGGGAGATGATACTATTATGGTAGCAGTGCGTACCACGCAGGAGACAGAGCAATTAATGGACAAAATCCATTCATTGATAGAGAAGTAATTTCGGGCAAAAGGTTTCGGGAAGGTACATAAGGAGAGAAAATGTTACAAAGCTTACATGTAAAAAATCTTGCTTTAATGGAAGAAACTGAAATTACCTTTGGAGAGGGACTTAATATTTTAACCGGTGAGACCGGTGCCGGTAAGTCTCTGTTAATCGGTTCCGTAAATCTGGCATTGGGCGGCAAATTTGAGAAGGATATGCTTAGAAAGGGTGCCGAAAGTGCTATGGTGGAGCTTGTCTTTTCCTGTGAAGAAAAGGTAAAGCAGAAACTTATGGAGATGGATTTGGAGCTTTCAGAGGATGATAGTGTGATTATCAGCCGCAAAATGCAGGTGGGCAAAAGTACCTGTAAAATCAACGGGGAAACCGTTACCGCCAGACAGGTAAAGGAATTGGCGGAAGTGTTGATTGATATTCACGGTCAGCATGAGCACCAATCCCTGCTACACAAAAAGAAGCATATGGAGATTCTGGATGCATACTGTGGTGAGGAAGGTGTTTTACCGGCAGCACAGGTGAAGCAACTCTATGCGGAGTGTAAGACTATAAGAGAGACACTGGAAGCAGAAGAACGGGATGAACAGGCACTTGCAAGAGAGCGGGCCCTGGCAGAGTTTGAGCTTTCAGAGATTACGGAAGCAAAGCTTGTGCCCGGTGAGGATGAGCAGTTAGAGCAGCGTTATCGTCTGATGACAAACAGCAAAAAGATTACGGAGAGTCTTTTGGAGAGCTATCATTACAGTGGTAATGAGGAGGGCGCGGGAAGTGCGCTTGGCAGAGCTCTTCGGATACTTATGAGTGTGACCCAATATGATGAGCGGTTAGAGCAGCTTGCAGAGCAACTTTCAGAAGTAGAAAGCCTGCTTTCGGATTATAACAGGGAAGTAGCAGACTACTTAAGTGATTGTGAATTTGATGAGGACGATTTTAAATCGGTTGAAGACCGCCTGAATACGCTCAATCATTTAAAGGGAAAGTATGGTCGTACGCTTGAGGATGTATTGGCCTACGGAGAGAAACAGCAGGCGCTTATTGAGAAATTGGATGATTACGATGCCTATATGGAAAAGCTTAAGAGAGATTTAGCTCAGGCAGAGGATAAGCTTGCAAAGGCCTGCGGTGAATTGTCCAATGTGCGTAGGAAGAACGCGGTTCTTTTAACGGAAAGGCTGACGGAAGCCCTGGTGCAGTTGAATTTTCTGACTGTAGATTTTGAAGTGGCCGTAAGAGAAGCTGACCGGATTACGGAAAAGGGAGCAGATGAGGTGGAGTTTTTGATTTCCACCAATCCCGGTGAGAGCAGAAAAGCTTTAAGTCAGGTGGCAAGTGGCGGTGAATTATCCCGTATTATGCTGGCAATTAAGACCATTATGGCAACCAAGGATGATACGGACACTCTGATATTTGATGAGATTGATGCCGGTATCAGCGGAAAGACCGCTTGGAAGGTTGCGGAGCAGTTAAGTAAAGTGGCAGCAAAGCATCAGGTGCTTTGCATTACCCATCTTCCACAGATTGCAGCCATGGCGGATACTCATTTTGTCATCGAAAAGAGCAGTATGGATAACAGTACCATGACGGATATTTATGAGCTTGATGAGAAAAAGAGCCTTTGTGAATTGGCAAGGCTTTTGGGCAGTGATTCCCTGACAGAGGCGGCGTTAGAGAATGCAAGACAGATGCGAAGTCAGGCGCTATCATACAAACAAAAATAGAGCAATTCAAAATATTTACAAAAATTAGATAAGTAAAATTTTAAAAGTCTCACATACTAAGAATAACAATGAAAGCATCCTGAATGTCAGGATGCTTTGTTTTTGGGCGTTAGGACAAGGAGTATGTGAGAATGAGGGAGATATCAGGAAAAAATGAAGAGATAAAAAATCAGTCGGCTGAGAATATGGTGGTATTACTGGAAAAGTGGAAGCAAAGGCGAAAGCGGCACAAAATCTACAGAGTATGTCTTTTGAGTGCATTGATTATCAGTTTGGGTGTGCTGGGAGGTGTGGGATATTATCTCTTGGACGGTAGTATTCCGTCCACTTTGTATGTCCGGAGAGATAAAGAGCAATCCTTTCATCTGGGAGTACCCGCCACGGCCGATATTGTCAGTGTGGGGCAGCAGGGAAAAAGTAATATACCTGAGGGTGCTGTGACAATTGACCTTAGCAAGCCTGTTACGTTGCGTACCGGTGGTGAAGAGCAGTATAGCTTGCAGGTAAAGCTGTTTGGCTTTTTGCCCTTTAAGCAGGTAGGCATCCATGTGGTGGAGGAGCAGGAACTGATTCCGGTCGGTGTGCCTGTGGGAATCTACGTTAAGACGGATGGCATTCTGGTAATCGGTGAGGGAGAATTTGAAAATGCAAATGGTGAGAAATGCTCTCCTTCCAAGGGGATTTTGAAATCCGGAGATTATATCAGAGAGATGAACGGACAGGCGCTATCAGACAAGGATGACTTTATAAGAAGTATTGAGGAAGGTAAAGGGGAAGAGCTTTTCCTTACGATTGAACGGGATGGGAAACAAAAAAAAGTGAGTGTAAAACCTGTACAAGCGAAATCCGGTAACTATAAAATTGGGGTATGGGTAAGAGACAATGCCCAAGGTGTGGGAACCATGACCTATATCGACGCAGAAGGGCAATTTGGTGCATTGGGGCATGGGATTAATGATGTGGATACCAGCACCCTCATGCAGATGAATGACGGAACCCTCTATCAGACAGAGATTGTGAAAATACAAAAAGGAGACCGGGGAAAGCCGGGCGAAATGACAGGAATGATAGCTTATTTGGATAGCAGGGTGTTGGGAGATATCACTACCAACAGTATGAGGGGAATTTTTGGAGTCTGTAATCAAAAAGCTATGAACTATGCAACAAAAGAACCTCTGCCAATTGCTTTTAAACAGGAAATACAGGAAGGTCCTGCGCAGATTTTATGTACCATAGAGGAAGAGCCCACCTATTATGATGTGGAAATAACTACTGTACACTTGACCCATGATAAAGTAAACCGGGGAATAGAACTGAAGGTGACGGATGAAAAGTTATTGGAACTGACAGGCGGTATTGTGCAGGGAATGAGTGGCAGCCCTATTATCCAGGATGGGAAAATAATTGGGGCAGTGACACATGTGCTGGTGAATGATCCGACGAGAGGGTATGGGATATTTATTGAAAATATGTTGGAGCATTGAGTCCAAGCTGGACAGGAGTAAAAGAGGCGATGCAAGCTTGCTTGTATGAGCCTCTTTTTTACGAGTGGACAATTTGGCGAAAGCCAAACACTGAGGAAAAGCGAAGCTTTTTCGAAGTGGCTTGGATGTATAATGTCGATATACGGCGAAAGCCGTACATGAGCAAGAAGCGAAGCGGATTGCGAATGCCGCACGGCTGTGACTGGACTATATGGCGAAAGCCATACATAAATGATGCATTAGCTTGCGCAAAAAGCCTTCAGTATTATATAATGTACACGGAGGATAAACATATGACAGTATTAGTAGTGGAAGATGATGAAATAATTTCAGAGGGATTGAGCATTGCATTGGAGCAGGAAGGATATCAGGTGCGAAAGGCGACGACGCAGGCACATGCTTTTGAACTGATTCGTTCAGAAGAGTCCATTGATATCAGTCTTTTGGATGTGAATCTACCGGATGGTGACGGTTATGCAGTTTGTAGGGAAATTCGTAAGAAGAGTCAGATGCCGATTATCTTTCTGACTGCCTGTGATGATGAAATTCATACAGTGCTTGCCTTAGAGCAGGGAGCGGACGATTATATAGCCAAGCCCTTTCGAATTAGGGAGCTTTTAGCGAGAATGAAGGCGATTCTTCGAAGAAGCGGAAATTATGTAAGCGGCCAGTCACAGGATAAAGGTATCATCAATGTAGGCGATGCGCAGGTAAATATCAACACAGCCAAGGTATATAGAGAAAATGAAGAAATCGTTCTCACTGCAATGGAATATAAGCTGCTGTTAATCTTTATTCAGCATCGTGGAGAAAACATTTCAAGACAGCAGATTTTATCGCAGATATGGGATGATGCAGGGGAATTTGTCAATGACAATACCTTGAGTGTATACATAAAAAGGCTCAGGAAAAAGCTGGGCGATTCAGAGGAAAGTCAGCTGATACAGACGGTGCGTGGAATCGGATACCGTATGGATTGACAGGAGATAAATAAAATGGAACTGGTAATGTGTGGTATTTTGGCGGCAGCACTGCTTGTGACGCTATGTATTTGTATTATCTGTCAAAGAAGGCGAGCGCGCAAGATAGATGAGCTAATAGAGTATCTTATGAAGGTGCAGGATAACATGGAATTACCTGCTTTTGACTCCATGAATGAAGGAAGGCTGGGAATTTTGCAGAGTGAGATCTATAAGCTGGTTGTGCAGTTACAGGAGCAGTATTCCGACGAGCAGAAGCAGAAAAAATACATGGTGGATATGTTGTCCGATATTTCGCATCAGATAAAAACCCCCATGACTGCTATTACCCTTATGACAGAGCTTCTTTCGGCGCCGGAGCTTACGGATGAAAAGCGTATGGATTATGTGGAGAAGATTCAAAAACAGACCAATAGAATTACCTGGCTTGTTCGAAACCTATTGACTCTTTCCCAGTTGGAAGCAGATATGTTGGATCTGAAAAAGGAAGAGTTGAACGTAAAAGAGATGCTTAATACAATTATGGATACCTTTGAAATTATGGCAGAGGTAAAGGGAGTAGATCTTCGATTGGAGTGTCCTGAAGAAATATACCATGGTTGTGATAAGCAGTGGACGAGAGAAGCAATATCCAATATTGTGAAAAACTGTATTGAGCATACACCGGAAGGGGGCAGTGTCCGGATATCTGTCTTGCAACACAATCTCGCTACTGAAATTATCATACAGGATACCGGTGAGGGAATTCCAAAGGAGCACCTTCCCAACATCTTTAAAAGATTTTACAAGGCACCGGGTTCTTCAAACAGCAGTGTGGGAATTGGACTTTCCATGTCAAAACAGATCATTATGAGGCAAAACGGAACCATTAGCGTAGAAAGCGAAGTGGGTGTGGGAACCAAATTTAGGATAAAACTGTATAAGTGACATTAAATGACTCTTGGTATGAAGTAAAGTGACTAAATTGTCACCCAATATTCATCTGAGAGTCATTTACTTTGTTTTTGATTTGCTATAATGATATCAAGCTAGCAAACAACAAGTAAGAAAAATTCGGAGGAACAAAAAGTGGAAATTTTAAGATGTGAACATTTAACAAAGGAATACGGAGAAGGAAATACAAAGATCAAGGCACTGGATGATGTGTCCTTTAGCGTTGAGAAGGGAGAGTTTGTTTCTATCGTAGGACCTTCGGGAAGCGGTAAATCAACATTGTTACATATTTTGGGTGGTGTGGACAAACCTACAAGCGGCAAGGTATTTGTGGAAGGAACCGATATGCACAGCTTAAAGGAGGATAAGCTGGCAATCTTTAGAAGAAGACAGATTGGTCTGATTTATCAGTTTTACAATCTGATGCCGGTTTTAAATGTAGACGAAAATATTTTGCTACCTCATTTGCTGGATGGTCGCAAGATGGATAAAGAAAGACTTGATATGATTGTGGAGCAGATTGGTCTTACGGAAAGAAGGAAGAACCTGCCCAGTCAGTTGTCTGGCGGACAGCAGCAGAGAGTATCTATCGGCAGAGCCATGTTTAGCCGCCCGGCTATCGTGCTTGCCGATGAGCCCACCGGTAACCTTGACAGGAAAAACGGACAGGAGATTATGAGCCTCTTGAAGAAATCGAACCGTGAGCATAAGCAGACACTTATCCTGATCACCCATGATGAGAGTATTGCACTGCAGGCAGACAGAATTATCTATATAGAAGACGGAAAGCTTACAAAGGATGAGAGAATCCGCGTACTTGGAGGGAACAACTAATGTGTAACAGAAATATCGTACATCAGGTAACGAGAGAGTACATGAAGAAAAACAAAAAGAGAACGCTCACCACACTTTTAGGAATTGTATTTATGGTGATGCTGATGACCTGTGTGTTTGTGGGTAAGGATACGGCTGTCAATTATTTGGAAAAGTTGGCGAGCCTTGAGAGAGGCAGCTGGCACATCTGCTTATACGATGTGACCGATGCTGAGTATGAACAGATTAAGAATATGGATGATGTGGAGCAGGTTGGTGTATCCTCCACTTTGGATTATACCATGTTCGCTCAGTCAGCGAAGGAGGATAGACCATATTTACATATCAAGAGTTATAGTGCGGATGCCTTTGCGCTTCACAACATCGGTGTGCTGGAGGGCAGACTTCCTAAGGCTGAGGATGAGATTGTAATTAACATAGAAGCTGTAGAGGATGGAGCTGATATTAAGCTTGGAGATACCGTGGAAGCTAAGATGTTTAAGAGATACATCGGCAAGAATGCGGACAGTAAGACAACCACAGTGTTTCCCGGCGGTTTTCAGGTGGCACCGGGTGAGTACTTAGAAGCACCTGCAGGATTTCCCCATTACTGGGAGAATGATGATTTTTATGAAAGCCATGAGTTTACAGGAGAAGTTTTCTCATACAAGGTTGTAGGATTTATTGAGAGACCTTCCTTTGAGAAGAAAGGGACAGCAGGCTATAGCGCAATTACCTATAATAACGGTGCTTTGGTTACAGGGGATGAGAAAAACGTATCTATCCGTTTTGACTTAAAAAACAATGGTAACTACGATAAGGAACTGGAAAAGATTGTAGGAACGGACTGCGATATGGAAGTAAACAGTATGCTGCTTGCTTTCAGTGCCAATTCACAGGATTCCACCATTAACGGAATCGTCAATCTGATGAGTGTATTCTTCGTTGTACTTATCATCGGAGCATCCGTAGTATTGATTTATAATGTATTTAATATGTCCTATGAGGAGAGAAGTAAGTATTTGGGTATGCTTTCAAGCGTGGGAGCAACCGGAAAGCAGAAAAAGAGCAGTGTATACTACGAAGCATTTTCCCTTCTTGTGGTAGGACTTCCCATCGGTTTTATGACAGGACTTTTGGTGGTAAAGCTTGGTATGCTGGCATTAAAGCCTCATCTGGATACCCTTCTTGGCATGTACTCAGGTGAAAGCCTTGACAAAGTACCTCTTGCAATTTCTTTTGTGGGTGTAGTATTTACAGCTTTATTATCAGTTATTACTGTTTGGATTTCGGCTTACCTTCCTGCCAGAAAGATTGGTAAAATCGGTCCTATTGAAGCCATCAGAGGCAATGATGGCAAGGACACTAAGAAACGTGGTGTCAATAAGCTTGCAATCCGTTTGTTTGGTGCAGAGGGTCTACTTGCAGCCAATTTGGTGAGCAGACAGAAAAAGAAAACAAGAGGTCTTATCGGTGCAACAGCCATGTTTATGATAGTACTGATTATCACCTCCTATGCATCAAAGGCACTTACCACCCTTGTAAATTATGCCATGTCAGAGGATGGAGAAGTTAATACCAGGATGAAATTTGACTTTGTGGCGATGGATACCGGAATGAGTGAGCAGGGATGGGCAGATTATGAGGCATTAAAGGAAAGAGTATATAATGACGAAACGGTAGAATCCTGTATCGAATATTATGATGGTATGTTTTTGGGAAGAGGAGATAAAAGTATTTACAGTCAGGAATATTTGGATGCTTATAAGGAGATTATGGATGTTTACAATGTTCCGGAAGATGTACAGAAGCAGGAGATAGAAGGTCTTTGGCCCATTGTTAATTTTATCGGTTTGGATGATATCACTCTGGCAAAAATTGTAGAACTTACCGGAGCAGATAAGGATATTATGTATGATGAAAGTGTAAGGCCTGTAATCATGGTGCAAAGCGGAGAACTATCCACAGATAAGGTAGGCATCCGTGGATACGGAAAGGCAGATCTTAAGCTCTATGAGATAGAAAATATGGTGGGAGTTAACAAAGGGGAAACTTTTGAGGTAAGTGTACTAAATACAGCCATTAATGATTTTGAAAGCTTTCCGTTGACAGTGGCAGGATTTGCCACAAACAGTCAGTTGGAAGAGTATTTTTCCTTCCACACAGATATGATTTGGGTGATTACGGATATGGAGACCACGCAGGAGCTTGTGGATAAAGAAATGTCAGGAGATGCATCCGGATATCATGAATACGATAAATTGTTATACATTCAGTTTAAGGATAAAACCTCAAGGCTGTATAATGAGTTATATGATATGCATCTTGAGACAATGAATGCGGATGATTGGGAAGGGATGGTTGTGATATCAGGTAGTCTGTTTGATACAGTGACCATCACAAGTGCCATCAATGCAGTGATTGAGATACTGCTTAAGTGTTTTGTAGCACTGACCTCCATCATCTGTATGTTGAACCTTTACAATTCCACGAAAGGCAGAATTACAGGCAGAAGAAAAGAGCTTGCCATTCTCCGTTCCATGGGTATGACAGAAGGTCAGATGCGCAAAATGCTTCTTCTGGAGGCAGGAAATGTGCTTGTGAGAAGTGTAATCATCGCGGTAGCTGTTGCGACACCGGTACTTATCCTGATTTCCAAGGTACTTATCAAAATGTTTGGAAAAGTGAGCCTTGGCTCACCGGTAGGTGTGTATCTGATTGCCACCACCATTGCGGCAGCAGCACTTATGCTGGTGACGATGATTACCCATAACAGGGAAAAGAGTAATAATATTCTGGAAGATATTCGGAGGGAAAGTATTTAGAATAGAGTATAGGAAACGATGTGGAAAAGGGATTCTACAAGTACAAAAATTTCATATAGACCGAATGAAAGGGCAGAGAACCGGTAAAGAGGCTCTGCCCTTTCATTTGAGTTAGTCCTTCATTTTAGCCTTCACTTCCAGAGCATCTCTTTCTGCCATTTCAGCCTCCACATCATAGCCATCCTTGCGGAGTTTCTCAGCAATTTCCAGATACAACTGATAGGATTTGTCATATTCGCCCAAGGTATCGTAGCAGTCAGCCATACAGTACAGCTCATCATAAAAGTAGGTGCCAAGTTCCCCGGCCTTTTGCCAATAGGAAAATGCTTCATCGTACTTTAGTAAATCTGCACAGATGTCACCACCTAAGATGTATAATTCCCAATCGGAGGGAAAACGGGTGCTTGCCTGAAGGAAACAATTATATGCATCTTCTTGACGTTTGGCAAACTGATATGCCTCAATCAGTAGCGTCCATTCCCTAGGATTATCGGGAGTGGAGTTTACCTTTTCTTTCTGGTTTTTGATGAATTCATCTCCTCTGCCAAGGGTAAAAAACAGCTTGGCACGGCAGGAGCATGCGCGGTAATAGGAGTGAGGGTCCTCTTCGGGATTTTCAGCTAACGTCAAGTCATACCATTCCAGGGAAGTATCCATACAGTAGCACAGCATGAATTGATGGATAATGGCATAGTTCCATTTGTCTGCAATAGAAAGCTCTCCGGATTTCATCAGCTTCTTATACTCGAGAACACATCTTAAGAAATCCTCAGGGTCTCTGGTCTTTTCATAAACAGAAGCAAGTCGTGCTGCATAGTTCTCATAGGCGACGGAGCTTTTCTTGTAAAAATCGTCCACTGTCACTTCGTAAAGTCTTGCGAGTGTTGGCAATGTCAGCACATCCGGCAGGGTAGTTCCGCATTCCCATCTGGATACGGTCTGGGTATTGACACACAAAATGTCTGCAACCTGCTCTTGGGTGTAGTTTTTGGCAATTCTGAATTTCTTTAGGTTTTCTGAAAAAATTGTATTGTTCATAAATCTTTATCTCCTTTGAGTTCATTTCTTGTTGTTTCGAAGCTTCTGAATACATCATAGCAAATGAAAGCGAGACGCTCAATGTCTTAATTTGTGATGAGACTCTCAAATTATGTGTAGTGACATCGGGATGGTTTTAGGCTTGCCCGAGGCTATTTAGTACTGTATAATAGATGTATATATTAATTTAAACGGTGAGTAAAATGATACTAAAGATATTGGCAGAAATGTATGTAACCCTGCTAGGCCCGGTCATTGCAGGGATTGTCAACTCCATATGGTGCAAATCGGGTATGTTTAAACGATTACAGGTGCCCATGGACGGTGGCAGAAATTTTGTGGACGGCAGGAGAATATTCGGAGATAACAAGACCTGGAAGGGTTTTTTAGGCTATATTATCTGTAACGTAATTTGTATGGTGCTGTGGGGACTTGTGTGTGATGTGGCACAGCTTGAGTCCTACAATATGTTTTACGAAAAGGTTGCAAATACCCCGGTGAATAATCTGATGATAGGTCTGTTGTTGGGAATTGCATACGGAGTTTTTGAACTTCCCAACAGCTTCTTAAAGAGAAGGCTGGGTATCGTTCCGGGTAAGAGTGTAAGTGGTGCGTGGAAAGCATTTTTTGTGTTTTTTGATCAGGCAGACTCTGTGTTTGGCTGTGTTCTTGTGGTGTGCTTTTTTGCGCCTATGTCGATTGGGTTTTATCTGCTTTATGTGGTGGTGGGTGCAGTTACCCATATTTTGATAAATATGCTGTTATATGCTTGTAAGCTTAGAAAAAATATGTTTTAGAAGAGGTACTTATGATACAACGAATCAGTGAGCCGTTAAAGGACAATGGAGAAAGCTTAGGGAATAAGGGAAAGTTTCTGTGCATGATGAACGAAGCCGGATTTTCGGTGCCGGACGGAGTGATACTTGACAGTGAGGAGTATACTCGTTTCCTTAATGAAAATGGAATTAACGCAGCTGTGGAAGAATTGTTATCTGAAATGAATAAGGATAATGTGGCAGAAATCAGTGAGAAGATTACCGCCCTGTTTGAAGGAAAACATTTCGGTGAGGAATTGCGCAAGCTACTGAAGGAGTCCATTGAACCCTCCGGTTGTTACGCGGTACGAAGCAGTGGAACCAAGGAGGATTTACAGGATTTTTCCTTTGCAGGACAGTATCAAACCTATTTGAATATAACAGGGCTTGAAGAGATTGAAGTTGCCATTATTCGTTGTTATCAATCCATGTTTTCTCCGGTGTGTTTAGCGTATCTTGCGAATCATGCCATTGACTTAAAAGACCTTGCCATGTCAGTGGTGGTACAGGAGATGGTGCAGGCAGAGTTTAGCGGTATCTGCTTTACAGTAAATCCCATTACCGGTAACGATAAGGAAATGTCTATTGAGGTGGCACAGGGCTTAGGAGAAAATGTGGTAAGCGGAAAGGTGGCACCGGAGCAGTATTACTATAACTGGTATGAAAAGAAGGGACACTTTGAAGAGGGCAACTCCTTTTTGAGTGAGGAACAGCTCAAAGCCTTTGGCGATAGCTTTCTGAAGGTACAGCTGTTGTTTGGATATCCCTGTGATATAGAGTTTGCAATCTGTGAGGGAAAGCTGTATCTGCTACAGGCGAGAAGAATTACCAAGCTAAATTACGGCGGACTTAAGGATATTTGGTCTACCGCAGATTTTAAGGATGGCGGTGTTTCTGCCAGTGTATGTACACCCTACATGTGGAGTCTTTATGAGTACATATGGGAATTTACTTTGAGAAAGTTCATATTGGATTCTAAAATTTTGACGGAAGCAGAAGTGGACAGAAAGTTAGGAGAGATGTTTTATGGCAGATGCTATTGGAATCTGTCCGTGGTAAAGCTTGCCATGAGCAAGGTTATCGGCTATAAGGAGCGGGAATTTGACAGCGAATATGGTATCCGCATCACCTATGAGGGAGACGGTGATACCACGAAGCTTACGCCCGGGTCCCTTGCGGCAATTACAAGAATGTTTTTTGCTCAAAAGAAAATTTTGAAGGAACGCAACCATAACTGTGAGGCATACAAAGCGGATTTGCTGGAAAAATACGATGGTTACAAGAGACGATATGATGAGAATACGATACAGGATATCGAAAAGGAATGGTATGAGCTGACTCACAGAACATATCTGCAAAGTGAAGCTACTTATTTTTGGCAGATATTTATCAATACCATACATCAGTCTTTGTATAAGGACAGTTTGTTAAAATGTGTATCGGAAAGTGAGTATTTAACATTATTGGGAGCTATTGACAATATTTCCCACATGCTACCCTTTTATGATATGTGGGAGATTTCCAGAAAGATACGTGCAGATGAAGAGGTCTGTGATTTTTGGAAAAAGAAGAGTGTGGAGCAGTTGCAGGAGCGTCTGACAGAAGATGCTTTTGAAATGCCCCTTGTTCGGAAGCTGATTGCAGATTACGGATATCATTCCGATAAAGAGCTGGATGTAACTTATCCCTGTTATTATGAGAATGTTGCCCCCTTGCTTCACAGTATTAAAGATATGGTTTCCCTGGGGGATGCGTTTAGCCCCCTGGCGGACAAGGAAAAGGGTGAGGCAGGCTATCTGAGAATACTGGAAGCCATTGAGAAGAAAGTCAGTCCCGGAAAGTACCGTAAGATTCAGCGAAAGATTACCAATATGCGCAAGATGCTTTGGTGGAGAGAGGAATATCGGGATATTTCCACCAGATTTTATTACATCATTCGTGTGTATACCATAGAGCTTGCAAAGCATTTTGTGAAGCAGGGTGTTCTTAAGGAGCCTTCCGACATCTGGTTTGTAAAGGTGGCGGCCGTTTGGGAGTATCTGGATGGCAAGCTTTCCAAGGAAGAACTGCAGGGCATGGTTACAAGCAATAAGGAATACTATCATGCTTACAGAAATTATATGAGTGAAAATGAAATCGGCGGCGTTTTCAGCGATGCTGAGGATAGTAGGAGTGTAGCTTCTGACGGACAACTTAAAGGTCTTGGAGCCAACAGCGGCAGAGTGACAGGTACAGCCAGAGTAATTGAGGATTTTAGCGAAATCGGAAGACTGAAAGAAAATGACATTCTGGTGACCCGCTTTACGGATACCGGTTGGACGCCTAAGTTTGCCATATTGTCAGGAATTGTCACAGAGTACGGTGGCATTTTGTGCCATGCGGCAATTGTGTCGAGAGAGTACGGAATCCCTGCCATTGTAAGCTGTCATGACATCATGAGTAAAATAAAGGACGGTCAGACGATTACCATAGATGGCGGTACCGGATGTATTACCATAGAGGAAGAGTGAAAAATATGTTTATCGGAGAATGGAATAAATCAGTGATTTTGACTTACATAGGAATGAGCAGTGCAGTGCTTGGAATGTATTTTGCCTGTATGGGGAAGGTGTATGAGGCATTTGCAGCATTGATAGTCTCGGGAGTCTGCGATTTGTTTGACGGAGCTGTTGCAAGAAAATGTAAGAGAAATGAAGCACAGAAGCTTTTTGGTATTCAGTTGGATTCGCTGGTGGATGTGGTGAGCTTTTTGGCGCTTCCCGCAGTTTTGGGTATCAGTATCGGTATGAAGTGCTGGTATCATTTGATTGTGCTTATTTTGTTTTGTATCTGCGGTATTGCCAGACTTGCTTTTTTCAATGTGAGCAGTGAGGTTGGTGATACACCGGTAAAATATTACAGAGGGCTTCCGGTGACCTATACGGCACTGATTTTGCCATTGGTATACTTATTACATTTGTGTTTGGCGCAGAATGTATTTACGGTGGTGTATACCATTGCAATGTTGTTGATAGCGCTGCTTAACATCTTGGATATTAAGATTGCGAAGCCTAAGGGCATGGCATATCCGATATTTGCACTGCTTGCCGTAGGAATGCTGGTGGTGTATCTGACGGTACTGTGACGGTCGGTGAGCAATAAAGTAGAATATAGGGTAATCATACGGAGTACAAAGGATGAGGGATGGGAAGAGTATATACAATCGCAAAGAAAAAGTTTACGAGCCTGCAAACCAATACGGTGGCGGGCTTCTTGAGATTCTGTATCACCATCCGTTGGGACGTATGTTGTTAAAGGCAGTGATTCATCCGGTATTTTCAAGGATTTACGGATGGTATAACAACAGTCCTTTAAGTAAAAGGCAAATATCCCCCTTTGTAAAGAAATATGGTATCAATTTGGCAGATTATGAAACGCAGAATTACGGTAGCTTCAATGAATTTTTTGTTCGAAAAATCAAGGCGGGCAGAAGACCTGTTGAACTGTGCGAGGAGGTCCTTGTTTCCCCGGCAGACAGTAAGCTTAGTCAGTATCCTATTGAGAAGGATAACAGGATAAGTATAAAGGGAGTTTCCTATACGCTTTCCGAGCTTGTGGGAGACAGAATTAGTCTAAAGGATTATGCAGGGGGAAGCTGTCTGGTATTTCGATTGACCATGGATGATTATCATAGGTATATCTTTGTGGACGAGGGAAGAGTGAAAAGACGCTATCACTTAAAGGGCAGACTTCATACGGTAAGTCCCATTTCCAAGGAACACAAGATATACAGGGAGAATTCCAGAGTGGTCAATGTGTTGCAGACTGTGAATTTCGGCGAGGTAATCTGTATCGAGGTAGGTGCTCTGTTGGTGGGAAAAATCGTAAATCATCCCATAAAAGTTTTTGAAAAGGGGATGGAAAAGGGATACTTTAAGCTGGGTGGTTCTACTATAGTTCTATTGTTACAAAAAGATGCAGCTGTGATAGACGAGGACATTGTAAAGCATTGCAATGAGGGTATGGAAGTGAAGGTACTACAGGGAGAAAGGATAGGAAGTAAGAAGTCATGTTAAAGAGATTACATATTTATTTTAAAGAAAGATATCCGATAGTAGCACGCCTGATACTTGGCTGTATTGTGTTTTTGGAGATTCACTTTATTATTCTTTTAAATTATGGTGTGACAAGCTTTCACATTGGAATCCAGGAGGCGGTTGGTGCTTATACGGTGTTTGCCTTTTTATTCTGGTTGAGAGTGGCAGATGACTTAAAGGATTATGAAACGGATATGCGCCTGTTTCCGGACAGACCACTGCCAAGCGGCAGGGTATATAAGAAGGATATTGTGATTATCTGCATCATTCTGGAGCTGATAGCGGTAGTATTGAATCTGATATTCATGAACAATATTTTGTTCTTCTGCATTCTCTACGCATACGGGTATCTGATGAGCAAGTGGTTCTTCAAAAAGAAAGTGATTCAGCCCAGCCTTCCGTTGGCACTTGTTACCCATAATCCGGTGCAGATGTTTGTAAATGTGTATATCATATCCTTTACGGTGATTAAGTATGATTTGGAGCCTGTTTCCCTGATAACGATTATGACGCTCTGGACCTTGTATTTTCCTGCACTTATCTGGGAGGTATCAAGAAAAATCAAGGCGCCCAAGGATGAAAATGATTATACTACCTACTCTAAGCTTTTTGGCTACAAAAAGAGTACCAAGTTTGTAATGATACTGACACTTGTGGATATTGTAACCAATATGATTTTGGTGTTTAACTTAAATAAGATTACTATTGTGCTGTTTGCGCTTTTGGTATCCTGGATGGTTTGGAAGTTTGTAAGCTTTATAAAGAATCCGGACCAGTTTGCCATTGTGCAAAAGGTGGAGATTTATACCTATATACAGGAGAGCCTGATGCTGCTGACCATTGTGGTATTTTTGTTGGTGGGAAGGATAGGATAAGTGCATGCTTGGAAAGAAGGCAGAAAATCTTAGAATTTTAAGAGAACATGGATTTCCGGTGCCGGAGTTTATCACTGTTTCTAAAGATATGGACAGCAAGAAGCTTATTATTCCGTGGGAAACATGTGCCGTGCGTTCCTGTGCGGCGGTGGAGGATGGAGCGGACAAAAGCTTTGCAGGACAGTTTGATACGTATCTGCATGTAAAAAGAGCGGATGTGCCTGCCATGATAGACAAGTGCTTTGCCTCCATGGAAAAGGACAATGTAAAGGAATATGCAAGGGCAAGGGGCATTTCTTTATCTGACCATGATTTTGCAGTGATTGTGCAGGAGATGGTTCTCTCTGAGTATTCCGGTGTGTGTTTTACAGCCAACCCTACGGGATTATTAAACGAGATGGTAATTGTAGTGGGAAAAGGTACCGGTGACAATGTGGTGGAGGATAAGGTAGAGACCACAAGCTATTACTATAATGTGACGGACAAAAATTACTATTATGAAGGCAAAGAAGATATTTTATCGGCTGAGGCGGTAGAAGCTTTGGTAAAGCTGGCTACGGATATGCAGACACTGCTTGGGGAACTTCTTGACATCGAATTTGCGATTTATAAGGAGCAGATTTATATTTTGCAGGCGAGAGCCATTACGACTATTGACAATCAAAATCCGTTGATTCTGGACAATAGTAATATCGTGGAGAGTTATCCGAATTTAAGCCTGCCGTTAACAGCATCCTTTGTTCAGATTGTTTACAGCGGGATTTTCAGAAGTATCAGCAGGCGTGTGTTACATAATGAGAGGGAGCTTGCAAAATACGACCATGTATTTGAAAACATGGTAGGCTGTGCAAACGGCAGAATGTATTACAAAATCAGTAACTGGTACACCATTATCAAGTTTCTGCCCATGAATAAGAAAATCATTCCCATCTGGCAGGATATGATGGGAGTCAAAAATAAAAGCTATGATAAGGAAGCGGTGAAGCTTCCGAAGCTTGTGCGTGCAAAAACGTATTTTAATGTGATATCGGAGATGCTGCATGTGCCGAAAAATATGCAAAAGCTGAATGAGGATTTCAAACGTATCAATGAAGGATTCTATAAAAGGTATCACAAGGATATTACCCCGGCAGAGCTGATTGGACTGTATAACGAACTGCATGATGTGCTGTTGTCCTGCTGGGATGTGACGCTTTTAAACGATGTGTATGCATTTCTTTTTACGGGGCTTGTAAAAAAACGTCTTGGTGAGGAGAGTAACAGGGTAATCTCCGGTATCTCCAATATTGAGAGTTTAAAGCCCATAAAGGAGATGGTACGTTTGGCGTATGACAAAAGGAGCCTGACACGTGAACAGTACGAAGAGAGGGCTTTGGAATATATCAGCTTGTACGGAGACCGCAATCTTGAGGAGCTGAAGCTGGAAAGTGAGACATTTCGCAGTAATCCTGCATTGTTGGAGGAGAAAATCACCCAATACAATGAGGACTATGAGAAGCTTGCGGATATGTACAGCAAGCTTCATAGGGAACCGGAGAAGAGTGTAAAGTTAAAAGGCATCAACGGCTTTTTGGTGCGTCATGCGGAAAAGGGTATTGCTAACAGGGAGCTTTCCCGATTAAACAGAAGCCGGATTTTTGGAATTGTGCGTTTGATTTTTACAAGACTGGGTGAAGTGTATGCAGGGGAAGGTCTGATTAACGAAACGCGGGATATCTTTTGGCTGACCGTGGAGGAAGCCTTCAGACTTGCAGAGGAAAAGAAAGCTATGCAGGCAGTGGTAGAGGAGCGCAAAAAGGCCTATGAATTATATGCCTGTCTGCCGGCATACCAACGTCTGATATTTGCGGATAAGGAATTTGACAAGAGACATACAAGTGTAAATGCCCACAAGATACAGCTTTCTGATGATAAGCTGCACGGCATTCCCTGCTCAGACGGTATCGTGGAAGGAGAAGCCTTAGTGGTTACGGATGTGACAAAGGTGGGGAATGTGAAGGATAAAATTTTGGTGACAAAAATGACGGATCCGGGCTGGGTATTTTTACTGGTGAAGGCAAAGGGCGTTATTTCCGAAAAAGGTTCCCTGTTATCCCATACCGCTATCATTTCAAGGGAGCTTAAGGTACCGTCCATAGTAGGTGTGGAGGGGCTTCTTGGCACTGTGAAAACGGGCGATATTCTAAAGATGGATGGTAACACGGGCGAAATCACTATAGTGAAGAGGTAATAAAGGTTGGAATGTATCAGATTTGAGGAAGAAGAGAAGTACATAAAGGATTTTTTGAGTTTACCCAAGCGGCTTTACAGCAGGGATACCAATATGGAGAATCCAAAGGAAACAGAGCGCTTTTTAAGAGGTACACATCCCTTAAGTCCTTATTTTACACTGCACAAATTTCTGGTGTACGATGAGGGGAAAGCAGTGGGGAGATTTGTGATTACCACCTATCCGGAGGATGATACCGCATATCTGGGGTTCTTTGAATGCTTGGAGGATTCGGATGCGGCAAGGTGTCTGTTTGATAAGGCGTGTGAGTATGCTAAGGGACTTGGATATCACAGACTGATAGGACCGGTGGATGCCTCCTTCTGGAATAAATATCGGCTGAAAATCAATCTGTTTGACAGACTGCCATATACCGGAGAGCCTTACAACAGGGAGTATTATCTGAAACTGTTTGAGGAGAATGGATTTACGGTTTGTGAGCATTACACTTCCAATATTTTTGAAGCTCTAAAAAAAGAGGATAAGGATCCTCTGTATGATGACAGATTAAAGACATTTCTGGACAAGGGCTATAAAATTGTCAGCCCGGCAAAGGAAGATTTTGATAAGGTAATCGGTCAGCTTTATGATCTGCTCACAGAGCTTTACAGTGATTTTCCGGTGTATAAGGATGTGGGCTATGCAGAGTTTGCCCGGGTGTTTTCAGATTACCGCTACATCCTCAATATGGATATGGTAAAGATGGCATATTATGAGGAGTTGCCGGTGGGCTTTTTTGTCAGTGTACCGGACTTTGGCAATACCGTATATCACTTGAGAAACTTGAAAAACCTGTGTCGGGTATTTCGGATAAAGAAAAAGCCGCATCGTTATGTCATGCTGTATATGGGTGTGCATAATGACCATCATGGTCTGGGAAAAGCATTGGTTGGAAGTATCATGGAGGAGCTTAGGAGAAGTGGCCTGCCCAGCATCGGGGCGCTGGCAAGGGATGGTAAAATCACTCAGAAATACGGCGAAAATCATATAGAACATTGTTATGAATATGTGTTGCTCGGAAAGGAACTGTAGCATGATAGATTTTGAACAGACACTGGATGAAAATTACTTAAAATGGAGAGACAAAGGCCATATTTTTGAGAAGCAGGATGGTGGCTATCAGGGGATTACTTATGGGGAGTTTTTGGATAGAACCAGGGGATTTGCGGAGCATCTGCTATCCCTGGGATTGTCCGGCAAATCCATTATGCTGTACGGTGAAAACAGTAGTAAATATATGATGGCGGATTTGGCGGTGCTTCATTATGTGGGTGTCAGTGTCTGTGTGTCCAAGGAATGGAAGGCAGCAGAATTAATCAGGGCTGTCCGGATGCTTGATATTTCCTGTATTATTTACGGAGAAGAAAAGCAGGAGGTGATTGATTGTGTCTTGGCAGAATTCCCGGGGCTTTTATGCATTCCCATGAGCTGTGTGGCGGATTATAAGGTTACAAAGCAATGTGTGCCCAGAGGAGAGGAAGAATGCTGTAAAATAGTGTTCTCAAGCGGTACTACGGCTATGCCAAAGGCGGTCATGCTTTCCAAGAAAAATCTGTTTGCAGGAGTTTCTTCTCTTTACAAGAGATGTCCCTTTCATGAGGGGGATGTGGATTATTTGTTTTTACCCTTAAGCCACACCTATGCAGGAATCTATAACTTTTTGTACTCATTGATATTTGGGTTTAGCATCTATTTGTGTTCCGGTATGAATGAACTGGCAAGTGAGCTGAGGGAGATTAATCCTACTCTGTTTTGTGGCGTACCGGTTATTTATCGGAGGCTTTACGAAGCATACGGAAGCAATCTGCATGTGGCTTTCGGTAACCGCATACAATATCTGTTCTGCGGTGGAGCGCATTTTGAAGAAGATATTCGAAAGGCATATAAGGACAGCGGCTTGAATATTATGGAAGCCTATGCCCTGTCTGAGACAGCGTCCACCTTTGCCATCCAGTATCCCTATGACCCGGATGTAAAAACCGTGGGAACTGTGGCCGAGGATATTGAAGTTAAGGTGATTGATGCAGATGAATCCGGTGTGGGAGAGATTGTAGTAAAGGGCGATAACGTGTTCTTAGGTTATGCAAAAGATAAGGAATTAACGGAAAGTGTATTTACCACGGACGGATTCTTTAAAACCGGTGATTTGGGATATCTTTTGCCTGATGATGAGCATGGCGGATTAAAGCTGTATATCACAGGAAGAAAGAAAAAAGTATTAATCGGTGAGAACGGAGAGAATATAGAGCCCACCCATATTGAGAAGCTGATTTGTGAGAAGAATGCCAATATAAACAAGGCATTGTTATTTATTCGAGACGGTAAATTAGGGTGTCATTTATACCTGATGAAGCCTGAGGAGCGAGACTGGGATATGTTCTTTGAAGAGGTAAACAAGGAACTGTCAGGCTATGAAAAAATCAGACACTTTGATGTGATGATGGATTCTGTAGAAAAACGTTGGAAACAGTAGGAAAAATTGTCACAATATGATATAATAGATGCAATATGACTTGGAGGTGTTACTTTATGATAAGATTGCGGAAAAACTGGCAAAGATTGTTATGTATTATGTTGGCGATTGCTATGATAATAGCAATTCCCATGCCGAAAGTACAGGCTGCAGGGTATGAAAGCACTGATGAATTGGTGCAGTCAGAAGCGTTGGCAGGAGGAGTTGTGTCTCGTAAGGATATGCGTGACGGTGCTGTTTTCTTTGAGGGAGCAGGGAAGGCTGTTTCGGAAGAAGAAAAGCTGATTTGCGCCGGCACAGAGGCTTGGAAGGCACCGCTTAAGGAGCGTTTGGAAAAAGCGGTGGACGAGTTTGCGCAATCAATTGATGTAGAGGATTTGAAAATTACATATACAACGGATACAGAGTGTGAAGCCATTCTGGATTATATATGGAGTGCTCTGTTAAGTCCGTATAATTTTCATGTCAGCAGCTTTATGTATTCAGGGTGGAGGGATGACAGCACAGGCATATGGACACTGAATAATATAACGTTTATTTTTGATGCTGATTACTTGACAGACAGCGGAGAAGTCAATATCGGCTTGGTTGAAAGTATGCGCAAGCTGATGAAATACAGATGCGATGTGGTATTATCAACCATTACAGAGGATATGAGCACGGTTGAGAAGGTGCTTGCCGTTCATGACTTTATCGTAAGAGAGTGTGACTATGATAAAGAAAATTACAATAACAATACAATTCCCGGGGTATCCTACACGGCATTTGGTGTACTGTTTAACAATGTGGCAGTGTGTCAGGGATATGCGGAAGCAATGAGCCTTTTACTGCAGCAACTTGGTATAGATACGTATCTTGTCAGCAGCCGCGAGTTGAATCATGCATGGAATGTCGTAGATATTGATGGTGTTTACTATCAATTGGATGCTACATGGGATGATCCTACATGGGCAAAGAAGGGCTATTACGGAGATCAGATTGCGGCAGGAGTAACGTATCATACATATTTTTTGAAAAGTGACAGGGAATTTAAAGAGGAGTTAGGACATACTTCATGGGAAAGTATTGTTCCTGCCTGCACAGTGGATGGTGATTTTTCGGATTATTCCTTCTTTGTAGACAGAAGCAGCTTTAACGGACATACCTATCATGACAGCTGGTGGTATCATTCTGACAGTATGTTTATTTACCGGAAAAATTATGCTACGGGTGAAGCGGAAGCTATGTATCCGGGAGAGGAGATTGATACCACCAGCTGTCATGATAGG
>SVFG01000068.1 GCA_015056975.1 Lachnospiraceae bacterium | reverse complement strand
AACAGCTTCTTAGCAAAATGTGCAATGAACCTATTGAAATTATTGGGAGCGGCAGGACAGATGCCGGCGTGCATGCGCTGGGTCAGGTGGCTAATTTCCATACAACAAGTGCCATGTCTACAGAGGAAATGTGTAGCTTTATCAATGAGTATCTTCCGCAGGATATTGCGGTGATTCAGGTGACGGAAGCGGCTCCCAGGTTTCACAGCAGATTAAATGCCTGTGGTAAGCGATATTGTTATCGCGTAATCAACAGTGCGATACCCAATGTATTTTGGCGCAGATATGCACTGGAAGTTCCCCAAAACTTGGATGTGGAAGCCATGGAGAAGGCGGCATCTTATTTATTGGGTGAACATGACTTTAAGGCGTTTACTTCCGCCAAAAAAGGGAAGAAGTCTACTGTAAGGCGAATTGATAAGATAGATATCGGAAAGGAAGGAGACCTGCTTACCTTTATCTTTGAAGGAAATGGTTTCTTATATCACATGGTGCGCATCCTTATGGGAACCTTGTTGGAGGTTGGTGCGGGAAAACGCAGTCCTGAGGAGATGTCAGAGATTCTTGCATTCGGCAACAGAGAAAAAGCAGGTGCGTTGGTTCCTGCCAAGGGACTTACTTTGATGGAAGTTTTTTATTAAAAATTTGCGAGGTTTGAGAACATGAACGGATATCAAAGTGTAGGGATGAATTACACAAATGTGCAGACATTCCGCGGGATTAGCGGAAGCACCTTGAAAATAATAGCCATCATAACAATGTTTATAGATCACGTGGGAGCAGGTTTTGTAGGACGTTTGATTCAGTACAGATTGATTACAAAGCCATTTGGAGATATAAATACCTTGTACACGGTGTATACGGTTATGCGGTTTATCGGCAGAATTGCATTCCCTATTTTTATCTTTTTGATGATTGAGGGAATGAAAAAGACCAGGAATGTTTGGAAGTATACCCTGAGAATGGGTATTTTTGCACTTGCCTCGGAAGTGCCCTTTGATTTGACGTTTAACGGTAAGGCTTTAGAAGGGTCTTATCAAAATATTTTTTTCACACTGTTAATCGGAATGCTGACTATTATAGCGATAGACAGGCTTTGGAGAATTCTCGGACCGAAGGGAAATATATTGCTTAGGATTGTGCTGGCAATTCCCTTGGCCTATTTGGGCGCATGGATTGCAGAATGGCTGCATACGGATTATGGCGCAATCGGTATTGTGTGCATTGTGGTAATGTATGTATTTTCCTTTAATAAGGCGGTGCAGATTGCTGCGGGCAGTGTGGTGTTTATATGGGAGGTGACGGCTCCTTTTGCCTTTATTCCCATCGGATTTTATAACGGGAAGAGGGGATTGCCGCTAAAATATGTATTTTACGCTTTTTACCCGCTTCATTTGATTTTGATTTATTTGACAGCATTGTTGATGGGAATTGCACATTTCCCGGCAATGTAAATATGTGAAAAGAAAGAGCACTTAAGGATTATTTTAATATCCCTAAGTGCTCTAATAATATTTTAAGTCCCATGAGTATCAGGATGATACCTCCGGCAAATTCAGCCTTTGCTTTATAGCGGGTACCAAAGATACTGCCGATTTTAACGCCTATGGCGGAGAGACAGAAGGTGATACTTCCGATAAAGCAGATGGCAGGAACAATGTCCACACTTAAAAATGCAAAAGTAATTCCTGTGGCAAGGGCATCGATACTTGTGGCAACAGCCAGAAGAAACATGGTTTTCAAATCAAGGGAAGCATTACAATCTTCACAGGTTTCTTCCTTGGAAAAGGCTTCTTTTATCATGGTAAAGCCGATTAAGCCCAGTAATATAAAAGCAATCCAATGATCGATGGATACAATGTACTTTTCAAATTGTCTTCCAAGCAAAAATCCAAGAAGCGGCATCAGCGCCTGAAAGCTTCCAAACCATAAACCTATCACAAGGGTATTTTTGAAAGAAACCTTCTTGAGGGCAAGTCCCTTGCAGACGGAGACTGCGAAGGCATCCATGGACAATCCCACGGCAATCAGGAAAAGTGTAACTAAACTCATATCTGTCTTTTCTCCTCCATTGTGAAATGGTAATGAATGAAAAACTCATGAACAAAGGCAAAAGCCGTTTGTCCATGAGCCTTATCATCACAAGAGCAATTAAGCTACAACAGTAACGTTGGTAGCACGAATCTTGCTGCTGTTCTGAGGGTCACACTCGGTATCGAAAGTAACCTTCTGACCTTCCTCTAAAGACTTGAAGCCTTCAGCGTTGATTGCAGAAAAGTGTACGAATACTTCCTCGCCGTTAGCTTCGTTGGTGATGAAGCCGTAACCCTTCTGTGCGTTAAACCATTTAACTGTACCGTTATTCATGTTGGTACCTCCTTTATTTTTGGTGATTCTAGAACTAGGACAAAAAAATCACATATTTTTGTAAACCATCATTAAAAGAACAATGACTTACAAAAATATGTGAGATCAATGACTTTCATTTAGAATACTAAGAAAATTATAGCATTTCGTGTACGGTATGTCAAATATTATTTGGAGAGAAATGGTAACGGAAAGTGTGGGAGGAGATTTGACAATTGATGTGTGAAAAGGTATTCTTATATTATATTGTAATGTAAAGGAATGAGATTAAATGAAAGAAAGATATCATATATCGGGGATGACCTGCTCTGCCTGCTCTTCCCATGTACAAAAGGCTGTGGAAGCATTAGGCGGAATGGAAAAGGCGAGCGTAAATCTGCTTACGGAAACCATGGAAGTAATCTATGATGAACATCTGCTTACATCTGCGGATATTATAGAGGCGGTGGAAAAGGCAGGCTATGGCGCAACAGGCATGGACGGAACCGGTTTAGGAAATTCAGAAAAAGAAAAGGATGGTCTCGAAAGGCAACAGAAGGAAGAGGAAAAGACCATGAAGTGGCGGCTTGGACTCTCGATTCTTTTTTTATTGCCGCTTATGTATGTGGCAATGTGTCTGCAAATGCATAGTACACCGGCAAATGCCATGACCTATGCTATGACGCAGTTGTTTTTATTGTTACCCATACTGTATTTGAACCGTAAGTTTTTTGCAGTAGGCTTTAAAACCCTGTCACACTTGGCACCCAATATGGACAGCCTGATTGCATTGGGAGCATCCGCAGCATTGGGATATGGAGTTTTTGCCCTGTACCGTATCAGCTATGGAATGGGACATGGGGAAATGACACTTGTGGAAAGATATTCTCACGATTTGTATTTTGAGTCCGCGGGTATGATATTGACTTTGATAACAGTCGGTAAATATCTGGAAGAACGTTCCAAAGGGAAGACGACGGAAGCAATCAAAAGACTGATGGATTTGTCTCCCAAGCTGGCGGTTGTGGTGGATGAAAACGGTATGGAAAAGGAGATTCCCACCCATGAGGTACAAAGGGGAGACGTGTTTTTGGTAAAGCCCGGAAGCCTTGTGCCGGTGGACGGCACGATTTTGGAGGGCTTTTCCGGTATTGATGAGTCTGCGATTACGGGAGAAAGTATACCGGTAGAAAAACGTCCCGGTGACAAAGTTATTTCCGCAACTCTGAATAAAGCGGGATTTTTGAAATGCCGCGCCGACAGGGTGGGAGAAGATACCACGTTATCTCAGATTATTCGTTTGGTGGAGGAGGCGAATGCCGGTAAAGCCCCCATAGCAAGGATGGCTGATAGGGTTGCAGGAGTGTTTGTGCCTGCGGTGATGGGAATTGCACTGCTCACCTTTATCGGATGGATGCTTGCAGGTCAGACTGTGGAGTTTGCCATATCCACGGCAATTGCAGTGCTGGTTATCTCCTGTCCCTGCGCATTGGGATTGGCAACACCTGTGGCTATTATGGTAGGGACCGGTGTGGGCGCCAAAAACGGCATATTGATTAAGTCCGGAGAAGCATTGCAGATTGCAGGAAGCATAGACACGGTTGTACTTGACAAGACAGGCACCATAACAGAAGGAAGGCTTAAGGTTATGGGTGTGTACGGATATGAAAAGGGGATTGATACAAAGGAGCTTCTCTCCGTGGCGGCAGCTTTGGAAAAAATGAGTGAGCATCCTCTTGCGGAGGCGGTGATAAAGGAGGCGGAGAGCTTTGAGGTCAAACTCCCCGGTGTTTCGGACTTTACGGCAGTATTTGGCCGTGGTGTGCAGGGAATTCCCACAGAGGGAAGGTTTGCAGGCGTCCGGGTGTTTGTGGGGAACAGGGCGTACATGGAAGAAAACGGGATAGAGATTTTGGATGCACAAAGTAAGCTGGAAGAGCATATTGCCGGTCAGGGAGAGACTCCGTTATGGATTGGCATAGCAGGAGAGCGGCAAAGAGTTGTAGGTTTTATGGCTTTGGCGGACGAAATTAAGTCATCCTCCTACAAAGCAGTTAAGGCTTTCAAAAAGCAGGGAATCCGGGTGGCAATGCTTACAGGTGACAATGAAAGGACTGCCCTGGCAGTAAAGGAAAGGCTTGGTATTGAAGAAGTGTTTGCCCAGGTGCTTCCTCAGGATAAGGAACGTCATATCCGCAACCTGCAGGCTCAGGGCAGGAAGGTAGCCATGATTGGTGATGGTATCAATGACGCACCGGCACTTGCTGCGGCAGATGTGGGCATGGCAATCGGAGCAGGTACGGATGTGGCAATGGAAAGTGCCGATATTGTATTGATTAAGAATGATTTACGCGATGCGGTAACAGCAGTTTCCTTGAGTAGACGTGTTATCAGGAATATCAAACAGAATCTCTTCTGGGCATTCTTTTACAATAGTATCGGAATCCCTCTGGCTGCAGGGCTTTTGTATCCTGTATTCGGACTGAGATTGTCTCCTATGTTTGGTGCTGCGGCCATGAGTTTCAGCAGTGTTTTTGTGGTGGGAAATGCCTTGCGTTTAAGACGATTTAGGGGTATAGTTAAAGTGACGGGTGCAATGCATAAGAAGACAAATGTAACCGTTGAAGATGTAGTGGTAAAGGAGGAAGACAGAGAAATGATTATTACGATTGAGGGAATGATGTGCGGACACTGTACAGGAAGAGTGCAGAAGGTTTTGGAGCAGATACCCGGTGTAAAGCAGGTTGTCATGAGCCTTGAGAATAAAACTGCAACAGTGAGCTTTACCAAAGAGGTTCCTGCGGCACTTCTCAAAGCAGCCATTACAGAAGCTGGGTACGAGGTTACGGACATCAAAGTTATGGAATAAACGGATTGCGCGAAGCGCGGAGAGGAGTACAAATGAAAAATAAGATATGTTACGGATTATTGTTCGTATATTTAGTGGTAGTAATATTCATCCTGTATCTCAACGGTGTATTTACCGGTGAAGTGACGGATATGGTAAATTTAATTATCAATGGCGTATTTTTGATAATTATCGGTATTTTGTTTGCGTTTTCAACGATAAGTTTTGCCAGAATTAATCTCTTTACAGGGGAGTTGATGGCGGCGGCTGAGCAGATGCAGAAGGAGTACAAGGAAGCTGCAGGGAAGAGTATATGGCCTGTTTATCAGGACAAAAAGGACATGTTTGGTATGGACGCGTTAAAGACCGCCTATGCTAAGTATCGCATGAGAATGAAAAGCTATAAGACGAAAAGAGGCTATATCAATAGCTGTGATTTGGAAGAATATATCAACGAAGAACTGCTCGAGAGAGTGGGAATGGGTCATTTCAACGGAGCAATGTCAGGTACACTTACCGGACTTGGTATCTTAGGCACCTTTTTAGGCTTGTCCATTGGTCTTGGCTCTTTTAATGGTAATGACATTTATGCAGTGACGGACAATGTGGGAACACTTCTCGGAGGTATGAAGGTTGCATTCCACACCTCTGTTTACGGTATTTTCTTTTCACTGATATTCAGTTTTATGTACAGAAGCCTGATGGCGGATGCCTATGAAAAGCTGGAAAGGTTTTTACATGTGTTCAGACAGTGTGTAGTTCCTCCGGCGGCAAGTGAGGATGAGAATTATGCTGCTATGCTGGTGTATCAGGCGAATATGGCAAGTTCCATGAAGCAGATGCTTGAGCTTATGCAGGGACATGCTGCAGAACAGACTGCCGGTGTAGAACGAATTGTCAATCAGTTTGTGGAGCAGATGTCACAGACGATGGGTGTCAATTTGCAGAAGCTTGGAGGCTTGCTTGAGGCAAACGGAAAGGCACAGCAAATGTATGCGGAGAGCAGCAGAGAGCTTTTACAGACGGCTGCTGCACTTATAGAAGGAAACCGTGCAAACCAGGAAGCGGCACAGGTGGCTTTGGAACGCCAGAATATTTTTGCAACCCAGCTCCAGGCACAAAAAGAAAAAATAGCACAGACCTGTGACGAAATCAGTACAGATATCAGTAACCAGTTATATACATTTGAACAGATGAGGAATTTATATGAGAGCTAAAGGGAAGAAACGAGAGGCGTTTTCAGAGCACAGCTACTGGCAGTCCTACTCTGACATGATGGCTGCCCTTCTGCTGATATTTATTCTGATGATTGCCATTACACTTGCAATATACAAACAAAAGACAACCGATTTGGATAATACCAGACTGGACTTGCTGGCAGCACAGGAGGAGCTGGATGCGGCCAAGATTCATTTGGAGAATTCCAGAGTGGAGATAGAAAAGTCTAACGAAGAGCTTGCAGCATCACTGGCAGATTTGCGCGAAGCATATGCACAGGCCGCGTTGACAAAGGACGAATTGAATAATGCCTACAAGGAAATTGAAAATGCGAAGCTGGAGCTTGACAATGCATATCTGGAGATGGAAGCCGCACAGAATGAGTTGGCGGCAACCAAAAGTGAATTGCAGGATATAGTAGGTATCCGAACGGATATTATCAGTGCCCTGCAGGATACTCTGACCAATTCCGATATGGCGGTTGATGCGCAGACCGGTTCCATTACGTTCTCTTCAGATGTGTTGTTCAGCTATAACAGCTCAACGCTGACGGCAGACAGTAAGAAAGCAATTAAAGAAATTATTCCCAAGTATCTGAAAGTATTGCTGCTTGAACGTTATAGACCGTACATTGCAGAAGTTATTATTGAAGGACATACAGATACGGACGGTGGTTACGCCAGCAACATGGTATTGTCCTTTGAACGTGCCAATGCGGTGGCTGAATTCTGCCTGGATGAAAAGAACGGACTTAGTAAGACGCAGATTGCGGAGCTGCAGGAGGTGCTTACCGTAAACGGGCGTTCATACAGTTCGCCGATATATGAGAAGGACAGGAATGGTAATGTGACCAACAAAATCGATATGGACGCATCCAGAAGAGTGGAAATTAAGTTCCGTTTGAAAGAGGATGAGATGATTAAGAAGATTGCCGAGATTTTAGAGCAGCAATAGAATGAGATAAAATACAAAGGACAGCCGATTAGAGGGCTGTCCTTTTGAATATGGCAGGAGTCAGAGGCGTTAAGGGCAGATCGTTTATAAAAATTTTATGATTTCTTTATTGCATAATCTATAATATGTGTTATATTTAAAATAGAACAGACAAACAACAAGAAAGGGGAATGGATATGAATATTCAAAAGTTTACGCAGAAATCCTTACAGGCTGTAGAAGGGTGCGAGAAGCTCGCTTACGAATATGGGAATCAGGAGATGGAGCAGGAGCATCTGTTGTATAGCTTGCTGACTGTAGAAGACAGTCTGATTTTAAAGCTGGTTGAGAAGATGGAGATTTCCGTTGAGCACTTTATGCATCGGGTAGAAGAAGCGCTTAACAAACGTGTGAAGGTGCAGGGAGGTCAGCTTTATGTGGGACAGTATCTGAATAAAACTCTTATCGGCGCAGAGGATGAAGCAAAGCGCTTGGGAGATGAATATGTCTCTGTGGAGCATTTGTTTCTTGCCATGTTGAAAAATCCGAATGCAGAAGTGAAAGCTATCTTTAAAGAGTATGGAATTACAGGAGAGCGATTCCTCAAGGTATTGTCTACTGTGAGAGGAAATCAGAGAGTAACCAGCGATAATCCGGAAGCAACCTATGACACGTTGGAGAAGTATGGTCAGGATCTGGTGGAGAAGGCAAGAAACCAGAAGTTGGATCCGGTTATCGGACGGGATAACGAGATTCGTAATATTATCCGTATTCTTTCCCGTAAGACCAAGAATAATCCGGTACTCATTGGTGAACCGGGTGTAGGTAAGACTGCAGTAGTAGAGGGACTGGCGCAGCGAATTGTGCGCGGTGATGTACCTCAGGGGCTTAAGGATAAAAAGATTTTTGCCCTGGATATGGGCTCTCTTGTGGCAGGCGCCAAGTACAGAGGAGAGTTTGAAGAGCGCCTGAAGGCTGTCTTGGAGGATGTGAAGGGAAGCGACGGTCAGATTATCCTCTTCATTGATGAATTGCATACCATTGTGGGTGCGGGCAAATCTGACGGAGCGCTGGATGCAGGCAATATGTTAAAGCCCATGCTGGCAAGAGGAGAGCTTCACTGTATCGGAGCCACTACCCTGGATGAGTACAGACAATATATTGAGAAGGATGCCGCTTTGGAAAGACGTTTCCAACCGGTATTGGTAGCGGAGCCGACCGTGGAAGATACGATATCCATTTTAAGAGGTTTAAAGGAGCGCTATGAGGTTTACCACGGCGTGAAAATCATGGATAATGCGCTGGTGAGTGCAGCAACGCTGTCACATCGTTACATCTCAGACAGATTTTTACCGGACAAGGCGATTGATTTGGTGGATGAAGCATGCGCACTGATTAAGACAGAACTGGATAGCCTTCCTACCGAGCTTGATGAGTTGCAGCGCAAGGTGATGCAGTTGGAGATTGAGGAAGCAGCGCTGAAAAAAGAGGATGACAGATTAAGTAAGGAAAGATTGGCGGATTTGCAAAGGGAGCTGGCTGAACTGAAGGAGGAGTTTGCCGGAAGAAAGGCTAAATGGGACAATGAGAAGGCTTCCGTAGACAAGCTTTCCAAGCTGCGTGAGGAAATAGAGCAGGTCAGCAGTGATATTCAGATTGCCCAGAGAGAGGGCAATTTGGAAAAAGCGGCTGAGTTAAGCTATGGCAAACTGCCAAGCTTAAAGAAGCAGCTTGAGATAGAGGAAGACAAAGTGAGCAAGTCGGATCTGTCGCTTGTGAGAGAGAAGGTCTCCGATGAAGAAATAGCAAAGATTATCTCACGCTGGACCGGCATACCTGTAGCAAAGCTTACGGAGAGTGAGCGTAGCAAAGCATTGCATTTGGATGATGAACTGCATAAAAGAGTTATTGGTCAGGAGGAAGGCGTGACCAAGGTGACGGAGGCGATTATCCGCTCTAAGGCAGGTATCAAGGATGCTACAAAACCAATTGGTTCCTTTTTGTTTTTGGGACCTACCGGTGTTGGTAAGACGGAGCTTGCAAAGTCACTGGCGGCGGCACTTTTTGATGATGAAAATAATATGGTGCGTATAGATATGAGTGAGTATATGGAGAAGTATTCGGTATCCAGACTGATTGGTGCACCTCCCGGATATGTTGGCTATGAGGAAGGTGGACAGCTGACAGAAGCTGTACGCAGAAAGCCCTACAGTGTTGTGCTTTTTGATGAAATCGAGAAAGCTCATCCGGATGTGTTTAACGTACTTTTGCAAGTGCTGGATGATGGACGTATCACGGATTCACAGGGCAGGACCGTAGATTTTAAGAATACCATCCTGATAATGACCTCCAATATCGGAGCCCACTATCTGCTGGAAGGGATTGAAGAGGACGGAAGTATCAGTGCAGCATCGGAAGATGCGGTAATGAATGAACTGCGCGCTCATTTCAGACCGGAATTTTTGAACCGTTTGGACGAGACTATTCTATTCAAGCCACTTACGAAGGATAATATAGCCGGTATCATTGAGCTGATTGTAGCGGATATTAATAAGCGTCTTGCAGATAGAGAGCTTTGTATCGAACTTACGAAGGAAGCACAAGCATTTATTACCGATAATGCCTATGACCCTGTTTACGGCGCAAGACCGATAAAGCGCTATATTCAGAAACATGTGGAGACACTTGCCGCAAAACTTATTTTGCAGGATAAAGTGGGGTGCGGTGATGTAATTCTCATAACTGTTGCAGATAACAGACTTGATGCACAGGTTAAATAAATTAACAGGCTTCGCGATGATTTCTGTCATCCGAAGCCTGTTTTTTGAATATAGTGAATTTTTAGAAAATTAGATGTGGTCTTGCTAATATGATGGACTTTTTGTATGACATGAGGTAAAATAGTATATATGTCATGTTTGGAGGGTGTTATGGCAAAACGAATTGCATTATTCATTGGACAAATCATACAGGATTATCAAAGAGAGATGACACAGGCGATTGCAGAGATTGCAGAAGGTATGGGATATCGACTGGATGTGTTTAGTGACTTTGGTTCCTATGGAGAGAATTATCTGCATGCAGACGGTGAAAAGAACATTATTAATTTGCCATATCTCGAGGATTATCAGGGAATCATTATTGCATCAGATACCTTTGATGTGAAGGGAATGTATGAGGAGCTTGCAGAGAAATTACAAGGCACTGTCAATTGCCCTGTTGTAACGCTTCGCAGTGAAGACGAGCGTTTCTATAATGTATTGATTGATGATTATTCAGCAATGAAGGATGTGATAGAACATTTTATTATTACGCATCAATACAAAAAGATATGTTTTATGACCGGAAAGCTGGATATGCGGGATGCACAAAGACGTCTGCAGGCTTATCGGGATACTATGGAAAAATATAATCTGCCGATAACAGAACATATGATTTTTGAGGGTGATTATTGGAGATTTAAGGGTGAAGAAGCCGTAGAGTGGTTTTTGACAGGTGAAGAGATTCCTGAAGCCATTGTCTGTTCTAATGATTATATGGCAATATCAGTCTGTGAGGCGCTTCGCAAGCGCGGGTGCAGAGTTCCGGAGGAGATTGGCGTTTCCGGATTTGACAATATAGATGAGGCTTATTATTCAGAGCCGCCGATAGCCAGCGTGGAATTGCCAATAAAGTCAATGGCGCAAATTGCGGTTCAAACGATAGATAAAATTGTAAAAGGCTATACGGCAGAAAAATATATGTATGTCGGAGTTAACGGTTGCTATCAGGGCACCTGTGGCTGTAGCTTGAAAATGCGGGGAAATCGAATTACAGAGTTGTATAGCAGGGGGCTTTATTTGCAGAACGCAATTAAGCGTCTTTCCTATATGAACGTAGATTTTGAAAACTGTAATAATATGCAGGAGCTTTTGCATACAGCATTTGAATATTCCTATTATTTTGCGTATGATACTATGTATTTATGCCTTTGCGATGCTTTCAATAAGCCGGAAGAAGAACTGATTGCATCTGAACAATATACAGATAAAATATATTTGCGAGCAATTATGTCCCGTGATTTAGGATTGACGGATGAAGTGGAAATATTTGACCGCCGCGAGATTTTGCCTGAAAAGTACAGAAAAGAGGGTGCGGTTTTGTATATATTCCCCTTACATTATAAGAATCATTGTTTGGGATATCTGGCAATGCAAAGTGAGCGAATTGATGGGCTTAAGGAGATATTCCCGTCATGGGTATTGTGGCTGGGAAGCTTTATTGATAAGGTAAAGACATATTTGCAAAACAAGGAGTTAATGTGCTTTAGAGAGCAGTCGCTGCTTGATGAATTAACAGGGCTTCACAACAGGCGAATGCTGGAAAAAGCTTTGCGGACAAGAACCCATAGAACCTATTCCGGGAATGTGAACTTTTGTGTGGTAAATGTTGATATGGACGGTCTCAAAATGATTAATGACACCTATGGACACAGGGAGGGTGATAATGCGCTAAAGGCAATCGCTGATGCCATGAAGAGCGTGGAATCTGAGACAGTTATTTGTGCCAGAGTGGGTGGCGATGAATTTTCGATATGCGTGGATACTGTAGAGGAACAGGTAGTTGAGGAGCTTATTGAGAAGATACAGCGCCGGATGGAAGAATATAATCGTAAGCAGGGAAAGCCCTATCAGCTTTCGGCCAGCTTTGGTTACGCTTTTCATCAGAGAGGAAAGAAATTGGCTGATTGTCTGGAAAGAGCGGACCAAAATATGTACCGGAATAAAGCACAGAAAAAGAAGGATGGTAACTATCCGAAAGGAGGGGCATTGTGATACCAAAGGAACCGGCAATGCTGCTTAGCTTTGTAAATTTAAAGTTACGTGATTATTATGTGGATTTGGATATATTATGTAAAGAGTTGGAAGTCGATAAGGATGAGATTGTCCAAAAACTGGCTTCCATAGATTATCATTATGACAAAGAGAGAAATCAGTTTGTGTAGGGAAAAACAGACATTAAAACAGCATTGTGAGATATGTACAGGCTGCGGCAGATGCAGAAATGCAGATGCCGCATATTGTATTGTAACCAAATCCCCGCTGCAGAGAGAAGTTGTTGAGCAGACAGGAAGTGTCGATAAGGATGTTGTAATTGTGGACATCGGCACAACTACTGTGGCGATGCAGCTTATCGACGCTGGAGGAAGGGTGAAGGATACCTTTTTGAAGGTGAATCCTCAGATAATATATGGAACAGACGTGCTTTCCCGTATTTTGGCAGCGGAAGATAAAGCGGCTGCAGAGGATATGCGTCGTATGATAAGTGGGGTGTTGCAGGAAGGATTGGATAGATTCCATCTTCAGACAGCAGATAGGAGCAGGCTTAAGATGGTACTTGCAGCCAATACTACCATGGTGTATCTATTGAGGGGATATGATCCGGCTAAGCTTGGTAAAGCTCCCTTTACAGTGGAGCACGGAGAAGGCGGTTTGATAGAATTCATGGGAATTCCCTGCTATATTGTACCCGGTATATCAGCCTTTGTAGGTGGAGATATTGTGGCAGGAGCCTATGCGGCAGGTATGTTTGAGACGGATGAAATTACGTTACTGATTGATTTGGGCACTAATGGGGAATTGATTCTGGGAAACCGGGAAAAAAGGCTGGCATGTTCCACTGCAGCGGGACCTGCATTTGACGGTGGAGCCGGCAAAGGTATCTGGGGAGCAGATATGGTAAGTATTGCGGCAACGTTGTTAAAGGAACAAATAATGGATGAAACAGGTTTGTTAAAAGAGCCTTATTTTGAAAAGGGTATCTGTGTTAGCGGTGTGGAGGTGACGCAACAGGATATCCGTAATTTGCAGCTTGCAAAGGCAGCTGTGGCAACAGGTATAAGCTTGCTCACGGAAGAATATGGAATTCGTTGGGAAAAAATAGACAGAGTGGTTTTGGCAGGAGGGCTGGGGTATTATTTGAAG
>SVFG01000067.1 GCA_015056975.1 Lachnospiraceae bacterium | reverse complement strand
AATCGCAGGGATTATAACAATTTTCCTATGCGACCTCTGGGATGGCGCACACCAAGACAAGTGCTGAAGGATTATTTATCATCACTGTAACAAATGTTTGACAAACCTACAACAATTACCCTTCTATCATTGTTGTTTCGGTCATATTATGTACGACTTCCTTCACCACCAATGCCAAAAACGGTTTTGTAATATAATCATTGCATCCGTATGAGGCAAAATCCGCCGAGAGCGTAAGACTCTTATCACTGGTCATGAAAACAACCGGTGTATTATATTTTTCTCTTATATACTCAAGTGTCTCAATACCATTCATATCAGGCATCTTAATGTCCAGAACAATCAAATCTACGGATTCGTTTTTAAGTATTTCAAGTGCCTGACGGCCACCACTTGCCGATATCACTTCATATATTGGTTCATCCTCCATGATTTCCTTAAATATTACGTGATTTTCTTCATCATCATCCACTATAAGGATTCTTTTAATGTTCTCAGTTAATTCCCTTAATTTATACTCCTTATCCTCATCAATCATCTGCAACATAATGTCTGCAATTTCAGGATCAAATTGTGTACCTTTTCCCTTTTCAATTTCACTTCGAATAACATCCTGCGGTAATGCCTTACAGTAACTTCTGTTGCTCGCCATGGCATCATAGGAATCGGCAACTCCCAATATTCTGGCAACCTCAGGAATCATTTCACCCGCAATACCATTGGGATATCCCTTTCCGTCATATCTTTCATGATGATACTTAGCTGCAACGGCATTATCCGTAGAAATATTGTTTAATATGTGGAAACCTGCAATGGGATGCACCTTAATCATTTCAAATTCCTCATCCGTCAGTTTTCCGGGCTTATTAATAATTTCATCCGGAATCCTGATTTTCCCTACGTCGTGCATCAGACCTGCATGATAGATTGCATCCTGTTCCTCTTTGCTCTTCCCCATCCTGGCTGCTATCATTCCCGCATATTTTGCAACACGTTTGGAATGTCCGCTGGTATATCTGTCCTTTGCATCCACGGACTCACTGATTGCCAAAATTGTCTGTAAATAGAGCTCTCGCATTTTTTCCTGTTGTTCACGGATTTCTTTTGTCTGCTCCTCTACTTTTTCTTCCAATTCTGACTGAAAACGTTGCAACTCCTTATTATGGTCGGTGAGCAGATTCAAATACTTCCAATTATCAGTATCTTCCTTAAGTTCAATAATATATCCACTGGGATTTTTCCGATATCGAATCCTTTCTATTTTACCTTCATAATGCTTCTCATCTATCTGGATGCTAAAGGTATCCTTTTTATCATTCATATAATGATTCATATGTTCGAAAATCACATGTAATCCCTGTAACTCCTTTAGGGGACGGTCCACCACACAATCCTTGATATCAGGAAATACTTTGGTCACAAAAGCATTACACCCCAAATAATTCCATCGATTGTCAAACATAATATAACCGGAATTCTCATTCTCTGCGAGAGAACCCGCTATATTATCATCAATGGAATACATCATGCCTCTTCTAAACAAATATAATAAAATAATACTGTCCAGCGCATAAGCTAACGGCATTATCTCAATACCGGAATGAATATATCTTACCAATACAAACGCCATCACGTTAGACACGCTTAAAAGAAGAAGGGCATATAAATTTTTTCTTGAAACAGCGTGCTTTTTCAAGAGAGTATATAGTAATATAATTCCTTCAAAAAACAAAGAACCAAACAATATGATATAGAACAAAACATGAAAGCTTCCATAGTCATATACCAAAACGGAAACACCATCAACTTCCTTTAAGGAAATATCCTTATAATACCAGTCGGTAATTCCGATTGACAATACCATTGCATACACAAAAAAACAGATGGAGTATATTACTCTCCTTATCCACATTATAACCTTATAATTACAGATTTCACAGACAAGGAACAACAATACTACCGGCAGAAAGCAGGCGCCAAAATAACATACTTTTTTAGCCAAAACGGCTTCACTCACAGTTTCAGATAGTGCTATTGCTAAAAAACCACCATTTGTTATAGTAAGAAGTATAAATAAAATCATCAGCAGATAATTAACCTTATTTAATTCAAAATGGAATATCAAAAAAATAAGGCATAATAACGTCACTAATGCTGTTATCAAATAATAGTATATCATAAACATTTCCTCTTAATGAATAAACATGGCATCTCCAAAACTGAAAAACCGATATTTCTCACAGATTGCTTCCTCATAAGCTGCAAGTACCCTTTCTCTGCCCGCTAAAGCTGACACCAACATAACCAATGTTGATTCCGGCAGATGGAAGTTTGTAATCAAGGCATCCAATATCTTGAATTTATAACCGGGATAGATAAATATCTCCGTATTGTCACAGCCTGCATGGATAATGCCATTTTCATCGGCAGCACTCTCCACGGTACGGCAGCTTGTAGTTCCTACGCAGATAATACGCCCACCATTTTGCTTTGTACGGTTAATCTTTTCTGCCGCCTCTTCAGACACCTGATAATACTCTGAGTGCATATGATGATTTAGGAGATTCTCCTCCTTCACCGGTCGGAAAGTACCAAGACCCACATGAAGTGTCACATAGGCTATCTCAATCCCTTTTTCTTCAATCTTTTTCAGCAATTCTTTCGTGAAATGAAGTCCTGCCGTCGGCGCTGCCGCAGAACCCTCATATTTTGCATAAACTGTCTGATAACGGTTTTTATCCTGTAATTTATGGGTAATATATGGAGGCAGGGGCATTTCTCCCAGCTTATCCAGCACTTCTTCAAAAATGCCCTCATACTCAAAATGAATCAGCCGGTTACCCTCTTCCACGGTTTCCAACACCTCAGCCTTAAGAAGTCCGTCCCCAAAAGTAAGTCTGGTACCGGGCTTACACTTCTTGCCGGGCTTCACTAAAGTTTCCCACACATCGCCCTCTCGTCTCTTTAGCAAAAGCACTTCCACATGAGCACCGGTGCCTTCCCTTTCACCCAACAGGCGGGCAGGAATTACCTTTGTATTATTAAGCACCAGGCAGTCTCCCGGATTCAAATACTCTGTAATTTCCTTGAAAACATGATGCTCCACAGCCCCCGTCTCTTTATTAAGCACAAGAAGTCTGGAGGAGGAACGCTCCTCCAAAGGGTCCTGGGCTATCAATTCTTCCGGCAAATCAAAGTAAAAGTCTGATTTGAGTAATTGGTTTGTAGTATTGTTTTCCGTTATTGTATCCATATGATTATCTTCCATTATACTTTCTATCATCCTTTGCTGTTCGTCCGAAACAAATCAAGGTCTACCATCTATCTGCTTCATCATGACAGGCATTTACAGAGACGCACACTCCACAAATGCCTTGTAGCCTCTGTAGGCCTCATATACATCCGCCTTGCTGGTTGCCTCCCAGGGTGCATGCATATTAAGTACTGCCACACCACTGTCAATTACATTCATACCGTAAAGCGCCAGAATATAGGCAATGGTTCCGCCACCACCCAAATCTACCTTGCCAAGCTCTGCAGTCTGGAACTGTATCTTCTTATCCTCAAAAATCTTGCGAAGATGTGCAAGATACTCTGCATTGGCATCATTGGAGCCGGATTTTCCTCTTGCTCCGGTGAATTTGTTAAGCACCATACCGCCCCCCATATAAGCCACATTCTTTTTGTCAAAGCTTCCTGCGTAGCTGGGATCAAAGGCACTGCTCACATCTGATGACAGCATACAGCAGCGGGAAAGGCATCTTCTTACATTCAATTCGCTGTACTCACCGCAAAGGTTCATCACCTCAGCCACCATGTTTTCAAAGAAGCGCGACTGCATACCGGTAGCACCCACAGAACCAATTTCCTCTTTATCTACCAAAATACAGCACTTGGTACGCTCCGTCTTATCGGTATCAAGCATAGCCTTCAGAGAGGTAAATGCACAGACTCTGTCATCCTGACCATATGCCAGAATCATACTGCGGTCAAAGCCTGCTTCTCTGGCGCATCCTGCGGGAACCACCTCAAGCTCTGCTGAGATAAAATCCTCCTCTTCCATGTCATACTGCTTCTTTAAAATCTCAAGAATGCCTGCTTTTACAGCATCTTTTGCAGGGCTCTTTTCTTCTTTATCCTTCTTATCAGACTTTTTCTTATCAATTAACAAAGGCTTATTTCCTATGATAATATCCAGCGCTTCTCCCTCTATTACCTTTGCAGCCTTCTTCTCCAGCTGCTCCTGAGACAAATGAATCAGTAGGTCAGACACAAAGAACACCGGATCATCCTCATTCTCACCCACATTAATCTCGATAGTGGTGCCGTCCTTCTTTATCACCACTCCATGAAGAGCAAGGGGCAGGGTTACCCACTGATACTTTTTCACACCGCCATAATAATGGGTATCTAAATAGGCTAAGCCACCCTCCTCATAGAGAGGATTCTGCTTAACATCCATGCGGGGACTGTCAATGTGCGCACCCAGAATATTCATGCCCTCGGTCATGGACTTCTCACCAATCTGGAACATCACAATAGACTTATTCATCCACACACTGTAAACCTTGTCTCCGGGCTGTAATGTAACACCCTGCTTTATCAGACTTTCCAGCTCTCTGTAGCCTTCTGCTTCCACGGTATTTACAATATAATCAATGCATTCACGCTCCGTTTTTCCCTTATCCAAAAAGGTTCTGTATTCCTGATTTAATTTCTCTAAATCCTTTAACTGCTTTGAGCTATAGGTTTCCCATACGTTTTTCTTTTCCATAATCTGCATTCCCTTCTGCTTCGTTTTAAGACCTTAACGCAAGTCTCCACAAATTTATATTTATTATACACAAAATATAGTGTAATTTACAACCATTGCATATATAATCTTTACATTTTTGTAAACAGCAAATGATGAAAGAACGCAATATTCCGGTACTCCTCAATCTGTGACACCCGCATTTCCAGCTTCATCATGTCTTCCTGCCACTCCTCCAAGTTGTGCTTCTCCTGCTTTTGCTGTAAATCCCAAAAGGTACGAATTCCGTAACATTCCACCAATTTAAGTCCCGGATTCCACTCCGAAACCATATTATCTTCATAATATCTTATTTCCCCAAATTTGGACGCGGCACTGTTCTTACCATCAAGAAGTGCGTGTGCTTTTTCCATATCATCCAAAAGCACTGCCATCTGCATCACACGTCCTGCACGGTTATGCTTTGCAATTGACAAAGTTCCGCCCGGCTTTAGCACTCGGTGCAACTCATTTATAATTGCTTCCTTATCATCTATATACTCCAACACATTATGACAGATAATCACATTAAAGGTATTGTCCGCAAACTCTGAAAGAGCCTCTACGCCTCCATGAATCTGACGATACTCATAGTCCTGCCATCTGTCCTTTAACATCTCCTCCCAAGGTTCCACCGCCACAACCCTATTGTCCTTTGCAAAATGATTAGCTGTGATCCCCTCACCGCTTCCAAAGTCCAAAATATATTTACCCTTTATATCACCGAGCTGCGCCCAGATAATCTTCTTTAACAACCTCTCCCACTCACTAAGCTCTGACAATTTACGCATAACCACTCCTCCTGCCTTTTAGGGTTTCTTGCATTAACTTCATTCCACCTTATCCTTATATTATACCACATTTCCTCTCTTACGCATAGGATGGAATACCCCTACGAATATAAATATTCCTAATCACAACCTTCATTTAAGTTAACCCTATAAACGGAAACTGACTGTGCGATTTATGCGCCACGAAGATGAGACTCAGGGAAACTTAGGAAGCCTCACCTTCCTAAGTTTTCCACGCTTTGAGGCTCAGCGCAGTGCACGGCGCATCTAAGACACAGTCAGTTCCTTTTATAGGGTTAACTTAATTATTATTGATTTTTGATTCTTGATTATTAATTCTTCAGTGCAATTCCATCCTTCGCAAGCTCTGCAATCACTGCATCAGTCACTTCCGTTACCTCTTCTCTGGTAAGGGTTCTCTCTGCATGGGAGAACAGAATTCTTACAGTGATGGACTTACCGTTTTCATCCTGATAGATATCAGCTACGGAAACCTTCTTTACGAGAGGACTGTTTGCTTTAGTAATCGCATTTGCAATGGGCTCGAACTTCTCAGCAACAAAGGACAAATCCACTGTCATCTCAGGGAATCTGCTGGGTTCCTCGTAAGAGATACTCTTGTTGGTAATCTCAGCAAGCTCTGTTACATCAAGTTCTGCAAATACAATGGCAGCCTTCTTGTCAATCTTCTTGGATACCACAGGATGTGCCACACCAATTTCACCGATTTCCTTACCGTCTGCAACAATTGCGTTCAAGTTCTTCAAATGCTGATAGGAGTGGGTTGCTTCCTTCTTACTTAAGGTAATAGCAGTATGCTTAATATCATCAAAAAGTACTGCCACCATATCACGAAGTTCAAAGTACAACTGCTCCACAGTCTTTGTCTTGCTAAACAGGGTAATACCCAGCTTCTTCTTCTCATTGCAGAGATTATCAGCCTTAAGTCCATCAACAACTCTTCCCACCTCAAAAATACCGAAGTCAGCCGCATACTGGAAGTTGGATTTCACCTGGCAAAGCTGTGTGGGAATCATGCTTCTTCTCAAGGTTTCAATATTCGGGTTGGTAGAATTTACAAGTTTTACATTGTCCTCAATTTCAATACCCAATGCCTTATACTCATCATGGTATGCCCAGATGTAGGAATGTACCTCGTGAAGGGAATATCTCTTCACCAGAATATCCTTTATCTTATCCTCTACCGTCTTTTCCTCATAAGCACGCACAGGATATAAAGGTACACGGGTTGTATGCACATCAAAGTTATCATAACCGTAAATTCTGGTGATTTCTTCAATAATATCAGCCTTGATGGTAACATCCTTAGTAGCTCTCCAGGAGGGAACGGTAACGGTAAAGGTCTCACCATCAAGCTCCACACCAAATCCAAGGCTCTTTAAGGTCTTAACAATCTGCTCATTGCTGATTTCAATACCGGTATAACGGTTCACATACGCCTTATCGAAGCTTAAGGTAACGGTATCATACTTCACTGCATATTCATCAGTCAGGGAAGATACAATCTTAACACCTCCGTCAATATCCATAAGAAGCTTTACAAATCTGGCAATTGCCTTTACAGTCATCTCCGGATCAAGGCACTTCTCATAACGCATGGAAGCATCGGTTCTGTGAGCAAGACGCACGGTAGACTTACGAACAGATACCGCATCAAAGGTTGCTGACTCCAGAGTAAGGGTTGTGGTATCCTCCACGATTTCGGAATCCAGACCACCCATAATACCTGCGATTGCAACCGGTGTGTCACCGTTACAAATCATCAAAGTATTCTCGTCAACATTTCTGTCTACGCCGTCCAAGGTTCGGAATACAAAGGGCTTATCAAAGCACTTGATTCTGATTTTCTCCACCTTGCGGGAATCAAAAGCATGCATGGGCTGACCCATTTCCAGCATCAGATAATTGGTAAGGTCTGCAAGCAGGTTGATTGCTCTCATACCGCAGTAAAACAGACGAATTCGCATGTTTACAGGGCTTACATTCTTTTGAATATTCTCAAACTTCAAACAGGAATATCTCTGGCAAAGGGTATTCTCAATCTTCATATCAATGCCGGGCAGACTGTCATACTGGGATAAATCAATGACCTCAAGGGGCTTTAACTCTCTGCCTGCAATAGCTGCAAACTCTCTTGCAATACCATAGTGACCCCAAAGGTCAGGACGGTTGGTCAGAGACTTATTATCTACCTCGAAAACAATATCATCAATCTGATAAATATCCTTGATATCGGTACCAAGAGCAACATCCTCAAAGATCTCCATAATGCCGCCGTGGTCATCACTGATACCGATTTCCTTCTCGGAACAGCACATACCGTTGGAGGTATAACCTGCAAGCTTTCTGGGGGTAATGGTGATATCACCAATCTGAGCACCAAGCTTGGCAAAGGCAGTCTTCATACCCACTCTTACATTGGGTGCACCGCACACAACATCTGTAAGCGCACCGTCACCGCAGTCCACCTTCAAAAGATGAAGCTTCTTTGACTCGGGATGCTCATCCACAGATTTAATCTCTGCAACCACAATACCGCTAATATCACTACCCTTATAAAAAATTTCGTTTTCCACTTCTGCTGTTGATAAAGAAAAACGACTGATTAATTCTCTTTTGTCAAGTCCGGACAAATCTACATAATCCGAAATCCAATTCATTGATAAAAACATTGTCCTGTCTCCTCCTATTCTCCGTCTGTAAACTGTTCCATGCTCTTAAGTACACCACTGTTCAAATCACGGATATCCTTTACACCGTATTTCATCATGGCAAGTCTGGTAAGTCCCAAACCAAATGCAAAGCCTGTATACTCCTCGGGATCAATTCCGCCTGCCTTCAGTACCTCGGGATGAATCATACCGCAGGGGCAAAGCTCAAGCCAACCGCTCTGCTTGCAGGAGGGACAGCCCTCACCGCCACAGATTAAGCAGTTAATATCAAGCTCAAAGCCGGGCTCCACAAAGGGGAAGAAACCGGGACGGAGTCTTACCTTAATATCTCTCTGGAACACCTCGGAAAGCATGGTCTTCATAAAGAAAATCAGGTTGGAAATATTGATATCCTTTCCTACCATTACACCCTCCATCTGGAAGAAGGTATTCTCATGACATGCATCTGTTGCCTCATTTCTAAAGCATCTTCCGGGGAAGATTGCCTTAATGGGCTTTCCTTCATTAATGAGCGCATCCTTATATTTTCTGTAGATAGCGTTCTGTGCCGCAGAGGTATGGGTCTTTAACAGCTGACCATTCTCCAGATAATAGGTATCCTGCATATCTCTTGCGGGATGATGCTTGGGAATGTTTAACGCCTCAAAGCATTCATACTCACTGACAATTTCGCTGTAATCCTCTACCACAAAGCCAAGAGATTTAAATACCTTTTCACATTCACGTTGCACCAACGTAATGGGATGGTAAGAACCTCTCTCCAGATTAGCAGGAATGGACATATCAAACTCAGGCATAGCTTCTATTTCCTTTAACACCTCTGCCTCCTGAAGCTTCGCCTTATAGTCATCAATCTTTTGAGAAACCTCTCCCTTTAACAGATTAACTTTCTGTCCAAAGGATTTCTTTTCCTCATCACTCAAGTCCTTAAGTCCCTTTAACAGCTCTGTAATACTACCCTTTTTGCCAAGATAAGCAACTCTGATGTTTTCAAGCTCAGAGGCATCCTTCACCTGTGAAAGCTCACACTCAAGCTGCTCCTTCAATTTCAAAATCTTTTCTTCCATCTTTTCTCTCCTTTACGTTCTTTGGGAAACAAAAAAGTCCCTTGCATAATGCAAGGGACGATTGAATCGCGGTACCACCCTAATTCCTGTACGAAACAGACTCTTCATTACACTTAACGCGTGTGAAACGTCCGAAAATAATGATACATGACAATCACATATGTTCCTCTCGGAAGCTCCGGTGGGAAATTCGACATCTTATCTGAACCTAAGGAAGCTTTCAGCCGGTGACTTCCTCTCTCTTACGGAAAATAGAACGCTACTGTAACACCTTCACAGCTTTTATAACTGTTACTTATTCTATTCACTTTTTATAGAAATGTCAAGGAAATTTTTGTATTTTCGTTATCTGTGATGTATCCGGTCTCTACTTTATATAGCCCTTCTCCACCATGTAACGCGTGATTTTCTCCTGACCCGCATAATTACAATGCTGGGAATCCATCCAATCTGTAGTACCGTTAAGTCCGATTGCATCCAATTCATAAAATAAATTATGGAAAGGAATCCCCTTAGGCTCTACATATTCTTCAATCCAATTGAATACCCTCTGCATATAGAAAAGATTCTGTCTGGTATAATCGTCATCATATAAGGAATTGTAAGGCGCAACGTACATAATCAGCTCCACATCATTTTCCTTGCACAATTCGATAATCATATCCAGATACTTCTTCATTTCTTCAGGCATGGGCTCTTTTTCACTCTTATCCACCATAGGAATATCCCAATTGTATTGTATCTGGTCAGAGAAAAAAGTATTTCTCTCCGAGTTTTCCACGGGTTTGAAATCCTCTTCCGTTACTTCCTTCCATCTGCTGTGATAAAAACCCAAATCAAAATAATAATAGATATGCTCCTTGGGATCTACCAGGTCATTCAGTGCAAGTCTTTTGGCTTTACAATTAGGCATTCCGTCAAAAAACATATGACTCATTCCCGGCTCAAGCTCCCTGAAATCATTTGCGCAATACAGGGCCTCAAAAATAATAGTTTTGGGATGTTGGTACTCAATCGCCTCCATAATGGCATAATAGGTCATGGGCACCGTTTGTGCAGAGCTTGCCATCATAAAGGAATTAATCCCATAATCATAAAAAAGAATATCCGGACTGATGGAACAAAACTGATGACTTGTACCGACAAAAATAGTATCCAGAGAATCTCTTTCAAATTTGGTAAAAAGCCTGTGCATAGTGGTGCCTTCCTTTTCACGCAAAACGGAAGCGTTTCTCCCTAAAACACATACTAAAACCGTGATAAACACAATGCTCAATATGAATATTTTTAATCCTTTTCCTATCTTAACCATTGCACTTCCTCGCTAAAACTGAAAGTAAATAAACTGTGTGGCATCATATCCGGGACCGTATACGCCAAGCACCAGCACACACCACAAACCAATGATAAACACCAGCCATTGGAACAGTATATTTTGCTTACAAAAGGTTAACGCCAATTGTCTCTTCTTACTTCGAAGATAGTCAACAACAAGCATAATGCCGGCAAATACAATCAATACATTAAAGTCTTTTGCATCAAGTCCCAGTGTAAACAAAGACCCATCAAATAAAACCCATGTATTAGGCTGCGTGAAAATATTCTTTATTATATCCGTGGCCTGTCTGATACTTTCTGCTCTGAAAAATATCCAACAAACCGTTACCAAAAAGAAGGTAAACACCATTTGAAACCATCTGTAGGATGAGGCTTCCCTACGGACATGCAACCATTCGCACAGCTTGCTTCTGATTTTAGAAGTCATCTCTCCTGCCACACGTAAGATGCCGTGCAGCACCCCCCAGATTACATAGTGCCAGCTCGCGCCATGCCACAATCCGCTGACTGCAAACACAATTAAAATATTCAGATATTTACGGATTTTACCCTTTCTGCTACCCCCTAACGGGAAATACAGATAATCCCGGAACCATGATGTCAGGGAAATATGCCATCTGTCCCAGAAATCCTTTATGGATGTGGCAAAATACGGAGCATTAAAGTTATTCATAAGTTCAATGCCCATAACCTTTGCGGCACCGATTGCAATAAAGGTATAGCCTGCAAAATCACAGTAAATCTGCAGCGCAAACAAAATTGCACCAATCAAAGCAGTAAAGCCTACATATGAGCCATAGGTTTCCACATCAAACATCGTATTGACATAAATCGCCGCACGGTCCGCAATAATCATTTTTAAAACATATCCGTACAGCATGATTACGGCACCGCTTCTTATTCTTTCAAAATTCCACAGCTTTAGGGTGTGAAGCTTTTGTATCTGCGGCAGAAAATTCTTACTTCTCTCAATAGGTCCCGCCACCAGCTGGGGAAAGAAGGATACAAAAAGCGCATAGCGGAAGAAATTTTTCTCAGGCACAATCTCTTCCCTATATACATCAATCATATACCCTACTGCCTGGAAAATGTAAAATGATATCCCTACCGGCAAAAGAAGGTTCAAAGTAATCTCAGGCATTGTGATACGAACCATTCCCAGCAGCTTTTCCAAAGTCTCAGTCACGAATGTGAAATATTTAAACACAAACAATATGGCAAAATTAATGATTACGCACGTTGAGACAATCAGTTTTTTGGACACTGTCCTCTCTTTCCATTTATATAGGAGCAAACTGCTGCCATAAGTAACCGCCGTTGAAAACAAAAGCAACAGCGCATAAGTAGGATTCCAACCCATATAAAAATAATAACTGGACAATAATAACCATATATATCTTATTTTACGCGGAATCAAAAAATAGATAATAACTACTATCGGAAAAAAGATGATAAAATGAAAAGAATTGAAAAGCATTTCGTTTCTCCTTTTTCATTTATTTTAATACAAAATCTTTTGTAATTATACCATAACGCTATAAATTCATCAATAAACACCACTATAGAGTGGAAGTTTTTTACAAATTGTTGTAAAATATTTTATTATTATGTGACCAAATCGATTTTTGAATCGTTTTATTAACAGAAGGGTGAAAAAATGTTCCAGATAAATGTAACCGAAGCATATGACAAATATGCTAATATGCTTTATCAGCTTTCCTTATCCCACATGCAACACCGTGAGGACGCTGAGGATGTGATACAGGAGGTGTTTTGCAAATACTATACCAAAGCTCCCCGGTTCGCTGATGAAGCTCACGAAAAAGCATGGTTTATCAGAGTAACCATCAATCAATGCAGGGACCACTTGAGAGCCCGCAAGCTTCGAACTCATACACCGCTGCATGAAATCGGTGAAATATCCGATGCCACACAGGTTACGGACGAGGCTGCTCTCTCGGTTATGCAAATACTCGCTACTCTTCCTGAAAAATACAGAACTGTTATCGTTCTGCATTATCTGGAGGGTATGTCGGTTGAAGAGATTGCTAAGACTATGGTTCTTGGGAAATCCGCAGTAAAAATGCGCCTGTCCCGTGCAAGAGAGATGTTACAAAAGGAATTAAGAAAGGAGGACCGCCATGTTTAATGAAGCACAAATCAAAAGCTTTCAGGAAATCAAAGCACCGGACGGCCTCCGTGAACGGGTGGTTCATGCCACACTGAAAAGTAAGAAAGCGTCTTTCTTTTCCTACAAAAAGGCATTGTTATCATTTGCTCCCGTGGCTGCCTGCTTAATTTTATGTGTGTCGCTGTTTTCCTTCTACGGAAATAACCAAAACACACCACTTACCCTCTTCGCAGAGGGACAAAGCCTTTCCTCCAATGAATTGTTCCTGACTCCGGATACAGCTTCTGCCACTTCCATGGTACGCACCGCTTCCTTAGAGCCAAGAACTTACAGTCTGGAACTGTCCTCAAAACAGGACATGGAGGTACTTTCCGGTGACGGTTCCTACACCTGCCCGGACAAAACCCATGTAAATTGGAATATATCCGTCCCAATGGAGGATACTATTTACAGCATGGAAATTTCCCGTGGTAAAGATACCTATCTTGTACACCTTTCCTACCACGCAGCTACTGATACCTTCAGTATCTACTATGAAACCAAATAATTGTTTAAACAAAGGAGACAAATTATGAAAAAATTAGTAATCGCAGCACTTACAATGACACTTGTATTTTCCCTTACCGCATGTGGCGGCAACAAGGAGAACGATACCCCTTCAGAGCCTACAAGCGTAGAGTCTTCTGCTGATACA
>SVFG01000066.1 GCA_015056975.1 Lachnospiraceae bacterium | reverse complement strand
TCCACTACCACATACTCCCAGCCGAACTCTTTCAGATTCTTGGCCATGTACTCTGCGTTGGCGCGAACCTGCTCTTCGTTTACGGTGGTGTCGTAGTAATCGTAGCTGTTCCACCCCATGGGCGGTGTTTTTGCAAATGAATTTTTGTCCATAAGATACACTCCTTTTTTGATATGTTTATAAAAGCATTGCCTTTTGCTATATATCCAATTATAATGAATTTAAAGAGTGAAATAAAGAGCAGATACTTGATATGAAAGGGTAAATATTTGATGCATTACAGACACGGAAGCTTTGGTGTACTAAATAAGGATGATATGGAGAATGCCCCCCTACAGCTGTTGGATGGAGGTATCGAGTATCGTTTTCAGGAAAACTACGAATTCAATAATGCAGGAAGACCCGGTTATGAGGGGTATCTGTTTCAATGTACCTTAAGCGGAGAGGGATACTTTGAGAAAAACGGTGAGTGTCACAAGCTTACCCGAGGAAAGGGTTTTCTTGCAAAAATGCCGGAAAACAGCCGGTATTGGCTGGAGGAAGGTTCAAAAGGCTGGGAGCTTGCATTTCTGCATTTTGACGGTCCGGCGGCAGAAGCTTTTCATGAGAAGATAGAGGAACTGTGCGGAGGCGTTTTTGGGTTGCGTGAGGACAGTCCTGCTGTGGAGATGATTGTAAATCTGCAAAGGAGGATGCTTGGCGGAGATTATCTGCGCAAATATGAGGGTGGAAGGCTTACCTATGAATTTTTGTGTGAGTTGCTTACGGAGATTGAAAATCCCTCTGCTATGGATGGGGCGAAGACGGGTATAGTAAATACGGCGAAACAGATTATGGAGGAGGAATATGCTACGCTTTCGGGAGTATATGAGCTGGCCGAGAGAGTGGGAGTTTCCTGGGAGCATCTGACCCGAAGCTTTGGAAGGGAAATGGGTCTCGCACCGGTAAAGTACCTGACGGATATCCGTATGCAGGCTGCCATGAATAATCTGTTAAATACAGGGGATACCATAGAAGAAGTGGCGCGTAAAAACGGGTTTGCAGGCAGCAATTATTTTAATAAGGTATTTAAGAAATACACGGGGCTTACCCCGGGACAATACAGAAAACGGCGGACTGTTGCTACGGACACTGCCAATTAGTACATGCTACGAAAGAGAGGATGAATCATGAAACGAATTGTATGCTACGGAGATTCCAATACTTGGGGATACGACGGAGAAAGCTGTCAGCGCTTTGGCGATACGGAGCGTTGGACAGGACTTTTACAGGAGCTTTTGGGTACAGAGTATAAGATTATTGAGGAGGGCTTAAACAGTCGGACTACGGTGTTTGAGGACCCCTTAGCTCCGGGGAAAAACGGTCTATTGTACCTGACACCCATGGTATGCTCGCAGCTGCCCTTTGATTTATTGATATTGATGCTTGGGACAAATGACTTAAAGCGCATGTATCATGTAGGAAGCTTCGAGGTGGCAGAGGGAATCGACAGATTACTTAGAACTTTTCAGAATGTGATGCTGGAGAAGACCGGCAGTGTGGGCAAGGTGCTTTTACTCTCGCCTATTGCTATTGAGCCTGCTGCAAACGGAGAGTATATGTACGGCTTTGATGAGCACTCAAAGGAAGAGGCGGGTACACTTGGCGCAGCCTTGGAGCAGGTGGCGGTAATGTATGGCTGCGAATTTGCGGATATGGCAAAGGTGACAGCACCCGGTAAGGCGGACGGCATCCACTTAGACAGTGACGGACATAGGGCAGTGACAGAGTTTTTGGCTAAGAGAATCAAATCCATGGAGCTGTAGAAGTGACGGCAGTAATTAGAGTATCGGCAAATTGTCTTTCAGAAGCGTTGAAGTTCCCCTCGTTTTTGGCGTTATTTAAAGTTGCGCAATTTGACTTTCTTTGTTAAAATATAGGAGATTTCAGCATTGATTGCAAGGAGAGATATGACTATGAATATTTTGGCACCCTCCATCCTTTCCGCAGATTTCTGGAAATTGGGTGAGCAGATTGAGCAGGTACAGGCCGCAGGTGCGCAGTACCTTCATATAGATGTGATGGACGGTCAGTTCGTGCCGCCGATTTCTTATGGGAATCCGGTAATTAAATCCATCCGCAAGTCAACGGATATCTTTTTTGACGTACATCTGATGATTATGAATCCGGGACAGGCTGTAGAACGTTTTGCAGAGAGCGGTGCGGATTTGATAAACTTCCATGTGGAAGCAGAGGACGATATTAAAGGTACCATTGATAAAATCCGTAGTCTGGGTAAGAAGGTGGGACTGACCATCAAGCCCAAGACTCCCATAGATGCGGTAGTGCCTTATTTGTCCAAGGTGGATATGGTGCTTGTGATGACAGTGGAGCCGGGATACGGCGGACAGAAGCTGATGCCGGAGTGTATAGATAAGGTAAGTGCATTAAGAGAGATTGTTAATAGAGAGAATATAACGGTTGACATTGAAGTGGACGGCGGCATTACTCAAGAGAATGTGGATGTTGCGTTGAATGCCGGTGCCAATGTAATCGTGGCAGGTTCTGCAGTGTTCTTGGGTGATATAGAGGCAAATGTCAAAGGCTTTCTAGAGAAGATGTAAGTGAATATACAAAGGTTAAGAGTACAGTTCCTGACAAGGAGGATGATTCCATGAAAATAAAGGATTTTGAACTTTATAAGGATCTTGCCAAGGGTGCCTTAATCAAGTGGTCACTGTTTTTAAAGTGGGTGGTAGCAGCAGGCGTTATCGGCATAGTGGTAGGTCTGGTTGGTACTGCCTTTTCTTATGGAATGCAGTGGGTGACAGAGGTGAGGGAGAAGTATCCGCAGATACTCTTAGGTTTGCCGCTTGCAGGTCTTTTGATTGTGCTTCTGTATCATCTGGCAAAGCGTGATAACGATAAAGGGACAAACAGTGTTCTTCTGGCGGTTCGTTCCAAGGAAGCGCTTCCTATCGTAATGGCGCCACTCATTTTTATCAGTACCCTTCTGACCCACCTGTGCGGTGGTTCGGCAGGAAGAGAAGGTGCGGCATTGCAGCTGGGTGGCAGCATTGGCAACGGATTGGGAAAGCTTTTTAAAATGAAAAGCGGAGATGTACATGTGATGGTGATGTGCGGTATGAGTGCATGTTTTGCTGCACTGTTTGGAACTCCGCTGGCAGCAGCCGTCTTTTCTCTGGAAGTTGTAAATGTAGGAATCATGTATTATTCTGCATTGGTGCCCTGCGTTTTGTCTGCGCTGATTGCAGTAGGAATTGCAAGGGGCTTTGGTGTGCCAAGCGAAGCTATGACCATATTGGAGATACCGGAATTTGGATTTTTTGATGCGGGCAGAGTGTTGCTTCTTGCCATGCTGTGTGCTGTTATCAGTATTAATTTTTGCCTGATTTTACAATTTACCGCCAATCAGGGTAAGAGGTGGCTGCCCAATCCGGCGGTGCGTATTGTGGTGGCAGGACTTGTGATTATCGGTTTGACGGCACTTGTGGGAACCACTGATTATCTGGGTGCGGGCATGCATGTGATTGAACGCAGTGTGGTTCACGGTGAGGTGAGCTGGCCCGCTTTTTTATTTAAAATTCTATTTACGGCAATCACTCTGGGAGCCGGGTTTAAGGGCGGAGAGATTGTACCCTCCTTCTTTGTAGGAGCCACCTTTGGCTGTCTGATGGGTGGTCTGTTAGGGCTGCCACCATCGCTTGGCGCGGCAGTGGGAATGATTGCGGTATTTTGCGGTGTGACCAATAGTCCCATAACTTCTCTGTTAATTGGATTGGAACTGTTCGGCATGGATGCGGCGTGGTATTTCATTATTGCAGTGGGTGTAAGCTATATGCTTTCGGGATATCACAGCCTTTATCACACGCAACGCATTGTGCATTCCAAGTACGAAATGGAAGATAATGATGTATAACTAAAGTAGAGCTGTCTTTTCGCCGATAATTTGAAAAGATAGCTCTTTTTGTATGGGACAGGACGCAGAAACGGTGGATAACATGACACCGCAGGCAAATGAACGAAAGGAGGGATTTTATGCAGATAAACGGTTTGGGTAATCACAGTGCGGATATGCATCAGGTGACGGAGTGCTTTCATAATCATGATACGAAACGCGAGACCGGTGGATTGAAGATGGCTCCAAAGCAGGCAGCAGTGCAGCAACAAAAGCCGGAGACTGCGCTTTCGCAGGATGGAAAGTTTTCTCTGTCAGCATGGGTGCAAAAGCTCCTTTCCGGTGGTAAAGGATTGCTTGGCAGGCTGTGGGGCGGCAATGCTGTGAATGCTGAGCAAAGTGCTACTGAGGCTGCAAAGGCAGCAGGACAGAGCATGGAAACTTTGGGTGTTCAACAGGTCGTAACACCGCTTACTGCGCCGGGTGAGGAGCAGAAGCTTACCGCAAACGGTGAAAAACTGGTGAATCCCTATTTTGTGGAGGTGGATAATAATTCACAGGCAACCCAGAATCTGTGGCAGAAAATGCGTTCCAAGGTGCAAAATATCACGGGTAACCTAAGAAAGCAGTTTTCCGGCAGAAATTCCTTTCAGACCGGTGCGCAGGAGCAGCCCAAGGAGGATTTGCGCCGCCACAGCAGATACCGTAAGGAGAATGAAGAGATTGATTGTATCCTTACTGATGACAGCTATTTGATGGATTCCTATGATAGGAAGGGAGAATATAGTAAGCTGTCCACGAAGAAGTAAGAGAAATAATATGAGTTATGGGGCCGCTATGTTGGAGCCGGGAAGGCACAACAGGGCGGCTCTTTTTAATGGGGGATTTGACAGTCAAATTGCAAAATTATTCAAAATTCACTTGCAATTTCCAAGCTGTGTAATATAATGGTAAAAATACATCTAAGCAAGGGAGGAGATATTATGAAGCTGGTAAAATTGGAGGAAAAGTACAAGGAGCAGTTGTTTGATATGATGGATGAGTGGTGCGGAACCGGTGAAAAGATTGTTCCATACGCTATACGGGTAACTGACTATCACGACTTTGAGAAGTATAGAAACAGCATTGAATTAAAAAAGCCTTCCGAAAATCATGTGCCGGACTCCACCTATTTTTGTCTGGATGAGGAGAGAAATATATTTGTGGGTGCAGTGAATATCAGACATTATCTGAATGAAAGCCTGCTTTTGAATGGCGGACATATCGGTGACGGTATCAGACCTTCCGAGAGAAGAAAGGGTTATGCCACAGCTATGATTGGTCTTGCACTTGAGGAGTGCAGGAAGCTTGGAATTGACAAGGTGCTGATGGTTTGCGATAAGGAAAATATCGGTTCTGCTAAAAGTATTATCAACAACGGCGGAGTACTGGAAAACGAGGTTGTTGTGGAAGGTGTTACTGAGCAGAGGTATTGGATTGCATTATAGAGTGGGGAGGTACGGGCATGCCGTTAGTCAGAATTGAAATTATTAAGGGAAAGTCCCATGAATACAAAAAGAAGGTGCTGGAGGCTGTACATAGCGGATTGGTGAAGGCATTACAGATAGCAGATTGGGACAGATACCAGAGATTATATGAGATAGAGAATGACTATTTCGAGAGAAGTGACAGCGAAACCAACCAGTTCACCATGATTGAGATTACCATGTTTCCGGGAAGAACCAAGGAACAGAAGAGAAGTGTGATAAAGGAAATCACCAATGAATTGCATGAGCAGGTTGGTATTGCGCCTGCGGATGTGTTTATTGTGCTTCACGATCCACCCTTGGAAAACTGGGGATTTGGAGGAGAGCAGAAAGGGGAGTAAAGTATATGCATAATCCTTGGGAAGATATTGATTTGAATGATTATGAAAGTCATATGAGTTTGGATAGTGTGTATCAGCTTCAGGTATTAAGCCAAATTATGAAGGAGCAGTTTTATTCCTATGATGTAAAGAACATAATGATTCTCGGAATTGCAGGTGGAAATGGTCTGGAGCACATTGACAAGAATCGGTTTACAAAGGTTTATGGTGTGGATGTGAACAGGCAATTTTTGCAGGAAAGTCGGGAGAGATATCGCCATTTGGAAGATGTTTATGAAACCATTTGTACGGACTTGTTGCGTGATGAACTGCAATTACCGACATCCGAACTACTGATTGCAAATCTGTTGGTTGAGTATATTGGATATCAATGCTTTCAGAAGGTTGTGAAGCTTGTAGGTCCCAGGTATATTTCCTGTACCATCCAAATCAATACGGGCAAGGCCTTTGTGTCAGACTCCCCATATTTGCATGCCTTTGACAATTTGGAACAGGTGCATCACCAGATGGAAGAAAATGCGCTTGTGGATAGTTTGCAGGAGTTTGGATTTAGGGTGATAAAGAGAACAGAAACACGGTTGCCGAATGAAAAGAAGTTTTTAACAATTGATTTTGGTAAGTAGGAATAAGTGCACGTGAATTTATGCCTATGGCTCAAAGTTCGCAGGTATGGAAAGGGCATGGTTATTAATATGAAAATAAAGAAATGTGTCATGGAGGACATCCCTCAATTAGCCATGCTAAATAAGCAGCTGATAGAGGACGAGAAAAGCGATAATCCAATGAGTGTCAAGGAATTGGAAGAACGCATGAGAGGGTTTTTAAACACGGAGTATGAGGCTTTTTTCTTTCTGGCAGAGGAGGCGATAGTGGGATATGCCCTTGTAAAAAACACCTGCACGCCCTTGTATTTGAGACAGTTTTTGATTGATAGGGCTTATAGAAAGCAGCACTACGGAACGGAAGCCTTTCATGCACTGCTCAAGCATCTTGGCGTAGAGAGTATTGATATAGAGGTTTTGCCATGGAATGAGCGGGGCATGCGTTTTTGGGAAAGTCTAGGATTTCGGGAAATTAGTAGATATTTGAGGTTGAGATAAGGTGAAGAAAGAGGATTTGCTTTTTTATAAAGAATACGAAGACTTCTACGCTATGGCAAAGCAGTCTAAGGCATTTGAAGCCTTTTGCCGGGATGCGTTTGGCGAAGATTTTTCACAGGACGGCTTCAGTGATATGGCGCAGATTGATATGATTTTGAAATACATACCCAAGGGAGATGAAGTACATATCTTGGACGTGGGTTGCGGCAATGGAAAGATGCTTAAGTATTTGCAGGAAAAAACAGGTGCGTATATTCACGGCTTTGATTATTCCAAAGAAGCCATTGAGACTGCAAAAGCCAGGCACCCTGAAAAGTCCGAGTTTCGTCAGGGTATTATCGGTGAGATAGAATATCCGGCAGAGAGCTTTGATGTGATAACCTCCATGGATACCATGTACTTTGCCCAGGATATGACTGCCTTTGTAGCGCAGGTGAAACGTTGGCTGAAGCCGGGCGGTGTGTTTTTCGCAGGGTATCAAGAGGGAGATGTGATGCCCAAAACAGAAGGCGTGGAAACTACGGAAATTGCGAAAGCACTGACGGCCAACGGAATGGATTATGAAGTGTTTGACATCACCAAACAAACCTATGATTTACTGCGAAAAAAGCGCGAAGCAGCCCTTGCCCATCAGGCAGAGTTTGAAGCGGAGGGGAACAAGCAGTGGTTTGATATGTTACTGTATCAGACAGAGTGTAGCTGTGGGAGCTTCGAGGAGTTTGCCGGACAGATGGCGAGATATATTTTTGTGGTTGACGAAACCTGCGTTATGAGGCACAATGGTTATTGTGCGACTGAAGCGGGAAAGCGGCTTTGGTGATTGCAGGAAAGGATTTACATATCATGGCTGAGAAAAAAGGTAGATTTGGTGTTCACGGCGGGCAATATATCCCGGAGATTTTGATGAATGCCATTATAGAATTAGAAGAGGCTTACAATCATTATAAAAATGACCCGGAATTTAACAGGGAGTTGACAACACTTCTCAACGAATACGCGGGCAGACCCTCCAATCTTTATTATGCGGAGAAGCTGACCAAGGCATTGGGCGGTGCCAAGATTTATTTGAAGCGTGAGGATTTGAACCACACGGGTTCCCATAAGATTAATAACGTACTGGGACAGGCACTTCTTGCAAAGAAGATGGGTAAAAAACGTTTGATTGCAGAGACCGGAGCAGGTCAGCATGGTGTGGCTACAGCTACGGCAGCAGCTCTTCTTGATATGGAGTGTGTTGTTTTCATGGGCGAGGAGGACACCAAGCGTCAGGCATTGAATGTGTATCGTATGAGACTTCTGGGGGCAGAGGTAATCCCGGTGACCAGCGGTACAGCTACTTTGAAGGATGCGGTTTCCGAGGCGATGAGAGAGTGGACCACACGGATTGATGATACACATTACTGCCTTGGTTCGGTAATGGGTCCCCATCCCTTCCCCACCATTGTCCGTGATTTTCAGGCGGTGATTTCCAAAGAGATTAAGGAGCAAATACTTGCAAAAGAGAACCGTCTTCCGGATGCAGTGATTGCGTGCGTGGGTGGAGGCTCCAATGCAATTGGTAGCTTTTATCATTTTATAGAGGACAAGGATGTGCGGCTCATAGGCTGCGAGGCAGCAGGTAGAGGTATTGATACCTTTGAGACTGCCGCAACCATCAACACCGGCAAGCTGGGAATTTTCCACGGCATGAAGTCCTACTTCTGCCAGGATGAGTACGGTCAGATTGCGCCTGTATATTCCATATCCGCAGGCTTGGATTATCCGGGAGTAGGACCTGAGCATGCGCATCTTTATGATATCGGCAGGGCAGAGTACGTGCCTGTAACCGATGATGAGGCAGTGGATGCCTTTGAGTTTTTATCAAGGACGGAAGGTATTATTCCTGCCATTGAATCCTCCCATGCGGTAGCCTATGCCATGAAGCTGGCTCCCACTATGGATAAGGATAAGATTATAGTGATTACCGTTTCCGGAAGGGGCGATAAGGATTGTGCGGCAATTGCACGCTACAGAGGGGAGGAGCTTTATGAGTAATCTAAAATCAGCCTTTATAAAAGGCAAGACATTTATCCCCTTTCTTACCTGTGGGGATCCGGACCTCGGAGCGACCGCCGGACTGATACGCGAGGCTGTGCAAAACGGTGCAGGCATAATCCAGCTGGGTATTCCCTTTTCAGACCCTACGGCAGAGGGACCGGTGGTTCAGGAGGCAAATATCCGTGCCCTTGCGGCAGGAGTAACTACAGATAAAGTGTTTGAGTTTGTGAAAGAGCTTAGAAGCGATGTGAAGATACCCATCGTTTTTATGACCTATGCAAATGTGGTATTTTCCTATGGTGCAGAGCGTTTTATTGCAGGCTGTAAGGAAGCAGACGTTGACGGAATCATTATTCCGGACCTGCCCTTTGAGGAAAAGGAGGAATTTCATCCTCTTTGTAAGCAGTACGGAGTTGATTTGATATCCATGGTGGCACCGGCATCCAAGGAGCGTATAGCCATGATTGCAAAGGAAGCAGAGGGCTTTTTGTATTTGGTAAATGCGAGTGCAGGAGAACAAAAGGGAGTTATTTCTGACATGAGTGTCATGTTGAATATTATTCGTGAGAATACGGATATTCCCTGTGCGGTGGAGCTTGGAGATTCTACCTCGGAACAGGTAGAAAGGGTTTCTGCAATTGCAGATGGAGTGATTGTAAGAGGGATATTCAGAAAGTAAGTGATGGGAGCGGTTGTGAAACAACTGCTCCTTTTTGGTAGAAAGCTATATCAGGTTATGGTACAATGAATATGATTGGCAGGAGGTGTTGAAGTGTTTTGGGATATACTGCTGTGGATATTACTGACCATATTTAATTATTTGTGGATAACTACATCGATTGATATCATTGTCACAGGCTTCCCGGCGTTGAGATTGGAAAAGAAATTAGATAAGACCTCTTTTTTGATAGAGCGGGAAAATCATTCGGAAAACCAGGGGGCGTCAGAGTGCTCTGCTTTTGCCTCCGCTTATGTATACAGGCATTTCGGAAGAGAAGCAAAGGGCATGGAGCTGTATGAGGAAATGCCGTGGAAATTTCCCGGGGGCTCTGTGAGCTGCAGGGGAATTGTGAAGCTTGCAAGAAAGTACGGTTTTTCGGCAGGACTTCGTGCGGGAACGTTAACGGCTCTTAAAAATGCAGTGGCAAAAGGTACACCGGTTATTGTATTGATACGCTCCGGACTTGGAAAGACCACCATGCATTTTGTGCCCATTGTGGGCTACAATGAAGAGTACATATTCATTATGGATTCGGTGAGAAGCTCCCGCAACCACCGTACGGCGTACTATAACCGCAGAGTGCCGACAAAGGAGTTTTGTAAGCTGTGGAATGTGAGCATGCTAAGACAGCCGTTTTACAGGAATTTGTTTATTGAGATTAGCGAAGAGTAAAATGTAGAAGAAATGTAGAAATCGCTTGGACAGATGGGACATCCCGAATGTTTGGGCGATTTTTTGTTGTAGCAATGTGGGCAAAGGTCATCTTGTTTGTATAATGGAGCATTTGGTGACCGCTAATCAGACAGACGGCATCCGTGAAGGGAAAAAAATACGATGCTATCTGCCCGAAAATCGTAGGAAAACAAGATGCTGGCAGATAGCAGAGCTTATTTTGAGGAATCTATCTGCTCAAAAAGGTCATTCGAAGGTAAAAATTAAAATTATAGAGTCTGAAAATCAAAAATTTAGCCTCCGACAATAGGCAAATACAAAAATCTATCCGCCCAAAAAATTTTTGTGCCAAAAATCAGGCATCCGACGATGTGGTAAAATGAAAATATATCTGCTTTCTCATGAAATGATAATAAATTTAAAATAAAATGTAATATTTTGAAAAGTTGATTCGTTTATAAGATGAAAGGAGGCTGGAGAGGTGGGTATTTACAGTCGCGACGAAATTGAAAAAATACTGAAACAATATGGAGATACCATTTATCGTATGGCTTTTGTGCAAGTGAAGAAGCATGATGTGGCAGAGGATATTTACCAGGAAGTATGCGTGAAGCTACTGAAGCAGAAAGCCCGTATCGAGCCGGAAGAGCATCTGAAAGCATGGCTGTTGCGGACTGCCATCAACTGTTGTAAGGACTATTGGAAGTCTGCGTGGGTGAAACGCCTTTCGTGGAAAGAGATAGAGGAAACGTCGGAGGTCACTGTAAATGCTGAAGAGCATGACGGTTACCTGACAGAATGTGTCTGGAGGCTTCCGGAGAAATATCGCAGTCTGATTCATTTGTACTATTACGAGGATTATTCCCAAAAGGAAATAGCAGAAATGTTACACATGAAGGAAAATACTGTGGCAATCCGTTTACTGCGGGGACGGGAAAAATTGAGAGAAATGTTAATGAAGGAGGACAGAAACTATGAATTTTAGTGAAAGCTATAAGCGTACATTTGATAATATTAAGCGTGATGGCGGATTGGACAAAAAGGTGCTGGATGCTTTGGAGCCTACGCAAAAGGTTAGTGGCTTTAGAGGTTGGAAGGCAGCAGTAGCTGCAATGGCGATGGTATGTGCAGTAATGGTGGTAACGAATTTTGGTTCCATAGCCGGCTATGCAGAAGTGATTGTGGGAAGGTTTGGGCTTTGGGTGGGAGGAGAAGAGTTAAAGCTTTCCGAAATGACACCTGTTGAAATGGATGTGGAGAGGTTTATTGCAGATGAGCGGACAACAAAGGTAGATTTATCAAATTATTCCTGCTATTTTAATAATCAAGAGGAATTAACAGAGGTTACGGGTTTGGTTGTTACGGAATCTCCGGCGCTTAAGTTTCAAAAAGGCGGTGTTATAATTAATACCGAATATGGGACAGGGCATATGACGCTGGAGATTATGTTTGAGTCAAAAATATACAACATGAACGGTATGTTTGTGCTTGAAGGAAATAATCAGACGGAATATGGGTACGGGGAGGAAAGTAAACCCTATTATGCCTACAAATATGCGGAGGGTAAGAAGGCATATTTTGTAAAGGACAGAGAGTATGATGATTTGCAAAAAGTCTATTTTACGGTAAACGGCATAATGTATCAATTGTTCGTGGATAAATCTGCAGAAGGCAAGAAGATAGGTATGAAAATTGTTGATGCCTTTGTAAAATAACAGTTGACAAACTATTCTACAAGCAGTAGACTAAACATAGGTTTACTGCTTGTAGAACGTTAAGGGCGAAATGCAGATGTGTGGACAGCGTCTATACATATTATCGACAGGGAGGAAGTCTTATGGCGGAGTACAGATTGGGTGAAATTGAAATGAAATTTGCAGAGATTATATGGAGTCATGAGCCGATTCCTTCCGGGGAGCTGGCGAAGATAAGCGAGCAGGAGCTTGCGTGGAAGAAGTCCACCACCTATACGATTCTCAAAAGATTGTGTGAGAGAGGGATTTTTCAGAATCAGGACGGGGTGGTGACGTCCCTTGTCTCCAAGCAGATGTTTCAGGCGAAGCAGAGCGAAGCATTTGTGGAGGATGCCTTTGCAGGGTCGCTTCCCAGCTTTGTGGCGGCCTTTGTGTCCCAAAAGAAGCTTAGTAAGGATGAGATCAGTCAGTTAAAGAAGATTATAGAAGAGAGTGAATAAAGGGGAGGGTTTATCTTATGGCAGAGCTTATATCGGTATTATTTAAATTGAGTATGCAGGGAACGGTTATTATTTTGACAGTGTGCCTGCTTCGGAAGGTGTTACAGTTGCTTAAGGTATCGCATAAATATGTGGTGTTCCTTTGGATTGTTCCCTTTTTCTATCTGGTGTTTCCATGGAAGCTGGAGGTTCCCCATGGCTTCTGGAGAAGTGAGACAGTGGAGCAGGTGACGGAGCAAGTGGCTGAGACTGGGCGCGAAGTCGGTATGATTTCCGAGAAGGAAGATTTGATGGTGAAATTGCCGGATGCGGATACTTCCGAATCAGTGCTGACAAATCCGGATATGTCTTTACAGTCGGGCAATGCATCCGGTGTGGAGGATAGTATCAGAAATGCCGCTCTTACTACGAGAGATATTCTGAAAGTGATTGCTTCCGGCGTGTGGATGGCAGGGATTGCGGCAATGCTCGGCTATGGACTGTATTCTTACATAAGATTGAAAAGGCAGTTGCTTTTGTCGGTGCCTGTAAAGGATAATATTTATTATGCAGAAAATATTGATACACCCATGGTATTCGGTCTGATTGCGCAAAAGATTTATCTTCCGGTAGGGCTTGAGGAAGCTTATGCGACGTATGTGCTTGCCCATGAGCAGACTCATATCAAGAGAAAGGATATCTTCCTAAAGCTTGCCGCATATATCGTTTGCTGCGTTCATTGGTGGAATCCTTTTGTGTGGCTTTCATATTTCCTACTGTCCAATGACATGGAAAAGGCATGTGACGAGGATACCCTGCTCATTCTTGGCGTGGAGCACAAAAAGGCTTATGCAAACGCGCTTTTGCAGGCTGCGGGAGAGCATAAAAAGAAGGTGTTTGTGGCACCGGTGTGCTTTGATGAAGGAGATGTAAAGGGCAGAATTAATAATGTCTTGAAATACAAGAAGACCCTGAAATGGGTGGCAGGCATTGCAGTGCTTGCAGTAGTAGCGCTGGGAGTAGTGTTCCTAACCAGGAATAAGGAAGACGGCGGGGAATCTGTAGAAAATCAGCAGCAAGAACAATCGGGTATGCAGGGAGACCATGCAAGCAGTGACGGCACAAATGGCGATGGCGAGCAGACAGACGGACAGCCGGGCGCTGGTCAACAGTCCGACG
>SVFG01000065.1 GCA_015056975.1 Lachnospiraceae bacterium | reverse complement strand
CCCGCTCATACCTGTTACTACTACAAACCTCATAAGCACCTCATTCGTCTAAAATTTCCCCAAAAAGATAACCTCCGGCTCCAGATGCACCTCAAACTGCTCGTAAACCTGCTCCTGCACCTTTTCAATCAGCTTCATCACATCAGCTGCCGTGGCATTGTCCTTATTTATCACAAATCCGCAATGCTTCTCGGACACCTGGGCACCGCCCACCTGATATCCGCGAAGTCCTGCCTTCATAATCAGCTCTCCTGCGAAATGTCCCTCCGGTCTCTTGAAGGTACTGCCTGCACTGGGATACTCAAGAGGCTGCTTCTCCCTGCGCTTGCCGTTTAGCTCCTCCATCTTGGCACGGATTACTTCCTTATCTCCCTGCGCGAGCTCGAATACCACCTCTGTCACCACGAAGGGCTGATTTTTGATAGTACTTTTGCGGTAGCCGAATTCCATGGTCTCATTGTCAAGCTTTAAAAGCTCTCCGTCCCTGTCAATCACTGTCACCGTCTTTACCACCTGACTCATTTCACCGTCGTAGGCACCTGCATTCATCACTACACCGCCACCGACAGTTCCCGGAATCCCTGATGCAAATTCAAGGCCGGTCAGTCCATGCTCCGCTGCAACCCTTGCAACCTTTGCAAGCTTGGCACCCGCCTGGGCAATCACTCGGTTACCCAGAACAGAAATCTCACTCATGCCATCGCCCACCTTTAATATCACACCGCGATAGCCCTCATCACTAACCAGCAGATTACTGCCGTTTCCCAGCACGTAATAGGGTACCTCCACCTTGGATAGATAGCTTTGAAGCTTACTTAACTGTTGTGTATTCTGTATTTCCACCAGACAGTCCGCCGCGCCACCCACCTTGAAAGTGGTGTGGGCACTCATGGGCTCCAGTAAAAACAAATTCTCTTCCGGTACATATTTTGCTAACGCTTCTACTACTGCTTTACTTATCATGTTTACAGCTTCCTAAATTGTTCTATTTATTTTATTGACAGGTCCTATTCGTTAGAACCACTCATAAGCACCAGACCTGCCGCACCGCAGATTCCTGCATCATTGCCCAGGGTAGCAAGGGCAAATTTGGCTCCCTTGCAGGCACCGAACACATACTTCTGAAATGCCGGCTCAATAAAGCTAAGAAGGATCTCTCCTGCCTTGGACACGCCACCGCCGATAACAAACACCTGGGGATTTACCACGTTTGCCACTGCCGCCAGGCCTTTGCCCAGATACTCTCCGAACTGTGCCGCAATTTCAAGGGCAACCTCATCCCCTGCCTTCACTGCGTCAAAAACGGTCTTTGCGGAAATCTCATCGTCGCGCAGGATGCTTGCCTTGTCATCCTGTAAGAGACGACGCTTTGCCAGTCTCACAATACCGGTTGCTGAAGCATACTGCTCAAGGCATCCCTTATTCTTACAGCCGCAAGCTTCGCTCTCATTATCTTCTATATGAATATGGCCGATTTCTCCGCCACCTCCGGTAGCACCGTTTAGCATTCTGCCGTTTATAATAATGCCTCCGCCCACACCTGTTCCTAAGGTCACTGCCACAAGGCTGTCATAGCCCTTGCCGCCGCCCTGCCACATTTCACCGTATGCCGCAACGTTGGCATCATTTGCCGCAATCACCTTCAAATCCAAGAGCTTTCCAAGCTCCTCAGACAGGTTAAACACACCCCAGCCCAGGTTTACGGCGCCGTTTACCAGCACCCCCGCATCATCCACCGCACCGGGTGCACCTACGCCAACACCTACCACCTGCTCGTGGGAAATGCCCTTTTCCTCCATCTTATTGCGGATACTGTAGGCAATGTCCGGCAAAATTGCCGCACCGTTATTCTCCCTGCCCGTAGGAATTTCCCACTTGTCAAGAAGGCTTCCGTTGTCTTCAAACAGTCCCAGCTTTGCGGTGGTACCGCCGATATCTACTCCAAATGCATACTTTGTCATATTATTCTTCATCCTCTTCTTCTCTTCTCTTCGTCAGGGAATTCTGTACACGGCTATACAGCTCCTGTGCTGCATTATAGCCCATCTTCTTCTGACGGTGGTTAACTGCGGCAGATTCACAGATAATTGCTAAGTTTCTGCCGGGACGGATGGGAATGTTGTGACATACAATCTTGTTGCCCAGATACTCTGTATAATTCTCCTCCAGACCCAGTCTGTCGTACTCCTTATCCTTGTCCCAGTCCTCCAAACGGATAACCAAATCAATGCTCTGGGTATCCTTTACGGAGGAAGCACCAAACAGCGCCTTCACATCCACGATACCGATACCGCGAAGCTCAATCAGGTGCTTGGTAATGTCGGGTGCAGAGCCAATCAGGGTGTCATCACTTACCTTGCGAAGCTCTACCACATCATCGGTTACCAGACGATGTCCACGCTTGATAAGCTCCAAAGCTGCCTCGGATTTACCGATACCGCTCTCGCCTGTAATGAGTACACCTTCACCATAAACATCCACAAGTACACCATGCACGGAAATGCAGGGCGCAAGCTTTACATTCAGCCATCTGATAATCTCAGCCATGAAGGCAGAGGTTGATTTCTTGGTAGAAAGAATGGGGATATTGTGCTTTAACGCAATCTCCTCAAAAATAGGGTCAGGCTTAAACTCACGACAAAATACAACTGCGGGAACATCATAGGACATCAGCTTCTCATAAACCTCTCTGCGTCTCTCCTCAGAAAGCCCCTCCATATAAGTATATTCCACAAATCCGATAATCTGCAGACGGGTGGCGTCAAAATGCTCAAAATAGCCTGCCAGCTGCAATGCCGGACGATTAATATCCGAATGGGTAATACGGATTTTACGAACATCAATATCCGGAGTCAGATTCTCCAGCTTCATCTTTTCAATAATTTGTGTCAGGCTCACGCTTGCCATATGTGGTATCCTCCATTTTCACAGCAGTTTTGTTCATTGTATCACATGGTGGGCTGATTTGGAAGAGACTGCTTGGAAAAAAAGTCCACAATCTCCAGCGCCGTCCGCTCATTTATCTCCGGCAGCTCCATCAGCTGTTCTACTGTTGCGTTCCTAATCTCCTCCAGAGACTTAAAGCTTCTCATCAGCGCCTTTCTCCTTGCCGGTCCTACACCGGGGATATCGTCAAGCACGGATTTTACCTGGGTCTTGCTGCGCAGTGACCGGTGGTATTCAATAGCAAAACGGTGTGCCTCATCCTGAATCCGGGTAATCAGCTTAAAACCCTCGCTTCTGGTATCAATGGGCAGCTCCACATTCTCAAAGTATAACCCTCTGGTGCGATGGTTGTCATCCTTTACCATACCGCAAACCGGAATATTGATGTTAAGCTCCGCAAGCACCGAAAGGGCAATGTTTACCTGACCTCTTCCACCGTCCATCATAAGTAAATCCGGGAATCGGGTAAAGCTTCCGAACTCCTCGTCTATCTGTTTTTCCTTTAGCGCTTTGCTCTCCTCCATGCCGTGGGTAAAGCGTCTGGTCAGCACCTCTCTCATACAGGCGTAATCATCGGGACCCGACACGGTTTTGATGCGGAATTTACGATAATCACTGGGCTTGGGCTTACCCTTTTCAAATACAATCATGGATCCTACATTCTCAAAGCCGTTGATGTTGGAAATATCAAATGCCTCCATGCGGTTGATGTGGGGAAGTCCCAGAATCTCTGCTATCTCCTTTACCGCACCGATGGTTCTTCCTTCCTCGCGCTTAAGCTTTTCCCTATCCTGGCTCAAAATCAGCTTGGCATTTTGAGCCGCCAGCTCCACCAGCTTTTCCTTGTCACCAATCTTAGGAACTCTTAAGTACGTCCTACTGCCTCTTCTGTCACTGAGCCACTTTTCTATCAAATCAGCATCCTCTATCTCATACTGCAGCATCAGCTCTCTGGGGATAAAAGGGGTTCCCGCATAAAACTGCTTCACAAAATCCCCCAGTATCTGTGGCTTTTCTATATCTGACACATTTGTCATATAATAATGTTCCCTGCCAATCAGCTTACCATCCCGGACAAAGAACACCTGCACTACAGCCTCTGCCTCATCCCGGTACAGAGCGATAATATCCTTGTCCTCACCCACACTGTCCGTAATCTTCTGCTTCTGGGAAACCTGCTTTACACTGTTGTACAAATCACGGTAGGTGGCAGCCTCCTCAAATTCCAGCGCCTCCGCTGCTGCCTTCATTTTTTGCTCCAAATCCTTTAGTATCAGATTGTAATTACCGTTTAGGAAGGCAAGGGCTCCATCCACCTGTTCCCTGTACTGCTCCTTACTGATATAACCCTGGCAGGGTCCGAGACACTGCTTGATATGATAATTCAGGCAGGGACGCTCCTTACCTATATCTCTGGGCAGACTGCGGTTGCAGGTGCGAAGCTGATACAGCTTGTTTAGCAGCTCTATGGTGTCCTTCACTGCCGCCGCACTGGTGTAGGGTCCAAAATACTTGGACTTGTCCTTTTTCATGGTACGCGAAAAAAGGATGCGCGGGTACTCCTCCCCCAGAGTTACCTTGATGTAGGGGTAGGTCTTGTCATCCTTAAGCAATGTATTGTATTTGGGAGAATGCTCCTTAATCAGATTGTTCTCCAGCACCAGAGCCTCCAGCTCCGAATCCGTCACAATATATTCAAACCGGGCTATCAGAGTCACCATCTTGTCAATGGCAGGTCCACGCCCGATATTCTCACGGAAATAAGAGCGCACTCTGCTATGCAGGTTAATCGCTTTCCCCACATACAAAATGACATCTTTGTCATCTCTCATGATATAGACTCCCGGCTTGTTGGGGAGCTTTTTTAATTCTTCTTCGAAATTAAACATCGCACACTCCATTCCGCAAATATTCAATATTTCTATTGTACCACAAAAACCAGCTGAAACGTAAGGCAATCCCTTCCATCCCGGCTTCCGTATTCTGCGCTAAGCCTTCCTCCCATATGCTCCGCAAGGTCTTTGCTAATTGTCAGACCAAGCCCCGTACCTCCTCTGGTACGGGATTTTTCCTGCACATAAAAACGCTCAAAGAGCTGATTGGCATCCGTAGCGGGCGCCTTTCCTTCCAAATCATTTTGAAAACGGATGCATACTTCTCCCGCACTTCTTGCAAGCTCTATCCAAAGAGTGCTTTTTGCATACCGCAGGGCATTCTGCATCAGATTGGAAAATATCCGTTTCAAGGCATCTTCATTGGCAAGTATTGTTACAGCATCCTCCCCCACGGAAAGCTCCAATTGTAATTTTTGTTTCTCAATTTCACCGTAATTCTCCAGACAGCTTTCCCGCAAAAGTCTTGCCACATTCACCTCTTCAACCGGCAGGAAAAATTCCTTTGCCTCAACCCTTGACAGCTCGTAAAACTGCCCAATTAGGGATTGTAGCGTATCCGATTTGCGAAGCACTACCTCTAAGTATTCCCTTTCTTCCACAGTCAGCTTATCCTTTTCCAAAAGCTTAAGATACCCTTGTATGGCAGTAAGAGGGGTGCGCAAATCATGGCTGATATTCTCTATCTGTTCCTTTAACTGCTGTTCCTTTTTCTCGCAGGCGATACGGCTTTGTCTGCAAAACTCCTGCTGTTCATTGATGGCAGCCACCAACTCCTCCACCTGCTTATCCGGCAGAGGAAGCTTCACATTGCGATCGCCCTGCTGCTCTCCCGCGATTTCCGTAAGCTGTTTTTTTATGGAACGAAGTGCTTTATAAACCAGGAAAAGGCGGCATCCCAGACAGAATGCCACCAGCGCCAATATCATGCTGATACCATATATCATGATGCCACCTCCTTTATCTTACAAATCCTGTTTGCGGTACACACGTATACCCGCAACACCTATAATCACAATCCAGGCAATTCCTGCCAGAATGCCTCGTGCCATCCCGCCCGGCTCATTCCAGAAGCAATCATAGGAACTAAACCAGACATCTACTTCATAGTTTAACATATTTAAGGGTAGCCAGGAAGCTATTTTCCCCAAAACGTCCGCCACTACACCAAAGATATTTACCATTGACAATGCTCTTATAATATTGGGAAATAAAAGATATAAGAGACACATAATGATAAGGCTTCCGTTGCTGTCATTATGCATGGATACAACTATGATATACATCATGGTTGCCACTGCAAAAGGGAATATCGTCAAAATGCCTGACAGTAATTGTCTCAAAGGTTCCCATTCCCTATTCTCTAACAAAAGATAAGCACTTACCACAAGCGCAACCACCGTAAGGGCGAGCAGTATCGTGGAAAACAGTAGCGTCACCAGGCACTTACCGATAAAGATTTTTTCCCGGGAAAGCCCTGTTGCCACAATATTTTTCAATACTCCTGTCTTTTTGTCGGAAGTCAAAAGACTTCCCGTAGCAATTGCCGCATATACCACCGCAATCATTAAACCGGTCAGCATATTTAAAGAAAATCTCACCGTTCCATAGCTAAAGCTTTCGTCAACACCACTAAGCACCGCAAGCAGTACATTCATCAATACTGTTAATCCCGGCAACACAATAGCCGCAATATATATCGCTTTCTCATGTAACACGTGATAAATTTCACTCTTCATATAACTTAACATAATTCCATCCCCCTTCTCTTCACATCCGCATAATACTCCTCAAGACTCTTTTTGCGTCTTCCAAGCCCCAGTACAGATACCCCTTCTTCTGCTGCCAGATTGCTGTAACGCTCAATCTGCTCACCGGGCTCAAAAATGTGAATAATATTATCAGGAAATACGGAATAATTGGTATGTCCAAGCTTTCTCTCTAAAAGCACACTAAAGCGTGCTGCATCTCCCACCTTAATCTCAATGTAATCTGCGCAGTTCTCCTTAAGCTGTTCTACGGTTATCTGCTCCACCAAATTGCCCTTGTGTAGGAATCCGTAAACCGTGGCAATCTGCTCCAGCTCGCTCAAAATATGGCTGGAGAGAAGGATGGTAGTGTTTCTCTCCTTATTCAGCTTTACCAGAAGATTTCTAACCTCCACGATTCCGCTGGGGTCTAGACCGTTTATAGGCTCATCCAAAATCAGAAGCTCCGGCTTCCCAAGCAGGGCAATGGCAAGCCCCAGACGCTGCTTCATACCCATGGACATAGCCTTACACTTCTTTTTGCTGTAGGGCATAAGACCGGTTAGGGAAAGTGCCTCCTCCACAGCTTCCATTCCTGCAATTGCCTTCATTCTTCTGTAATATTCCAGATTCTGCGCAATGGTCATGTTTGGATAAAAGCCGGTCTCCTCAATCATCACACCGATTCTGCTTCTTGCCTCTGCCTTCCCGGCATTGCTCTCTTTCCCGAATAAGCTGAAGCTTCCCTCCGAAGCAGATATCTGACCTGCTAAGAGCTTTAAAAAAGTGGTTTTTCCTGCGCCGTTGTCTCCCACAAGGCCATAGATTTCTCCCTGTTTTACGGTAATATTAACCTTATTCAGAGCACGAAACTTTTTATAGTCCTTGGAAAGATTTATAGATTTTACAATATCCGTTTCCATGTCTGTTTCCTTTCTAGCGTGAACTTGATAAGGCTACTATACCCCGCATCCTCTAAATAAGTCCTCAAGAAAGTTTAAAGAATTCATAAAGATGCTCCTTAGGATGCTTCTTATGCCAATTTAAAGCCGATTCCCCAAACTGTTTTTATGTATTCCTCCTCCGGGTCTGCCGCTGCAAGCTTCTTTCTAAGATTACTCACATGCACATTTACCGTATTATCCTCACCGTAATAACCACCTTCCCAAACCTGCTCATAAAGGGATTCCCTGGAAAACACCTTGTCCGGGTGCTGCATCAAGAGCTGTAAAATATCATACTCAAAAGGGGTTAGGTCAAGCTCTGTTCCATCTACCGTCACTCTTCTCGCGTCCGACACAAGTGTCAGTTTCTTGTAGTTTAACACCTGACTATCCTGCTCTCTGCCAAGCGTCCCGCCGCCCTCTGAACGTCTGAGAAGTGCCATCACTCTCACCAAAAGCTCTTCCGGTTCAAAGGGCTTGGTCATATAATCATCTGCTCCCGCCGTCATAAGCTCCACCTTATCCATAAGGGCAGATTTGGCTGACAATACAAGAATTGGCATCTTCAGACCTTTCTCTCCCCGCAACTTCTTTAGCAGCGTAAGCCCATCCATGCCCGGCATCATCAAATCCATGATCATCAAATCAAACTGCTCCCTATCCGTGCGCAGGTCCGCCTCCGTACCGGAAAAGGCCTGTACTACCTGATATTGCTTTTTCTTTAAAATACTACACAGCAGATTATTGATATCTCCGTCATCCTCTGCAATCATAATTCGCTTTTCGCTCATGATACTCTCCCTTACAAAAAGCGCCGCCTTACAGCGACGCTTTTGAATCCTGCCCTCGGGCTTCCTTACAAATCATCCTTATCTATTCTGCCGTTACTGAAACGACCTACATCCGCATTGTCTGAGGGTGCCTGATAACGAAGGTAGGGGGGAAGTTCCTCCTTGGACTCTTCTTCAGCCATAGCGCTTTCCGCAGACTCAGCCTGTTTGCTCGTTTCTGCATCCTCTTCTACCTCATCCGTTGCGCCCTTCTCTGTAGGAATAACCTGCACTGCGGACACATCTGCCTTCTCCTCGTCCTTCTTTTCCTCAGGCTCGGGGATTCCCTTCTCCTTGCGGAAAATCTCCATGAATTCTTTACCGGTAATGGTCTCCTTCTCAATGAGGAATGCCGCCAGCTTATCCATCAGCTCACGGTTCTCACGAAGTAACTCAAGTGCTTTTTCATAGCTTTCTTTGATGATGGCTACCACTTCCTCGTCGATTGCCGCAGCGGTCTCATCGCTACAGTTCAAAGCCGCTCTGCCCTCCAGATACTGGCTTTCGATAGTGGCAAGACCTACAAGACCAAACCTCTTGCTCATACCGTAACGGGTCACCATAGAGCGGGCAATCTCCGTCGCTCTCTCAATATCATTGGCAGCACCGGTGGTAACAGTGTCAAACACAACCTCCTCAGCCGCGCGTCCGCCGACCAGGCCTACCAGCATATCGCGAAGCTCTGCCTCTGTGTTTAAATATTTCTCCTCCTCCGGCACATGCATCACATAGCCGAGGGCACCCATGGTACGGGGTACAATGGTAATCTTCTGCACGGGCTCGGAATTCTTCTGCAGGGCACTGATAAGCGCATGACCCACCTCATGATAAGAAACAATCTTGCGCTCCTCCTTGCTCATGATACGGTCCTTCTTTTCCTTACCTACCAGTACAACCTCAACCGCATTAAACAAATCCTGCTGACATACATACTCTCTGCCTTCCTTTACGGCATTGATGGCAGCCTCATTTATCATATTCGCCAAATCGGAGCCTACCGCACCGCTGGTTGCCAGTGCAATAGCGTCCAAATCCACGGTTTCATCCATCTTTACATCCTTGGCATGCACCTTAAGGATTTCCACACGTCCCTTCAAATCCGGCTTATCCACGATGATACGTCTGTCGAAACGTCCCGGACGAAGCAGCGCCTTATCCAGAATCTCGGGGCGGTTGGTGGCGCCTAATATCAATACACCCTTTGAGCTGTCAAAACCATCCATCTCGGAGAGCAGCTGGTTTAATGTCTGCTCGCGCTCCTCGTTACCGCCGCCGTACTTGGAATCACGGCTTCTACCGATGGCATCTATCTCATCAATAAAAATGATACAGGGCGCATTCTTGGTTGCTTCCTTGAACAAATCACGCACACGGCTGGCACCCACACCCACATACAACTCAATGAAGTCTGAACCTGTCAGTGAATAGAAGGGCACCTTTGCCTCACCTGCCACTGCCTTGGCAAGCAGGGTTTTACCTGTTCCGGGAGGGCCCACCAGAAGGGCACCCTTTGGAAGTCTTGCTCCAATCTTGGAATACTTGCCGGGATTGTGCAGGAAGTCAACAACCTCTACCAGGGATTCCTTTGCCTCATCCTCACCAGCCACATCCTTAAAGGTAACACCCGTCTCCTTCTGTACATAAACCTTGGCATTGCTCTTGCCCACACCCATGGGACCGCCGCCTCCGCTCATTTTGCGGAAGAAAAAGCCCAACAATATCCACAAAAGTATTACAGGCAAAATCACCGTAAGAAAAATTTCCAGCCAGAAGTTCGAGTTATTTTCTATCACACGCGCATAATTTATTCCCTGCGCCTCCAGACGCACGGTTAATGCGTCAATGGTCTCCATCATCTTGGTATAATATTCATTTTGCTTTTTCTGGCTCTGAAACCAGAAGGGATTATTTTCATAACCTGTGGTTGCAGTCTGAGACTGACCGGTCTCCTTCAAAGTGACCTTCAGCTCCGCGCTCTCAACATTCGCTTCCACAAACTCAATCCTGCCGGTCTCCAAATCCTGCAAAAACACCGAATAGTCTTTGGTGTCCTTCTCCGGCGTGGAACCGAAAATCGAATTATAAAACATAAATACCAAAAGGACCGTACCAAGTGCCGCCAGCACAAGCATCATGGTGTTTGGCTTTTTGGGAGGCTGGTTACCATTACCGTTGTTACCATTACCGCCCTGACCGTTTCCACGGTTATTGTAACCGTTTCCGTTGTCGTATTGATTCATCTGATTATCCATAGCAGCTCCATTTCTTTATGCTAAAATTATTGTAAGCAATCTTCCTAAAAATAATCGTACATTCCTGATACTCATTATTTGGCAAATGCAGATAACAAGTCTATTATATTATAGAGAGAAACACAGTTAAAATCAATAAAAGTTTTCTTAAATAATAAAAGATTTCCCATTGATTTTAGCTGATTTTTTTTGTATGATACCTAAGTAAGTAGTTTCGTTTTATAATCAGGAGGATTTTATGGGCAAAACGGGCTTCGACAACGACAAATACCTGCGCATGCAGTCTGAGAAAATTAAAGAGAGAATCGCCACCTTCGGCGGTAAATTATATCTGGAATTCGGTGGTAAGCTGTTTGACGATTACCATGCCTCCAGAGTGTTGCCCGGCTTTAAGCCTGACAGCAAGATTAACATGCTGGTACAGCTCAAGGATCAGGCGGAAATTGTAATTGTTATCAACGCCGCAGACATTGAGAAAAATAAGGTGCGCTCCGATTTGGGCATTACCTATGATTTGGACGTGCTCAGACTGATTGATGCATTCCGCGGCTACGGTCTCTATGTGGGCAGTGTGTGTCTGGCTCAGTTTGCAGGACAGCCCAGTGCCATTGCATACCAGAAAAAGCTGGAATCCCTGGGCATGAAGGTGTACAGACATTACTCCATACCCGGATATCCCTCCAACATTCCGCTTATTGTAAGCGATGATGGCTTAGGCAAAAACGACTATATTGAAACGACCCGTTCTCTTGTGGTAGTGACCGCCCCCGGACCCGGAAGCGGTAAGATGGCGACCTGCCTCTCCCAGCTTTATCATGACTTTAAGCGGGGTATCAAGGCGGGATACGCAAAATATGAGACCTTCCCCATTTGGAATCTGCCCCTAAAGCATCCCGTAAACTTAGCTTACGAGGCTGCCACCGCAGATTTGAATGATGTGAATGTGATTGATCCTTTCCATTTGGAAGCATATGGTGAGACCACCATCAATTATAACCGTGACGTAGAGATTTTCCCTGTGCTCAGTGCTATGTTTGAGAAGATTATGGGCGAATGCCCTTACAAATCTCCAACTGACATGGGTGTCAACATGGCAGGCTTCGGCATCATTGACGATGAAGTGACCAGAGTTGCCTCCCAGCAGGAAATCATCCGCAGATATTATCAGACCTTGTGCCAGAAACGTCAGGGAAATGCTGACGATGAACAGATTTTAAAGCTGGAGCTTCTGATGAAACAGGCAGGCACCACAACAGATGACAGACCTGTCATAAGTGCCGCAAAGATAAAGGCAGAAGCCACAGGAGAACCTGCTGTCGCAATTGAGCTTCCCGACGGACGGATTATTACCGGCAAGACCAGTGAGCTTCTGGGTGCATCCGCTGCCATGCTGCTAAATGCCCTGAAGGTGTTGGCAGACATCGATGATTCCATCCAGCTGATTTCGCCCACCACCATCGGTCCCATCCAGGAATTAAAGGTAACATACCTTGGCAACCGCAATCCCAGACTGCACACCGATGAGGTACTGATTGCACTGTCCATCTGTGCTGCAACTGATGAAAATGCAAGACTTGCCATGCAGCAGCTGCAAAACCTACGTGGTTCCGAGGTGCACTCCAGCGTAATCCTGTCCCAGATAGATATGAATGTATTCCGCAAGCTGGGCGTGAACCTGACTTGTGAACCGAATTATCAGTCACAGAGGTTGTATCATAATTAAGCAAAAATATACCCGCCTTTCACAAAGCCGATATAGCTCAGTGAAAGGCGGGTTTTATTGTATGGCGTGACCGGCTTAGTTCAGCACTCTTTGCAACTTCTCCCGTAGCGCATCCTTGCTCATGCCGCCCACAAAGTTGGCAACCACTTCACCATTTTTAAATACCTGCATATTGGGGATGCTGGCAACGCGGTATTTCTGTGCAAGGGGCATGTTCTCCTCGGTATCACACTTGCCGATTTTCATCTTGCCTTCAAATTCCTCTGCCAGAGCAGCGATAACAGGTGCCATCATCTTGCAGGGACCGCACCAGTCCGCATAAAAATCCACCAATACGGGGATGTCTGACTGCAATACTTCCTTCTCAAAATTCTCCATCGTAAAATTGTATTCCATAACTCCTTCTTTCTGCACTGTGACGTCGTGCCACGCATTCTTTATTTACATAATATTACACAAACCGGCATCTCTGCAATAAGAATTCTCTTGCACGTAAATCTTACCTGCAATATGACTTTTATCTGTAAATGATATACTTGCAAATCGGATTCCCCATAGAGGAAAATTTTTCCTCATACTCAGTCATCACATTCCCCTGCATCAATGCTTCATCACTGTGCAAATCGTAGGTAATGACCTCTGCCTTCCAGCCTGCGGGCGTAAGCTCTTCCACCGCAAAATCAAATAAATCCCTGTTATCCGTCTTAAACTCCAGCCGGCTGTCTCTCTTTAAAATCACATCATAGCGCGCCAGGAACTCCTTGGAGGGAAGTCTTCTCTTAGCATGTCTGTCCTTGGGCCATGGATCTGAAAAATTCAGATAAATCTTGTCCACCTCTTCTCTGCCGAATACCTTTGCAATGTCCTCTGCATCCATACGGATAAACTTCAGATTGGGAAGCGGTTCCTCCTCCATCTTCTGGATGGCGCGGAGCAGGACGCTGGAATACTTCTCGATTCCTACATAGTTAATATCGGGATGCTCCTTAGCCATAGTATGTATAAATTTACCCTTTCCCATACCGATTTCAATATGAATGGGGTTCTCATTTCCAAAAATGTTATGCCAGGTGCCTGGGCAGTCAAAAAGCACAGCCTCCTTCACCACAAATTCACTGTCTGCAATTACTTCCCGGGAACCGGTAATATTTCTCAGTCTCATAAATTTACAGGACTTCCTTTCCAAAAAATAACTTGTTTTTATCTAATTTACTTTATAATTAAGGCATTGTCAATTGCACATTTTCGTTGTATTTTCAGTTTACGCATGCTATGCTTTATTTATGGATACAGTAATGACAGTTACGAGGAAAATTATGTTGCAAACTAAGAAAAAATATTTATATAAAACATTGCAAAAAGCGGCAATTCTACTTCCTTCTGTTCTTCTTTTGTTTTCACAGACGCTTAATGTATGCGCCTCTAAGGCCGAAGAAAGGGCTGCCGCACAGCAGGCACTCCCTATACAATCCAATCAGATAGAGGACTGGCCCGACGGTCCTATTGTCACTGCGGCTGCCGCCATATTGATGGAGGCTGAGACCGGAGCTGTTTTGTATGCCAAAAACATACACGAACCCCACTATCCCGCCAGCACCACCAAGATTCTAACCTCCCTGATTATCTCGGAGATGAGCTCCATGGATGAAGTGGTTACCTTTTCAAAGGATGCGGTATTCGGCATCCCCAGAGGAAGCAATCACATTGCCATGAATGTGGGGGATACCCTCACCATGGAGGACTGTCTGAACGCCATTCTCATCCGCTCCGCCAACGAGGTCTCCTACGCCGTGGCTGAGCATATCGGCGGTACCTGGGCAGGCTTTGCAGAGATTATGAATAACCGTGCAAGGGAGCTTGGCTGTGTGGATTCCAACTTTGTAAATCCAAACGGTCTGCCCGATGAAAACCATTATACCAGCGCCTATGATCTGGCGATGATTGGACGCGCATTTTTTGCAAACGATACCTTGTGCGGAATTACTCAGACTCCCGCCCTGCGCATTATGAAGGAATCCGGAGAATATATTGACCACAATAAAATGGAGCTTTTACCCGGCAAAAAATATGCCTATGAATACCTTGTAGGCTGCAAGACCGGATACACCGATGATGCCAGAAACACCCTTGTTTCCTGCGCAGAGAAAAACGGTATGAAGCTGATTTGTGTAGTTTTAAAGGATGAAACCCCTGCACACTACGAGGACACCATTGCCCTGTTTAACTATGGATTCAGTAACTTTGACAAGGTGAATGTATCCAAATCCGAAACCAAATACAACATTGATAATACCGGCTTTTTTTACAGCGATAACGATATATTCGGCAGCTCCAAGCCGCTCCTTGCGCTGAACCGGCAGGACTGTATTATCCTGCCCAAGACTATCGGCTTTGAGGACACCGAGTCCACCATTTCTTACGATACGAATGACCCGGGACAGGCGGCTGTCATCTCCTACACATTCCGTGATGTATATATCGGCTCTGCCTCCTTGGATTTTGTCACTGATCAGGAAAAGACCTACACCTTTGATTCCGTGGAAGGCACTGTAGATTCAGAAGAAAACGTCACTGAAAAGCCCAAGGGAAAGACCTCCTATATTTTCATCAATATTATGAAAGTATTACTCATACTGGCAGGCATTGCAGCGATTGGATTTATCGCTCTCCTTGTATGGGCATTCCTCAGAAACTATCACTTTTCCTTCCGAAAGGAACGCAGGAAAAAAGGACGCACAAAAGACTGGCGCAAGAGCCAGATTAAGGAAGCAAAGCGCAGGAGCAGACAGAGGCGGAGGAGAAGGTAAAAAACTCCGACAGGTTATATAACCTGTCGGAGTTCTTTTTCAATGATTGACTATTTTCTCAAGGAATTCTTGCTGACTTGAAGCGGTGGCTGCATACTGCAACCAGACATCTAAGACTTCCAAATCCTCCTGGGCGCAAATCTTCTCCCTTACCTCCGCAGATATGAGAAAACGTGCTTCTAAAAGCTTAATAATATTCTGTCTTGTACCTAAAAGAATGCCTTCCTGCAATGCACATTCTCGCAAATACTCTTCATCTTCCATCAGTCTCATATAATCACCTGTCACTCCTCCGTCATATTTTACGGTTTCTATCATGCGGTGAATCTCCTGCAAATCATGATTGGTGACGTTCTG
>SVFG01000064.1 GCA_015056975.1 Lachnospiraceae bacterium | reverse complement strand
TTTCTACGTCTGAAGATGTTAAGCATTTGATGCTTGATATGATTCAGGAAATGGATTTGGATATCGTTGATTTCAGGGTAGAAGAAAAAGAAAATGATATGATTGAAGTATTTACAAAGCACCGTGTGAATGAAGTGGAGACAGAACTTGAGTTGGCAGATGAATCTAGCGGAACAAAGAAATTGTTTGGTCTGCTTCCTTTTATTGCAGCGAGTTTGATTACAGGAACAACTCTTGTGATAGATGAACTGGATGCGAAAATTCATCCGGTGTTGCTGCGTCATATCATAATGATGTTTAACAATATGGAAATTAACACCCACAAAGCTCAGTTAATATTTACATCACATGATTTGTCTACAATGAATAACGACGTATTCCGTAGGGATGAAATATGGTTTGTTGCAAAAGGAAAGGCGCAAAATTCTAAGTTATATTCATTGGTAGAGTTTAAGGATGCCAAAGGTGGTTCTGTCAGAAACGATGAAAAATATGACAAGAGATATCTTGAAGGCAGATATGGTGCAGATCCATACCTCCAAACAATTATAGATTGGGGGAAAGTCAATGCCTAAAAAAGCCGGAATAGGAAAAAAATCAAGCAAGCTTGATTGGAAGAAAAAGCGTCGCCAAGAACATATGGAGCAGAATCTATATAGGTATTATATCTTTTGCGAAGGTCAGCAGACAGAACCAGCATACTTTGCGGGATTTAAGAAGCTGATTGAGGAAAATCCTGTTTACAAGGACATGGTGCTCATTGAGATAGAACCATGCCAAGCAGAAACCATGCGTGTGATTGGTATGGCAGAGGATTATGTGAAGAAGAACAAAATCAAGAAGGGACAAATCTGGTGCGTTTATGATAAGGACAGTTTTCCTGCTGAACACTTTAATGGTGTTGTGGAACGAGCAGAGAAGTTGAATAAAGAAAATCCGGATTTGCAATATCATACTGCATGGAGTAATGAGTGTATTGAGTTTTGGTTTTTGCTTCATTTTGCTTATTATACTGCTAACAATCACAGGGCAGAGTATATTACGTTTCTGAATGATAAGTTCAAGGAGCTAGGAATTGGAAAGTATCAGAAGAATATGCAGGATATATTCGAGATTCTTTTGAAACATGGCAATCCGAAATTGGCGCTTCGTTATGCAAAGAGAATTATAAAGGATGGAGCAGGTAAAACGCCGACAGAAATTGCACCGGGAACTAAGGTGTATGAGTTGGTGGAGGAACTGGCGAAGTATTTGCCGGAGGAAGTGTTCAAAGCATTTGATTAGTGGATTGTTATTTCAATATCATTGAAGTATAATTAAAAATATAGAATAAGTGCCTTTCTTGCATGGAGGATAAGAATGATTTTAGCAGACAAAAGAGATTATAAGAGAGGGTATACGAAACATTATACAGCATATCAGATTTTGCGTGCGAACAATGATTGCTTAAAGAGTAGAAGATTATTGCTTGTGTACTGTGTTGAATGCGGACTTAAATATAAACTACTTGAAAAGTGGAAAGAAAATAATCCGAGAACAATTATTACCAACGATAAAGATGTACGAAAGCCAATCCTTACATCACATAGTTTGTCGAGAATAATTAAAGAGTTGGGACAAGCGGGAACATTTCGATTTTCTAAAGCAATCGAAACAAAACATGGAGATTATGTAAATGATGAGACATATCATCAAATGTGCAGGTATGGTGTTACAGAAAAAAATGAAGCAAATAATTGTGAAGGCGTATATGAAGATGAATTGTTAAAAATTGCTGAATGGCTAAAGGAGGTTATGTGAGATGCTATTTTATACTTGGAAAGATGTAGATAGATTTATCCAAATGAAACGTGCAAAGTGGGCAGAGTGGGCTCTTGATATCGAAGTATATGCAAGTGAAATGGTAATTTCTTTGAGAGATATGAGCGATATATCTAAAGCTCAAAGCGGATTGCGGGATTTGTTTGGAACAAAGATGGAGAATAACAGAATTTGTTTAGACATGCATGGGCAAATAATTGAAGTAGTATATGAACAAGCAGAGGTAGAAACGAAACGAGCAATTGTCCCTTTATTTAAAAATATATTATATCAAGAAGATGCATACACAGACAATATCCAACAGGAATTAGCAGGAGTGCCAGTAATGGTTTTCCATTCGTATAAAGGGGGCGTTGGAAGAACCTTGTCTTTGCTTGCATTCTCGAAAGCTTGGGCGGAAGAACGAGAAGATAAAAGTTTACTGATTGTTGATGCTGATATTGAAGCACCCGGTATTACATGGATGGTACAACATGATGAAGAGGGGTTAAGCTATCTAGATCTTTTAGAAATAATCCAATGTGGCCATAATGTTGATGATATCGTTGAACAGGCAGTAGAGAAAGTGGGAAGTGTTTCTTTTAATGTAGATACTGAAACAAGAACGGTAGAGCATCTTGTACTGCCAACGTATAGATATGATGAACAGGTATTAGATATGTATTCGAGCCCTGAAAATATCGTAAATGGGTATAATAAAAAATATATTTTGGCAGAGGTATTATCTAAGTTAGGAGAACGTTTGGGAGTGGCAGCGGTTTTGGTCGATTTGCGTGCGGGTCTTAGTGAGTTTTCTGCGCCACTTCTGTTTGATCCACGTGTAAAAAAATATATTGTTTCATCAACATCATATCAATCTGTAAAGGGAACGGAATTGCTGTTAAGGCAATTGAATAAAGGGCTTGCGGCAAGTGTAGAAGCAAATCTTCCGGAAATTTTTTTGACAATGTCACAAAGTGATGAGGAGATACCAGAAATTTCAAGCCGATTACAAGCTGCGTATAATGGCAATAATGAAGATGGTTTTATGGATAACATAATAACTGAATTGCCATTTGCTAGTGAATTAATACGTGTAGACTCTTTACAGCAAATAATGAGTGTATTAACAGAACGTATTTTTTATAAAAATATAAGAACTCTTATTAGGAATAATTATTCTGTTGAGGAAAAAGTTGTAATGCCAAATGTTGCAAGTAGAGAAGAATGTGTCAGTCAGATACATAAGTTGGCGGAAACACAACTTGTAGCCGAAACAAATGTTGAGTTTAACGTCCTTATGACAAGTGCATTGAAAAACTTAATAAAAAAATATGTACTGGAAGTTCCAGCTACGGTTGTAATGGGAGCAAAAGGGGCAGGCAAGACATTTTTATACAAGGAAATGTTAAAGAATAAATATTGGGAGGCATTTTCAAGTAGTGTACAAAATTCTGCTTCAAGTAACAATATATGTCAGACAGTGCTGATTCCTTTACTCGCATCTAAAAATTCTGGTGACATAAGTGCGGTGTTGAATTCTGCAATAGAAGAGGCTAATAGAAATATTCATGGTTTGAATTTGGATATTGCACAGTGGCAGGAGAATGAAAAAAGAATAAAGCTATACATGAAAGAAGAACATGAAAGCTTTGAATGGGAGGATTTTTGGAAAACATTATTTTTATTTGGGATGAAGAATGTAAATTCTCTGGATGAATTAGAGCGTGTTCTAAGTAAGGAGAATAAGAGAATTGTATTTCTTGTTGATGGACTAGAAGAGATTTTTGAGAATACCCTGACGAATCAAAATGAAAAGAATGCAGTGGTAGGTTTGGCGCGAGACACTATAAATGCATTGAGGGCGAAGTATAAAAATATTGGTTGTCTTGTTTTTTTGAGACAAGATGTTGCTCGTAATGCAATTGATGTCAATTACACACAGTTTGAAAATTTGTATAAAAATTATGAATTAAATTGGTCCAAAACAGAAGCATTAAGATTAGCATTGTGGTTGGTTCATCAGGCTGTTCCGGGATTTTATACAGAAAGTGTCGACATAGCGCAAGCGTCTGCAGAGGCAATAGAAAACTATTTGGTAAAATTGTGGGGACGAAAATTAGGGAAACCTAATTCTAATGAAGCCAATTCGTCGAGATGGATTTTGGCTGCGTTGTCGGATTTTAATGGACAATTGCAAGCGCGTGATATTATTCGATTCTTAAAGTATGCTACAAGTGATGCTGGAAAGACAGTTTATGATGATAGGTATATTATGCCAAATGAAATAAGAAAGGCAGTGCCTAACTGTTCTGAAGAAAAAATAGGGGAAGTAAAGCAAGAGATTGGTGCGCTTAAACCTATTTTTGAACGATTAAGTAGTGCTCACGAGGATAAGCGAATATTACCTTTCGAGAGCGGAACATTTGATTTGTCGACAAAAGAGGAACAAATTATGAAGCAGGAAGGATATTTGCGAATAGATAATGGTAAATACTATTTGCCAGAAATAATCCGCCATGCGTTAAAGTTTAAATATGGAAGAGGTGCAAGGCCGAAGGTGCTTTCACTTATTTTTGAAAAGTAATATTAAAAAAGGCAGGAGAAAATCTCTTGCCTTTTTCTTTTTCTTACAATAAAATAATAGTCGTAACAGAACGCTACAACTCTAACAGAAAGGTTGATAAACATGAACATAGCAGCATATTGCCGAGTTTCCACAGATAAAGAAGACCAGCTCAATAGTTTAGAGACTCAGAAAGAGTTTTTCTTAGAATATACAAAACGTACAGGGGACAACCTTATTAAATTATATGCAGATGAAGGTATTTCCGGAACTAAAATCAAGAATCGTAAGGAATTCCAGCGTATGCTTGCAGATGCAGAGAAGGGCTTATTTGATATGGTGGTGGTAAAGGATATTTCCCGATTTGCCAGAAATACCGTTGATTTGTTACAGAGTGTTCGTAAGTTGAAAGCCCTTGGTATCGAGACGCAGTTCCTGACTGCCAATATGACTAGTATGGGTAACTCTGAATTCGTATTAACCATCTTTGGTGCCTTAGCCCAGGAGGAAAGCGCGAACACCTCAAAGCGTATTAAATTTGGTAAGAAAGTGAATGCAGAAAAAGGTCGAGTTCCAAACATTGTTTATGGATACGATAAGACCATTGGTGATTATTTTAATCTATCCATCAATGAAGAGGAAGCAAAGGTTATCCGTCAGATGTTTACATGGTACATCGAAGAAGGTTATGGTGGCGCTAAGATTGCTAATACGCTCAATGAACGTGGCATTAAAACCAAGCGAGGAAACAACTGGAGTCAGAATTCCGTATGCCGTATTCTAACCAATGAGATATACACCGGAAAGATTATCAATGGTAAAGAGGAAGTGGCTGATTTTTTGACCGGACAGAGAAAAGAAAAAGATGAATCCGAATGGTTGGTAACTATCCGTCCGGAGCTTCGTATTATTGATGATGAAACCTTTGATAGAGCACAGGAGATTTTAAAAGGGCGTCATGATTCCTTTAAATTGACTCATGAGCGTCAAAGTAACAAGTATTTATTCTCTACATTGATTAAGTGTAAGGATTGTGGCTGGTCTTTCCGAAGAAGTGTCCGCCAGTATAAGAATACCTATGTGCGTTGGGTATGCTCCGGGCACAATGGTCGTGGGGCGGATAGCTGTCCGAATGCAATCACAGTAGATGAAGAAGAATTGATTCAGGTATTGCAGGAGTACTTCCAAGATGTGCTCAGTAAAAAGAAAAAAGTAATCGACCATGTAATCAAAGAATTTCAGCGTGTCTACAAAGCAAAGGATGAGAATGTAGAATACGAAAAGGAACTGACAGCAGAGTTAAACAGACTTCGCAGATTACGTGAGAAATATATGGATATGTACACTGATGATTTGATTTCCAGAGAGGAATTGAATGAGAAAATTGGTGGCATGAGAAAAGAGATTGATAGATTGGAAAATGAATTGAAGATGGTATCTTACAATCTGACAAAGGGAGAACAATTGGAAGCGATTCTAAACAGCACCTTTAAAGAGATGGAAGATATCACAGATGTGCATGAAATGACTAATACACAGTTGAAACGTCTTATCAATAAAATCGAAGTGGACAAGGATGGTAACGTTGATATTTACCTTCGTCTTATCGGTGTCTTGGGATTAGATGAAACTGTGCTTATCGAAGGCTCAGAAGACAGCGAAAGCAACCTGGAAACATCCCCAACCAAAACCGTTCCAAATCGTCACGACCATACATAAGGATGTCACCGACCGTCTCATGCAGATTAATCCCACTCTTGCCAAGCAGGCAAGGAAAGTGTTGGATGTGAATAAATCGGAGAGACACATCAGAGGTGGCATGGCTACGAAGGAAAAATATTTACAGAAGCATTAATCAGGTTTTACGCTTGGGGAAAGAGAGTTCGCACATGCGAACTCTTTTTTTACTATAGGAAATTCGCGAGTACAGTGGCGTACGTCAAAAGAATTGCGAAGCAATTCTTGGAGCGGATGTCGCCGGACATCCGCTTTTCTATTGACATTGCCCTTAGGTATAGGTTTATACTGTGATTAGTCTTTTGCAAGAGAGGATTACAAAATGAAGAAGAATAGAGTATATATTTTACTGCTTGGCATGGTGCTTTTGCTGGGTACAGGTTGTGGGGATAAGGGCAATGCCCTGCAATCGTCACAGATTTCTGCCAAGCAGGAGGAAATCACAGGAGATGTAGGAATAGAAGGAGACTCTAAAACCGAGGCGACATCCGGAATCACAGGAGAACAGGATGGTACCGGCGAGGCGGCACCCGCAACCCCTACATCCACCCCTACTCCAACCCCGGAACCGACTCCTGAACCCACCCCGGAGCCCAAGCAAATGACTTTGCTGATGGTGGGGGATATGCTTATGCATACCAGAGTGACGGACAGCGGCAAGCAGGAGGACGGCAGCTACAATTATGACCATATCTTTACTCATGTGAAGGAAGAGATTGCAGGCGCGGATGTGGCACTTGTGAATCAGGAGGTTATCATTGGCGGTTCAGAGCTTGGGCTTTCCGGCTATCCCCGCTTTAATGCAGCCTATGAACTAGGGGATGCACTGGTGGAAGCAGGATTTGACGTGGTGCTGCATGCCACCAATCATACCCTTGATAAAGGGGAGCAGGGTGTAAGAAATTGTCTGAGCTTCTGGGAAGAGAACCACCCTCAGATACAGGTTGCAGGTATTTACGAGAGCAGTGAAGCCCAAGAAAATAATATTGTAATAGTGGAAGAAAACGGAATTAAGGTGGCGATATTAAACTACACCTACAGTACCAACGGAATTCCCATGCCGGAGGATGCACCTTATCTGGTGGATATGTTGGATAAGGAGCTGATTAGAGCTGATGTGGCGCAGGCAAAGGAGCAGGCAGATTTTGTGATTGTGTGCCCTCATTGGGGGACGGAATATAAGCATGAACCGGATAAGCGTCAGGCAAATTGGGTAAAGTTTTTTATGGAATTGGAAGTGGATTTGATATTGGGAACCCATCCTCATGTGATAGAGCCCATAGAGTGGGTGGAAGATGAAAGTGGTCACAGGATGCTGGTGTACTATTCTATCGGTAATTTTGTCAATGCCACCAGCGGCAAAGGTGACGGCGTGGCAGATCGTATGCTTGGTGCCATGGCAAGGGTAACGTTGGAGAGAGCGGAGGACGGTACGATAAGCATAACCGATTACGATGCAGTGCCCATTGTCTCTCACGTAGAAAGCGGTGCGCAGGGAATTACTGTATATCCTTTGGAGGAATATTCAGAGGAGCTGGCACAGGAAAATGAAATCATTAAGCAGGATCCTAATTTTTCCCTTGCGTATCTGGAAAGTGTATGGGAAGAAGTCATGAGAGCGGACACGATTCCGGAGGCAACGTTAACGGAGGATGTGGCGCAGGAGGAGCAGTCGAGAACTACTGATGCAGAGCAAAATTAAGTTTTCCTTAAATTCCCTGTGCACTCGTTGCGGTCTGTTTGATTTTGCGATATAATGAATGCGATGTGTGCCACAGCGGAAGGCGAATTGCCGCATGGCAGAATGAATGTATGTAAAGAGGAAAAAGGAGAGATTACCATGACATTAGAACAGGCAAAGGAAAAGCTGGTTAAATTTGACCAGGAGCATGTATTGAAATATTATGACGAGCTTTCAGAGGCGCAGAAGCAGGAGCTGCTTGATCAGATTGAGGCGACTGACATGAGTATTTTGGAGGCTTGCAAGCACAAGGAGGATTTGGCACAGAAGGGTGTAATTACTCCTCTTGCAGCAATGGAGCTTAGCGAGATTGAAGCGAATAAGGAAAGCTTTACGGCTACCGGTTTGGAAGCAATTAAAGGAGGCAAGGTAGGTGCGCTTCTTTTGGCAGGCGGTATGGGAACCAGACTTGGCTCTGATAATCCTAAGGGTATGTACAATGTGGGTCTTACCAGAGAACTGTACATTTTTGAGTGCCTGATTAACAATCTGATGGATGTGGTTCGTCAGGCAGATGCTTGGATTCATTTATTTGTAATGACCAGTGACAAGAACAATGATGCGACCATCGCATTTTTAAAGGAGCATGATTATTTCGGATACAAGGCAGAGTATGTACATTTCTTCAAGCAGGAGATGGCAGCTGCTACTGATTATGAGGGTAAGATTTATCTTGAGGAGAAGGGCAAGCTTTCCACCTCCCCCAACGGTAACGGTGGCTGGTTTATTTCCATGAAGAACAGCGGCTTGCTTGATTTGGTACATAGTGAAGGCATTGAGTGGTTCAATGTGTTTGCGGTAGATAATGTATTGCAGAGAATTGCAGATCCCTGCTTTGTAGGCGCAACCCTTCAGAAAAATTGTGTGGTGGGCGCCAAGGTGGTTCGCAAGAATGCACCGGATGAGAAGGTTGGCGTAATGTGTCTTGAGGACGGCAGACCTTCCATCGTTGAGTATTACGAGCTGACTGAGGAGCTTATGAATGCCAAGGATGCAAAGGGTGAGCCCGCATATAACTTTGGTGTTATCTTGAATTATTTGTTTAAGGTGACTGATTTGGAAAATATGATGGAGAAGAAAATGCCTCTTCATATTGTGGAGAAGAAGATTCCTTATCTGGATGAGCAGGGTGAGCTTGTGAAGCCTGAGGAGCCCAACGGTTACAAGTTTGAAAGTCTGGTGCTGGATATGATTCATCAGATGGATAGCTGTCTGCCCTATGAGGTAGTTAGAAATAAGGAATTTGCGCCCATTAAGAATAAGACAGGTATTGATTCCGTAGAGAGTGCAAGAGCACTTTTACAGGAAAATGGAGTACAACTGTAAGAGTAAGTGAAGAAATGTCGGCACAGACCGACAGATTCGGAGAGAGAGGACGTATACATGAGAATATTAGTAACAGGTGGTGCCGGATTTATCGGAAGCCATACCGTAGTGGAGCTGCAGGAGGCAGGACATGAGGCGATTGTACTTGACAATCTCAGCAATTCCAGCGAAAAGTCCTTGGCACGAGTAGAAGCAATTACCGGTAAGAAAGTACCCTTCTATAAAGCAGATATTTTGGACCGTGAAGCTTTGGAAGAGATTTTCTCCAAGGAGCAGATTGATGCAGTCATTCATTTTGCAGGACTTAAGGCAGTTGGTGAGTCCGTTGCAAAGCCTTGGGAGTATTATGAAAACAATATTGCAGGTACTTTGACCTTGGTGGATGTGATGAGAAAGCACGGTGTGAAGAATATTATCTTTTCCTCCAGTGCAACTGTTTATGGCAATCCTGCATTTATCCCGATTACGGAGGAGTGCCCTAAGGGACAATGTACCAATCCTTACGGTTGGACTAAATCCATGCTGGAACAGGTGCTCAGTGATGTCCAGAAGGCAGATGCAGAGTGGAATGTGATTTTACTCCGTTATTTCAACCCTATCGGTGCCCACAAGAGCGGTACTATCGGTGAGAATCCCAACGGAATTCCCAACAACCTGATGCCTTACATCACACAGGTGGCAGTCGGAAAGCTTCCTCAGCTTGGTGTATTTGGAAACGATTATGATACCCCCGATGGCACCGGAGTGCGTGATTACATCCATGTAGTGGACTTGGCAAGAGGCCATGTGAAGGCGCTGAAAAAGATTGAGGAAAAGGCGGGACTTAAGATTTACAATCTGGGTACCGGTGTCGGCTACAGTGTACTTGATATTGTAAAGAATTTTGAGGAAGCAACAGGTGTGAAGATTCCTTATGTGATTAAGGAGCGTCGCCCCGGAGATATCGCAACCTGCTACTCCGATGCAAGCCTTGCAAAAGCAGAGCTTGGCTGGGAGGCAGAGTTTGGAATTAAGGAAATGTGTGAGGATTCCTGGAGATGGCAGAAGAATAACCCCAATGGGTATGAGGAGTAGGATAAAAATGAGGCCTGTCGGACTTTTGTTCGGCAGGCTTTTTAGCATTTAGAGTCATTGTGTGCCTACAATCGATGCGATTTATTGGAAAATACCATCAATAATAACAATATGCTAAATCCGAACGTAAGAAATGCATATGTTTTACGTTTGAATTATGAAAAAAGTAAATATCAGATGTAATTTATTAAAGATTATTATGTTTTAAATGAACTATTTGTGCAGGTAAACGTAAAATACTTGAAAAAATACGTTCAAAAATTAATTCTTTTCAATTTAGAACGTAAAGAGGGTGCAATTATTACCATCAATATCTTTAAAATGTACAATATGAACGTAAAATACCTGAGTAGGAGTAAAAATGCGGATGTCGCCGGACATCCGCATATGATAGAGAAATGAAAAGAGCAAGAACAGTAACGTGTGCCGAGAAGAATTGCAGCGCAATTCTTCGTGCGGATGTCGCCGGACATCCGCATTTTATGCTACATATAAATACATAAAGATGAAGTGGCAGATACTTCCGCCCATGACAAACAGGTGGAAGAGTTCATGGGAGCCGAAGGATTTATAGCGGGAGTTGAACACCGGCAGCTTGAGGGCGTAGATAACACCGCCGATGGTGTAAATAATTCCGCCTGCTAAGAGCCATAAAAAGGCAGACAGCGGAAGGGAGTGAAACAGAGGACCGAAGGCAAAGACGCATACCCAGCCCATGGCGATATAAATGATGGAGGAAAACCATTTAGGACAGGTAATCCAGCAAGCCTTTATGGCGATGCCGAATATGGCGATGCCCCACACCAGAGCTAACAGTCGATATCCTAAATTGCCACCTAATACAATCAGGCATACGGGGGTGTAGGAGCCTGCAATCAGTACAAAAATCATCATGTGGTCAATTTTGCGGAAAATCTTCAAATATTTACCTGTGAGGTTGACAGTGTGATAAGTAGTGCTTGCCGCATAAAGTAAAATCATGCTTCCCATAAAGATGGCCATTGCCGCAAAGGCGCGCCCGCCGGATTCAATGCCGGCCTTTATGAGTAAGGGAATGGTGGCAAAAACAGCCATCATCATTCCGATAAAATGTGTCAGTGCGCTTCCGGGCTCTCGAATTGTAATCTGCATAAGGTACCTCCGTTTTGTCCAAATATAGATAACAGTAGTATTTCCTACTGTTCCAATTTTATTATAGGTCATAAAACTTTATCAAAAACAATTTGGGCTACAACAAGTAGTATTTAATACTATGTTGAATAATATTGATATTACACCCGATATGAGAAAATGTCAATAGAAAAGAATGATATGTCAATTGCTTTTTGTTGACAGTAATATTGGCATAAATTTATACTAAAAAGGTAAAAAGATAAACGATACATTATAAGAAGAAAACGGAGGGTGTTATGGAATATTTTGTAGAAGTGAAATTGCAGAAGGATGCGTATTCAGGCGGCTATGCGAGCGGTTTGACCATGTGCAACAGTCAGACAGTGGCAGAACTTAATAAGGTGTCCGAGGACGAAAGTAAGACGGTTTATGAGAATGCCAGAAAGCATCAGGTGATTGTGACAAGACAGCAGAGGGATGATGTAACCTTTGTGACCACTACCTTTGCAAATGGTGGTGAGGAAGATGCAGTTTTGGAAATGCTGGCATCCTTTGCTATTAAAGGTGTGAAGGCAGATAAGATTTACAGAATGCAGTCTTTTTGGAGTGCAGAGGGAAAGCTTCGTGCTGAGACCATCAATGAGTTGCATCTGGAGCCTTCATGGTGCGGAAACGGTGTGAGAATTGAAAAGTTCGGTACTACAGGTTCCATGCCTGTCAGAAAGTATTTTCCTTTCTTGGCATTGGAGGACACACAGAGCGGAGAATTTATCGGTATTCAGCTTTATACTCCCGCGTCCTGGCAGATTGAGATCAACGGACAGAGTATGGATAATACCTTGTCTGTAGTGGGCGGAATGGCAGACAGGGATTTTGGTCATTGGATGAAGACCATCCGTCCGGGAGAAGCGTTTACAACTCCCAGAGCTGCCATTGCATGCGGAAAATCCCTGTATGATGTGTGCGATAAGCTGGTAAAGGCGCAGAAACCCGATATTTCTCCCGTGGACAACGATATGGCGATTATGTTTAATGAGTATTGTACCACATGGGGGAATCCCAATATTGATAACATTAAGCGCATTTGTGACCAGCTTAAGGGCAAGGGGATCAAGTATTTGATTATGGATTCCGGCTGGTATGGTGATGAATATTGGTGGAACTGTATCGGTGACTGGGAAATTAATGAAAAGAAATTCCCCGGAGGTTTAAAACCCATGGCTGATTATATTCGGGCAAACGGTATGATTCCGGGAATCTGGTATGAATTTGAGACAGTCAGCAGAGGCTCTAAGCATTATGATGATGTGGAGCATTTGATAAAGAAGGACGGTGTACCCTTAAGCATTGGTGACAGACGTTTCTTTGATATGACCCAGGAGTGGGTAATTGATTATCTTTCCGAGAAGGTAATCAAGCTGTTAAAGGACTGTGGTTTCGGTTACATAAAGGTGGATTACAATGACACTTTGGGTATCGGTTGTGATGACCCTGATAGCCTTGGTGAGGGCCTTAGAAAGCGTGTGGAGGCTACTCAGGAGTTCTTCCGTAAGATTAAGAGAGAGCTTCCGGATATGGTTATCGAGAACTGCTCCAGCGGCGGACACAGATTGGAGAGCTCCATGATGGAGATTGTGTCCCAGGCAAGCTTTTCTGATGCCCATGAGACCAAGTCCATGCCCATTATCGCAGCAAACCTGCACCGTGTGGTGAAGCCTGAGCAAAGCCAGATTTGGGCAGTGCTGCGCGAGAAGGATGATGCGGATAGAATCTGTTATTCGCTTATTAATACTTATCTGGGAAGAATGTGTTTGAGCGGTGATGTGTGCAATCTGTCCGATGAGCAGTGGAAGCTGATTGAAGAGGGAATGGCATTCTATAATAAGGTATCAGACATTATTAAAGATGGTAAGACCATACTGATTGACTGCCAGACAGAGAGCTACAATCATCCCAAGGGAGAGCAGCTTGTTATCAGACAGCTGGGTAACAGATATCTGGCGATTGCCCATCGCTTTGAGGAATCAAAAGCAATTGATGTAAGCTTTATGGATGGTGCAAAGATGATAGATACTTATGGTGAGGCAAAGGGAGACTTTACTGCACAGGCATGGCTGTACGAAAAGTAGGTCAGTCCTCCTCGATGACCTGGATTTCCAGGAAGTCAAAATCAATAGTTTCGATAAAATTATCCTGGGTAAAACGAGCCTTGTCGTGACGCTTGAATTCGGCAATGGTTTTATCCAACCAGATGGGCTTGCCCAAATCAAATTGATAGCAGATTTCATCCAGTGCACGGAAAATCTTGTGTGTGCGGGTGTCAGCGCTGCCGTCCTCTATGCAGGTGTCCTGAATCATGCGTGTGTCTTTAAAGGTTCTTGCCCATAAACGAAACATATGAATACTCCTTTCCTTCTGCCGGTAGACTTATCTTAAGTCATCCGGCAGAACTTTTCAAGGGCAAACACTATTTTATTAACTTTTTGTAAAAGGGTACTTTTTTTGTGGGTTATATGCTATAATGAATATGTTGATATTAATGTGTTGAAACAAGAGGGAGTAATACATGGAAGTTAAAAGCAGCAGGGGAGACGGTATTGAGAGCTGGAAAGAAGTCACATTGATTTACAATGCGGCCCTTAGGCAGGTGGAGACCAAGATGGAGATACTCAACGAGGAGTTCCAGCATGTGCATCAGTACAATCCTATCGAGCATATCAAGGCGCGTATCAAGTCGCCTGAAAGTATTGTAAAGAAGTTAAAGAGAAAAGGTTATGAGTCAACCATCGATAATATGGTGGAACATATCGACGATATTGCGGGTATCCGGGTGATTTGTTCCTTCACCTCCGATATTTACAGAATTGTAGATATGATTAGCGAGCAGAAGGATATCAAGGTAATCGGTGTTAAGGATTATATTACATATCCCAAGGCCAGCGGTTACAAAAGCTATCATATGATTATTACGGTTCCGGTGTATTTGTCAGACCGTATCGTAGATACTAAGGTGGAGATACAGATTCGTACGGTAGCTATGGATTTCTGGGCAAGCTTAGAGCATAAGATTCACTATAAATTTGAAGGAGATGCCCCGGAGCATATAAAGAATGAGTTGGTAGTCTGTGCCAAGATGGTATCCGATCTGGATGCCAGAATGCTCTCCCTGAATGATGAAATTCTTGCAATTAGCAGGGCACGTGAGCTACTTACAGCTGAGGAGTAATATAGAGGCTGCGCATTATGCGCAGCCTTTTTGCATGGGCAGGGGGGAAGGGACAGGGGGACCATGACACAAGCAGCGCATTCTGAGCACGCCGGTCCTTAGCGAGGTAATTGCGTCGTAAGATGCAATTAAGCGAGCTTAGTACCGTTGCGATGCGAAGCATAGCGGGAGCGTGCCTGCGGCTGTCATGGTCCCCCTGTCCCTTCCCCGCCCGCCCATCACAAAAAAAGCGCATACTGTGCCGTAAATTACCCTATAAATGAGGAGTGCCCAAGTACCTTGCGGCACCCGGGCTATTATGAAAAAAATAAAAAACTTGCAATGTGTTAGCTTGCTATTTTTTGTTAGTATAGCAATACAATATGAACAAAGTGTGAATAAGGTGTAAAACTTTGGTTAATATAGAGAAAAAATGAAATGTACGGCAAGTAATTAGTGCACTATGCACAAAAAGATGCAGGGCTCAGACAGTTGTCAGATGGTGAAAAAAGTGATACAATGAGAAATATAGCACTTTACTAAAATAAATTGAAAGTGGTAGATGGATATGCGCGGAGGAAGATGGATGGACACATTTATGGACAAGCTGGCACATAAGCTGACAGCACAGGAGATGATTAAGGCAAATACTGCTGCGGATACGGAAGAAATGAACCGTTTGAAAGCACAGGTAAAAGAATATAATGACTGCTTGCAGGAGATGAAACTGGTTTGCCATGAGCTTCAGACATATAGTCAGGAACTGCGTGCGTTGAATACGCAGATGGATGGCGTGTTTGATGAAGCTATTCGTCCCCAGGTGGACCGACTGGTGTCCGAAAGCATGAGAAAGCTACAGGAATTTCAGGCGGCTACTCCCGATAACAGCGATTTAAAGCAGTTTGTAGAGGAGAAGATAACCGCATCTTCTGAAAATGTACACAAAGAATGCGTAAAAGTATATCGCAATGTGCAGGCTGTTGTCGTGGAAGAAGGCAACAAGCAGACAGAAGCCGTAAATGCAGCTGTGGCAAAGGTTAAGGGTAAGTTGAGTGCTGTTTTGGGAATTTCCATTGCGGCATTGATTGCAGCACTTGGCAGCATTGCATTTCAGGTGCTTACCTACTTAAATATTTTGTAGGTGACCGACATGGCAAAGGAAATATGGAAGCCCGGCAATATGCTGTATCCATTACCGGTGGTGATGGTAAGCATGGCGGACAGGGAAG
>SVFG01000063.1 GCA_015056975.1 Lachnospiraceae bacterium | reverse complement strand
TTAAACTTGCTTATCAGCAACATTCTTTCGTAATCGTTTATCCCTTCATACCGTGCATTACGGGTTTCCATCAAAGTTAACAACTGAGGCAGCTCCTGCTTTTCCTGCTGCTCCTTCTCTTCGGTCTCTTTGGTTTCTTCCGTCTCTTTAATTTCTTCCGTTTCTTTTGCTTCTTCTGTCTCCGTTTTTTCTTCTGACACTTTCTCTGACGTACTATCATCCACTTCCGTACTGATTTCCTTGGTGTTTTTTTCCGTCTCCATTGTCGGCTTCTTATCACCACACGCAGCTAAAGAACCCATCAGGCAAATCATTATTATCGCCAACCATACCTTTTTCATCTGTATTTCTCCTCATAATATTAATTACAACTGCTTTGGATGCCTCATCATTACCATTCCATAAAGTCAAGTCTAATCTCGCAGGCACCGGCATCCTCCGCATCACCGGTAAAGTAGATACTGAAGTTGCCTATATAATCGGCATCTGTCACCACTATCTGCCATTCACAATAATCGCCACTATCACTCATGGGCTCGCCGAGCATCGCTTTGACATCGCTCTTTGACATACCGAATGTTACTCCGAGAAGAGAAACGCCCTGATCTGCAGGTTCACCGGCATAGCTGACCATGGTGATTGTTTTAGCCTCCGCCTCAGTGAGAACGACGGTATCGTCTCCCCCGTTGTAGTAGGCCGGGATAAGCAAATAATCATCATTTTCATCCAGATAAAGGTTCAGACTAAAGGAATCCCCGGAAGCCAGTTCGTCCTCTCTAAACATTTCGTTTACAGGAACACCTGCATTTTCCAATTCCACAAGATTGTACGGCATAAGCACTTTCTTACCGTTTACCACGACAGCGATATCTGCACTGCCAAGTGTAAACTCACCATCCCTGGCAACCTTGATTTCTTCAGATGCTTCCTGTGATACAGGAGCTTCTTCGTTTTCACTGCTTTGTGTGGAGGATGTTTCACTAGAATCCGAATTTGGCGATTTACCGCCTCCGCAAGCCGCTAAGGGAAGCAGCATAACAGCCATAACAATCATTACTAACCTTTTTTTCATTGTAATTACCTCTTATCAATATATTTTGTGTTGTATTATATAAATCCCAGAAAGCGCCTTCGTCCATTTATTTTCGCAAACTCGTCCCAGGACTGTTTCAGCACTCGTTAGGAATCTCATCCGTACTCCTTAAAATGATAACCTTTTTTCATCTTCGCCTTTTCAAGAAAATCTTTCAATTTAGAGTTCTTACAAATTTTATCATAACAGCTCCCCCAGCACATATCCGCAATATCCTCCGCTGTATGTGTAAGATAAAAATCCTCCGGAATGTTTATACTGACTTCCCCTCCGCCCGTGCTACCTGCCGAGCTGCCCTGGCAACGGCTATCCTGCTGTATACATGGTTGATTATTTTGGGGGAATTTTATGGTAATAATATCGACACCCCTGTCAAAATAATCTCCGACACATGCAATTTCCAAATCCGAATGTAAAAATTCCAGTTCATATTTTATCGCAAATTTTTCAGCATAGCTGTCAAAGGTACCTCGGATTAACACCTTGTTCTTTTGCAAAATCTCAAGTGTAACATCCGTTACTCCAATATAAGTAACCGTATCAGGGATTATTATCTCTTTTAATCCGGCAAATATATCAAAAAAACCTTCTTCCACACTTGTAACATCGGAATACAGATAAAAGGATATCTTTTTATCTGTGAAATCCTCTTTTTTGTAACCTTCTCGATCTTTGACACAAAGTTCTCCCTCACCGTATGCACTATATCCCTCATAAAAACCATTACAGGATTTACTTACTAACATGATTTACTCCTTCCCTACCGTCGGATAATCATTATATTCCTACGATATACTATCACTTCACGTTCTTCCAGACACCACCCAAAAGAGTCAATTTGGGTGGGAAAACACAAAAAAGCCCATAATCCGTCATATTTCTGCAACTGATTATGGGCTTATGCACATATCACAATAGTATAATCTTTTACGCTCTTCCAAGCGCTCCTGCAATATCCTCTCTCATGTCAATTACTGCTGCTCTGGAAGCCTCTGCATAGTTGGCATCGCCAAACTTTGCGTACTTCTCCTGCTGATGGGCTGCGATGATACCGCGGGAAGAGTTAATGATTGCTCCCAACCCGTCCTCGTTGAAGAAGTGTACTAAATCTGCTCCCTTGCCTCCCTGTGCACCGTAGCCGGGTACCAGGATGAAGGTGTTTGGCATCAGCTTGCGGAGAATCTTGCCCTGTTCAGGATAGGTTGCTCCCACAACCGCACCTACATAGCTGTAGCTTCCGCTCTCAGGCATGCATGCAGCGCCCCACTCAGCCACCTTCTCGCCCATCCACTCGTAGAGAGGTCTTCCGTCGATGATTCTATCCTGAAACTCTCCACTGCTGGGGTTAGAGGTCTTTACCAGCACAAAGATACCCTTGCTCTCTTCCTTACAAACCTTGGTAAAGGGATTGATACCGTCGGAGCCAAGGTAGGGATTTACTGTAGCGAAATCCTCATCAAAGCCGTAGAAAGCGTTGCTTCCCACCTGCACCTTGCCAAGATGTGCCACTGCATATGCCTCGGAGGTAGAACCGATATCTCCGCGCTTCACATCACCGATTACCACCAAATCCTTTGCCTTACAGTAATCTACAGTCTTCTTAAAGGCAATCAGACCGGGTATGCCAAACTGCTCATACATTGCAATCTGGGGTTTTACCGCAGGAACCAAATCATAGATGGCATCCACAATTCCCTTGTTGTACTGCCAGATAGCCTCTGCCGCACCCTCTAAGGTCTCGCCAAACTCATCAAATGCCGCCTTCTTAATCTGCTCCGGCACAAACTTCATCATAGGGTCAAGGCCCACTACGATGGGAGCATTGGTTTTCTGAATCTTTTTAATCAGTTTGTTAATCATACGGTTCTCCATTCCGAAGTGCGTGATACACCTCTATATATTTTTGCATGCGTAAGGCGTTGTCACAAACAACAACGCCTTTTATTTCTTGCTATTATACCAAAACCTCTGTCAGTTGGTCAACATATTTCTTGATGTTTGAAGCATTCACGTACTTCTTGGAACTTCCATCCTCTACCACTACAAGAGTAGGTGCCTGCATCACACCGAAGCGTGTTGCCAATTCCATATTTTCTTCCGCATCAATTACCACATAATCTACATCCTGCAGATATTCCTTTGCCAGCTTGCAGTTGGGACAGGTTTTGGTGGTAAACAGGTACTTAATATTGTCAGTACTCTCTTCGCCTTCCTGTACATCCTCTTTTATGTCGGACAAGGTTACGGAAGCATCCACGGGGCGCTTCAACACAGAATGCTCTACATCATACTCTGTACGGTTGGTGTACTCCTGAAGCTTACCGTCGTTCCAGTTCTGAACGGGACGATAGTAGCCTGTGATACGGCTGTAAACCTCAGTCCTTGCACCACAGTGAGGACATTCCTTCACCTCACCTGCCAAATAACCGTGCTCCTTACAGATAGAATAGGTAGGAGACATGGTGTAGTAGGGCAGTTTATAGTTTTCTGCAATTTTACGTACTAATGACGCTGCCGCTTTCCAATCGGGAAGCTTTTCGCCCAAGAATGCGTGGAATACAGTACCTGATGTATAAAGTGTCTGCAATTCGTCCTGAATATCCAGAGCATCAAATATATCTGTGGTATAATCTACAGGCAGATGTGAGGAGTTGGTGTAGTACGGTACATCTCCCACCTTTCCTGCTGTTTTAATCATAGGGAATTTCTTTCTGTCATGCTTAGCAAGACGGTATGTGGTACTCTCTGCAGGAGTAGCCTCCAGATTGTATAAGTCACCGTACTGCTCCTGATAATCGGAAAGTCTCTCACGCATATGGTTCAATACTTCTTTTGTAAACTCCTGTGTGCGCTCATCTGTCATGTCTGCGCGCAGCCAGTTTGCATTCAGACCCACTTCATTCATTCCAATCAGTCCGATAGTGGAGAAATGATTGTCAAAGGAGCCTAAGTATCTCTTGGTATAAGGGTACAGTCCCTCCTCCAAAAGCTTGGAAATAACGCCTCTCTTAATCTTAAGGGAACGTGCTGCCAAATCCATCATACGGTTCAGTCTTGCATAAAACTCATCCTTATTGGCAGACATATAGGCAATACGGGGCATATTGATGGTAACAACGCCCACACTTCCGGTGCTCTCTCCGGAACCAAAGAAACCACCTGTCTTCTTGCGAAGTTCTCTTAAGTCCAGTCTCAGACGGCAGCACATACTGCGCACGTCACTGGGTTCCATATCAGAGTTAATATAATTAGAGAAATAAGGTGTACCATACTTTGCTGTCATCTCAAATAACAAACGGTTATTCTCTGTATCGGACCAGTCAAAATCACTGGTAATGGAGTAGGTAGGAATCGGATACTGGAAGCCTCTACCGTTGGAATCACCCTCGATCATGGTCTCAATAAATGCCTTGTTGACCATGTCCATCTCTTTCTTACAATCCTTGTATTTGAAATCCATCTCCTTGCCACCCACGATTGCAGGAAGCTCAGCCAAATCGTTAGGCACGGTCCAATCCAAGGTAATATTGGAGAAGGGAGCCTGGGTACCCCAACGGCTGGGAGTATTTACACCATAGATAAATGCCTCAATACACTTCTTTACTTCACCATAGCTTAAGTTATCTACCTTTACAAAGGGTGCTAGATAGGTATCAAAGGAAGAAAATGCCTGTGCACCCGCCCACTCATTCTGCATGATACCAAGGAAGTTTACCATCTGATTGCACAGAACGGATAAATGTTTTGCAGGTGCAGAAGTTATCTTACCTGTAATACCGCCAAGTCCTTCTGTAATCAGCTGCTTTAAAGACCAACCTGCACAATAGCCTGTAAGCATAGACAAATCATGAATATGAATGTCAGCATTTCTGTGCGCCTCGGCAATCTCCTCATCATAAATCTCAGATAACCAGTAGTTTGCGGTAACAGCACCGGAGTTACTCAAAATCAAACCACCCACGGAATAGGTTACGGTAGAATTCTCCTTTACACGCCAGTCCTCTACCTTCACATAGCTGTTTACCACATCCTTATAATCCAAAATGGTGGACTTCATGGTACGCATCTTTTCTCTCTGCTTACGATACAGAATGTATGCCTTTGCCACCTCTTCATAGCCTGCCTGTCCCAAAACACGCTCCACGCTGTCCTGAATATCCTCAACATGAACAGACCCTTCGGAAACCTTGGGCTGAAAATCTGCAGTTACACGAAGTGCCAACAAATCCACGATATCATTATTGTAATTCATCTCCGTAGCAGTAAATGCCTTCATAATGGCATCGTTGATTTTAGTCAGTGTGAAATCTGCTTTTGCACCATCTCTTTTGATTACCTGAAACATCATATACCTCCGACATAAGTTCTTTTGTATGCGTCTTGCGCTCTGTAAATCATTGTAGCACTTTATATGGTAAAAGTCAACGAGAAGACACAAGATATTGTGGTTATTTTTATTTATAACCATCAGATATTGTGTGTGTATGTGAGATTTTTTAAACAGATTGCACAATAGGAATAATTTGGAAACACTATAAAAAGAGCGGTCGCATTTTAGCTTTTCTAAAATACGACCGCTCTTTTTTACATATTTTATGACATTTCTGAAATTCTATTTCTTATAGCGCGAAATCCGCTAAAATATAGCTAGTAATTACTACAATCAGGGAAAGGACGGATAGCATGAATATCGGGGAAACAATTACCAAACTGCGTTTTGAGAAAGGTATTTATCAAAAAGAGCTGGCTTCCTATCTGAACCTTTCCGTGGGAACAATCTCAAATTACGAACAGGGTATTCATTACCCTGATTTGAATACCCTGTGCAAAATAGCTGATTTTTTCGGTGTTACCACTGACTATCTGTTAGGTCGTACGTCTCACCGATATGCGCCGGAGACTTTGAATATTTCCCTGACAGATACCTATACCGTATCAGACATGGTGAATACCGCACTCGAATTATCTCCGCAAAATGTAACTTCCATCATTTCCTATCTGCAATATTTAAAAAACAGTGAAGCCTGATTATCTGGTTGACAAGAACCGGCGCTCTCTTTTTGCCGTCTCATCATCCGGATAATTTTTTATGTATTGCTCCAATAGCTTTAAGGCTTCTTTATATTCCCCAAGATTCTCATATGCCACAATCTCATTAAAGGACAGGCTCTGCATTACTTCGTTATCTGATAAAAGCTTACCGTTTTGAAATGCCTCCAATGCCTTGGCATAATCCTTTTTCTTCATTTCACACAGCCCCAGCTGATTATACACCGAAGCATTCTCACCATATTTGTGAAGATAACCATTGTAAACACTTGCCGCATAATTGTAATCGCCTGTAGCCTCATATGCCTTCCCCAGATACAGATAGCTTTCCGCGCCGCCTTTGTCCTTTGCCTCTTCCAAAGCAAGATATGCCTGCTGATATTCACCTAGATAATAATACATTCGACCAATATTATATGCCGTCATATGTTTATCTTTACGTTCCAAAGCCTGCTGCAGATATTTTTTACCGTCCTCCCCCAAACCGAAATGCTCCATGCACTCATAAATCTCAATAATCCTGTCATAGTTTAAGGGCTCCATCGATATGGTTTTCTCAAAGTCTTCTTTCGCCCCGGAATAATCCATAAGCTCCATCCGCACATTTCCCCTTAACAAATATGCATCCTTCTCGTCCGGACGCAGCGCCAAAATGGCATTATAACAACCAAGAGCTTCCGCATATTGGCCATTTTTACTGTATGCTGCAGCCAAATAGAAATTCAGGTCAAAATCTATATCGGAAATCAAGCCGTTACTGCCGGATAACGATTCATTAAAGCATGCTATCGCCCGGTCATAATCTGTAAGTCCCATATAGGCAATCCCTTTTCCTCTTGCAATCAGGCGTTCGTCCTCCGAAAGTGCCTGTGCCTCTTCAAACAACGCAAGAGCGCCCTCGTAATCAAGAGCGGTAATTGCTGCCATGCCTTCTGAAATTTTTGCTTTGCCGTCCCCGCAGCCGGTCAGACACAAAACGGTCACACCTGCTGCCAGAATCAGCTTTATCCGGCCATACTTCATCCTGGTCATCCTTCCGTAACAACTACAGTTTCCTTACTCTGCTAATTCAGAGGTACAATGCGCACATCTCGTAGCATCAATTGCGATTTCGCTCTTACAGAAAGGACATATCTTTGTAGTAGGCTCTGCGGGAGCTGCCTCTTCCTCCTTTTTCTTGCGGGATGACTTATCATTCAGCATATTGATAAACTTGACAAGGCAGAAAATGACAAATGCAGTAATGATAAAATTAATTACAGCAGTAATAAAATTGCCGTACATCAGTACGGGAGCCTCCTCACCTTCCCCCATCTTAAGCACCAGATTACTGAAATCCGTACCTCCGAACAATCCCAATAAAGGAGTCAGAATATCCTTATTAAGGGAAGTCACAATAGCGGTAAACGCACCGCCTACAATGACACCGACTGCCATATCCATTACGTTTCCACGCATGATAAATTTCTTAAATTCTCCAAAAAAACCTTTTCCTTTGCTCATTACACATCCTCCAGCTTTTGTATATTGTAAATCATCTACTCATAATAGTAGCACAACCTGTTAAAAGTCTCAAGGACTTCCTATTGTTTTTCCCTTTTCAATCTATGTGGTTTAGAGTATAATGAATACTAGATTTATTAGTACAAGCTTCCGGGGTGAAACATGCAACGCATCAACAATGATATTAAACAAAACAACTTCAAACAGATTTATCTTCTCTACGGCGAAGAGCGTTACCTGAAAAAACAATACACCGACCGGTTACACAAGGCCATGTGTAATGAAGGCGACAGCATGAACTCTCATTTTTATGAGGGGAAGGACATTTCCGTAGGAGAAATCATTGACCTTGCTGAGACGCTTCCCTTTCTTTCAGAACGCAGAGTCATATTTATCAGCAACAGTAATCTGTTCAAATCCGGCGGCGAAAAAATGGCAGAATACCTGGCTTCTCCCAATGAGACCACTTACTTTGTTTTTACGGAGAGCGAAGTGGATAAGCGAAGCAAGCTGTTCAAAGCTGTACAAAGCAACGGCTGTGTGGTAGAATTCGGCGTTCAGGATGAAAACACCCTAAAGCGTTGGGTTGCCGGCATTGTCGGCAGAGACAACAAAAAAATTACGGAACGTACCGTTACTCTTTTCCTCACGAAGACCGGAACGGACATGGAAAACATTCAGATGGAGCTGGAAAAGCTTCTTTGCTACTGCATGGACCGGGATGTGATTACAGATGAGGATGTGGAAGCAGTCTGTGTAAACCGCATTTCCAATCATATTTTTGACATGGTAAATGCCATTGCATCCGGCAATACCAAGGAAGCATTGTCCCTTTATTATGACTTGCTTGCGCTGAAAGAGCCTGCCATGCGCATTCTGTTCTTGATTGCCCGCCAGTACAATCTGCTTTTACAGACCAAGGAGCTGAAACAAAAAGGCTTCTCCGACAAGGATATTGCCTCTAAAATCGGTGTCCCTCCCTTTGTAGCAGGCAAATATGTCGCTCAGGCCTCCCGCTTTAAGACCTCTGACCTAAAGACATTTGTCAAGCGCTGTGTGGAGACGGAGGAAGCGGTCAAGACCGGACAGATGAATGATGTCATCAGCGTGGAAATTTTAATTGTATCAGCGTAAGGGACGAAATGTACGCACCTCTATTTCTTTTCCAAGACTTATCGTAACCGCCCCACACTCCGGAGTGGTAAAGATGATGCTTCCGTTCTCTTGAAGTCTTTTTAAGGTCTCTTTATGAGGGTGCCCATAGGAATTATATCTGCCACAGGAAACGACAGACACCTGTGGCTTATATTGTCGCAAAAACCGTTCTGATGTGGCATATTTAGAGCCGTGATGTGCCACCTTCAGCACTGCACTGCCACCAATTCCATAGTGTCGCAGCTTATCTGTCAGCATTTCTTCCCCTTCACCATCCACATCACCTGTCAATAATAAGGTAAGCTTTTCTTCCCGCCCTCTGTCCTTTAGCAACTCCACATAAAAGCACTGTGAAGAAGCATTGTCTTCCCCCTCAAAATCCTTTGACGGATGCAGACATAGAACGGATGATGTTTCACTTTCTATCTGTACACCTGCACTCATCTCCCCTGGCCAATACACACGCTCTATCTCAATTCCCTCCTGTTCTGCAAAAGTCAGTAACTCTTCCACGCCGTTTTTGTGGTCTGAATCATCATGGGACACAAACACACCGTCCAGCTTTCTGATCCCGCTGTATTTGAGAAAGGGTAACAAAACATAGCGGCCCACTTCATCCCTGCTACTGCTGCCGCAATCAAACAAATATGTTTCTCCCGACACACTCTGTACACAGATGCAGTCACCTTGTCCCACATCCAGAAAAGTAACCTCGCATGTACGTAAATCCCGTATACCTACAAAGATGACTGCAGTAGTCAATAGAGCTATTTGTAATACCTGTATATATCTGACCCTATCTTTTGCCTTTCGCTTCTTTCGGATATTCCCCAAACACACTATCATAATCCATATGACATAATAGACGACTACCTGCCATGCTTTTGGTTGCCCCGGATTCCAGGTATGAAGGGGAAATCCTTCAAACACTTTGCACAACCTTTCGTATCCGGCCAGCACAAAGCAATCCACCGTCCCCAATATTCCAAAGCCGGGCAACAGCATGGCAACCAATCCAAAGCAAAGCACCATCCCCATAAAGGGTAATGTCAGCAGATTTAGAAGCATGGAATAAACCGGAACCTCATAATAAAACCACAGCATTACGGGTAACGTGGTAAGTGTAACGGACACTCCTGATAAGAAGGACTGCCACGTGACATTGACCACATGATTCATTAACGATGCAACAATATTCATAAATCTCCCATGATACTTCCGCTGAAACACCCTGCTTTTCTTTATCTCTCCGGCTGTAAGTGCAGGATACAACACACCGATTCCAAGCACTGCACAAAAGGACAACAGAAATCCTGCATGATATAGGTATTCCGGATTTTGCAGTACCATCACCGCCCCCATAATTCCCAACGCTGTAAGCATGTCATAAGTCCGTCCGCAGATATGAGACAACATTTTCAATAAATACATACCAATCGCCCGCGTTGCGGAGATACTCATTCCCGTAAGTGCCCCATACAATAAAAGAATACTTCCTCCAATAACGGCAGCAACACATGTAGGCACTCCTGATTTGCGAAGCAATTGATAGAGGCTGATTCCTATAATTGTGATATGTAACCCGGATATAGATAAAATATGGACAATACCGTTACGTTTATACAACGCTTTCAGTTCCAGGTTTGTCTCTCCCTTTTCTCCCAACAGCATGGTACACATAACCGAGGCTTCCTTCTGCGGAAATATCTGATACAGCCTTTCCTTCCAATATTGTTTCATACGGTATAAAATCTCTGCCGCCTCAGAATACCGTTCTCCCTCTGCCAATATTTCCGTCTGCTTTATGCACCCTGCAATTTTTATGGAGGCATAATATGCCCTGCTGTCAAACTCTCCCGGATTTGTAGCCTTAGAAAAGAGCGTAAAATCTCCTAATACCGTAACATTACTGCCCAGCTTCAGCCTTTCGCTCCCCTCATATTCGCACATCAGGTTTTCTTTAAATTCAATTGCTTGTTTGGAATTTTCCTGCTGCAGAATTGCAGCATTTTCATGAACAATAACAGATGTTAAGTAAAACTTGTCTTTTTCTTTTTGATATATTCTGCCCGAAACCATAAGCGTCTTTCCACTAAGCGCTTCTTTCTTCTGCCGCGGCGCATCTTCGTCCATAAAAAGACGCAGACACGCCACTAAAATCAGACACAGGCAGACGCAAAACAGCGTTCTCTTCATTTCGTGTCCTCACTCCTGCTCCAACGTTGTCACACAATCCAAATTTCTCTCATATACCGCTCTCGAAAAACTTAATGGCACCTCTCCGTCAACCAATATCTGCACCTTGTTTACGGTAGGCAACTCCACCAATGAATTTACTATGGAATATATGGCAAGCTGAATGGATACATTATTTTTAACCTTCAAAAAGGTGGCATCCAGATTTACGTAGCAAATACCATCCTTGGTTGTAACACTCAAAATTTTGGTGTTGCCGTTGATTGTGGGATAAATACCCTGCACCTGCCCACTGGGGCCCTCAATCATCTCTTCTACAATAAGTCTTTCCATTGACACATTGGTAGAATAATGCTTCTCCCTATATGCCGCTATCAGCTTATCGCCTGACTCATTTGCAAAATACAATTTCACTCTGGCAAGCTCATAGGTATTAATCTCATTACCATCATTATAGACAAACTGGTCAGCGCTCATCCTTCCTACAGCTTCCCCTGCATTGTCATACAATTGCCTGCCTTCTACCGTCATATTTACGTAATCTACACCTTCAATCTGGGTCAACGTATTAACTAATGCAGCACGCACCAAAACCTCCGTTGTAGCCGGCAATTCCTTATATGCCGCATCTACATTAATATAAGCTGTACCTCTTCGGATTTGTGCATCCAACACCTTAAACCCATACGCCAGAGGTGCTTTGTACTCCAGCTTCCCTGAAGTAGTGCCGAGACAAATTAACAATTCCTTCAGCTGCTCATATTTACCGGTAGCCTCCACCTGATAGGATTTCGTCTCCAACCTGGTTTCTGAATTACTGATGTAATAAATCTGATATCCTGTTTCTTCTTCGCTTTCTTCTTTTTTATTGCAGGAAGCAAATCCTACTGTCAAAAGCACAAGAAGTAAAATCATTACTGTCCTCTTCATACTCTGCTCCTTATGCTATATACGTTAACGGTATCTTTACCGTAAAACCGGAGCCTTCACCCTCCGTACTCTCCACACTTATGGAACCCTTATGGGCAAGCACCGCGCTCTTTGTAATCGCCAATCCCAAGCCTGTTCCGCCAATCTCTTTAGAATGAGATTTGTCTACTCTATAGAAACGTTCATAAATATGGCCCAACTCCTCCTCCGGAATACCCATGCCCGAATCACTCACATAAAAGCTGAAATACTGGTGGTCTGCATCCAATCGCACCTTCACCCAGCCATGCTCTTTATTGTACTTAATGGCATTCTCCACAAGATTCGTCATAATAAGGCTCATTTTCACCTCATCGACTTCAGCTACCACCTGGCGCATACTCTCAAACACTACCTCCACATCTTTCTTTCGCGCAAGCGGTCGCAATCGTTTCAAAATCAACTCGGCAAGATTATTCATATTTACCGAAGTAATGTTTAAGTCCTGCGCCTTCTTATCCATCTTAACAAGTGCAAGCAGATCAGTGATAATTTGATTTTCCCTATCGATTTCTGAAACCATATCCTCCATAAATTCACGGTACAATTCGGCCGAAACTCCCTCTTGCGAAAGCAGGGAATCAGCCAGCACCTTCATAGAGGTCATGGGCGTCTTTAATTCATGGGACACATTTGCCACAAATTCCTGCCTGGAATCATCCAACACCTTCATGCGCCTCTGCAACTGGTTAAAGGCATCCACTATATGTACCGTTTCCACGTAGTCCGGTACTGATATTTCTTCATTGCTGTAACCTTCCTTCACTTCATTAATGGCAGATGTTATCTTATTAAAAGGTCTGGTCAATGCAACCGAAAGAATAATGGACAACGCAATCATAGCCAAAACCAGGAGCAGTTCCAAAACTCCTGCTTTTCTACTCAAATTGTGCAATGTCATCACAATATTCTCATTGGAAACACTGGTGAGCATTACTCCTACAATCTCTCCGGAAACAGCCTTCCCCGTTTCCTCCTTTATTGCGGCACGCACAATCGGTGTTGTCAATTCAATATACCCATGCTCTTTATCATAATGTGAAGAATTCTGACCAAGAAAACACCTCAGCACCTCTTCGGAAATAATTGTTTTTCCCTCACTGATGCCATATGTGTCTCTAATGACTTTAAAATTGCTGTTGATGATCATAACGCGCCCCTCATAAAGGTTGGATAACATCTCCAATTCCGCGTCAATCACTTCCTTAGATGTTTGAAAATTCTGCTCCTCCGAATAGTAGTTTGTCAGGTAATTATTTCCAATCAGATGGTTCGCCAGTACCAGAAGTTGATTTTGTACCGTGGCAATACGCTGCTCTACCGCCTGCTTTTCATAATTTTCCATAATACCATAACGCAGACAAACGGCGGGAACAATTCCCGCCAATAATACAATCACAAAAATACGAAGGCGCAGACTTTTTAAGAATATAATTGTTTTAATACTGTTACCTAATTTTTTTAACATATAACCTTATAACCTTAAACGTTCTGGAAGTAGTAACCAACGCCCCATTTCGTGTGTACATATTGGGGGTCGCTGGGATTCTCCTCAATTTTTTCACGCAGACGACGGATATGCACATCCACAGTGCGCACATCTCCCGGATAATCTGTTCCCCACACCAGACTCAGCAGATTTTCTCTGCTGTAAACCTTATTGGGATTCAACATCAAAAGCTCAAGCACCTCAAATTCTTTGGCTGTCAGCCCAATCTCTTTACCGGAAATATATGCCCGTCTGCCTTCACAATCCAGACGCATGTCACCGCTTTCTATTACCTTGGCAGAATCTTTTGTGTTTCTTGAAGGCTCCACACGGCGCATAATCGCTTTAATACGCGCCTTCACTTCCAGAATATTAAAGGGTTTTGTTATGTAATCATCAGCCCCATATTCCAAACCCAAAATTTTATCCATGTCCTCCCCTTTTGCAGTAAGCATAATAATAGGGACATTTGAAAACTCACGAATTTGCTGACAAACCTCGAAGCCTGTTAATTTAGGAAGCATAACGTCCAACAAAATAATATCATATTGATTCTCTCTGGCATATGCCAGTGCCTCTTCACCATCATATGCACAATCCACCTGCATATCATCCTGCTCCAGGCTGAAACGGATTCCCTTAACAATCAGCTTCTCATCATCCACCACCAATACTCTTTTACCCGCCATAACTCTTCTCTCCCTTTTTATTTATTCCACAACAATCTGTTCACAGATTCTTTGATAAATACTTTCTTTGATACCGCTCACCTGCATGATATCTTCTTTACGTGAGAATTTACCATGCTTTTCCCTATAAGCTATGATGTCCTTAGCCCTGGAACTGCCGATACCGGGCAGAGTACATAGCACCTCCTGCGTAGCGGTATTTATGTTTACAACAGCATTTCCATCCTGCATCCGGGCATGCATTAGCATTTCCCCTTCCTCTGCATCCGGAATATAGAGCTGCTCCCCATCTGTAAGAAGCGCCGCAAGATTCACATAGTTCTCACCTGCGTTCTCTGTAAATCCGCCCGCCGCCAAAACCGCATCCCCTCTACGGCTTCCAGCCGGGAGACATACCACCCCCGGGTTCATCACAGCTCCGCACACATGAACATAAATCATCTGCTCTGCCACATCCTGTACTGTATCATCTGCGCCTTCCTCCCTCTGCTCTAAAACAGGAATTGAAATAGCCCTATCCTGCACCTTGCACCCACCGAGCAACAGGCAGACCGATACCGCTACCATGACATAAACATATCTTCTTTTTTTCTTCATCATAGTCCTTTCTCTCTGGCACTTGCCGGAAACAAAGGATTGCCTCTCTATGCTGACTATTTTATTGTAAAATAATTACAAAAGTTTTACAAGTAAGTTTTTGTTATTTCCACTTAAAAATGAGAATACCTGCAATGGCCACCGCCATACCTACTGCCTTGCGCCATTCGAATGGCTGTTTATCTACTCCGAACCAGCCGAACAGCTCAATGATATACGCCACCAGAAGCTGCGCTACTACAATAAGCATAACCGACTTTGCCGGTCCCAGAACCTCCATACTCTTTATTACCGTAAATGTTATAAATGCTCCTATGGCACCACCCAACAGCATATACTTCGGTTGCACCGAAAACACTCTAAGCAGATTCCCTCTCTCGGTAAGTAACCATGCCGACAAGCATACAAGAAGCGCACTAAACTGCACAAATGAGCTTGCCGCCCAGATACCGGATGCCTTGGTCACCTGCGTGTTAAACACTCCCTGAATACTCATAAGTGCACCGGAAATAATTGCAATCAAAAAACCAATCATGGTAAACACCGCCTTTCTTAAAGTAGTATCTCCACCATGACTGGTTCTTTATTCATATACTTATTGTATAATCTGTGTTGAAATCTGCTCAGACAACTCCTCCAATAGAGGTGTGACTACTTCTCCATTCCAAACCTTTGCAAACAACGCCTCCAGCTGCAGCCACAGATTACCGATTTCCATCATTTTGGGAAGAGAAATACTATCTGCATACTCCAGCATACATATCTGCAATGCACCATTGTCCTGATTAATCTTGACATTTGATGCCACCTTACCCGTTCTCTCATAAAGCTCTCCGGCATATTCATCCACCAAAAAAGCCGCAAATTTATTGGCAAGCTCTTTGTTTTTCGAATAGCTGTTTACCGCAACCACATTGGTTACAGACAACGAACGGCTGGCAAGCATCTTATTGATATTAGGCATAACCGCCACGCCATAATCATGCGTAAACACACCGTCCGCCTTCGCCTGCTCAATTCGCTTTATGGCATCGGTACTTCCGATGGTAAATACAATTCTTCCGTTGACAAAATCATCCATTACGGAATCATAGGTAACTTTGTCGGATTCTATGGAGAAGAACTGGTTCAACGCCTGATAAACCTTCAAGCACGCTACAGTCTGATCATTTACAATTTGAATACTGGATTCATCATCACCGGTGTCCGAACCAATATTCAAATAATTGCCCACAATCCAATAATTATGAAAAATATCGGATACATCCCATTTCATAACACCTTCCACGCCCTCAGGTACGTCAAAGCTGTCCGCAATTGTAAGCAAATCCTCCACGGTAGTGGGAATTGCCTTCGCAAAATATTCCTCAGTCTTTTCGGCCACCAGCGCCTCATCCAGCACTGCTCCCTCGTCTGTTTCCTGTACTTCTTCCCCATCATCCGTA